>CAZVRY010000092.1:0-23372 GCA_964629545.1 uncultured Verrucomicrobiota bacterium | reverse complement strand
GGATGACCTCCTCCGCGCCCAGCCCCCCGCCGAATCCAATCCCCAAAACACCGCCGCCCCTCCCCCCCACTAACCCGCATCCCTCCCACGCAATTCGCATCTGGCACGCAGAGGCCTGGCTGCCCGCCCGCATCCCGCCACGTTCCCCTTCCCTCGCGGCTTGGGCCGCTACTCGCCGGGACGCGCGCTCGAAGCCGGCCGGTAAACCCGCGCGCCCGCCTCCAGCCCCGCCCGCGCCGCCGCCGCGGCAATCCGCTCCGCCGTCGCGTCCCCGTCAAAGGCGTTGCCCTCCCAGGTGTGCCAGTCACGCTGGCATTGATTGAAACGCACCGAGGCCCCCGACGTCCGGTGCACCACATTGGACTCGAAGCGGAAGCCCTTGCTGCCTTCGTCGATGAAAAACCCGTTGTTGGGCGCGCCCCCGTGCGCGTAGGCGCTCCGATGGACATCGTGAATGAGGTTTCCACGCAGCACGGTTCCCGGCTGCCACCCCAACGAATAAATGCCCCCGCCATCCGCCAGCGTCTTCATCACGTCATAAATGTGGTTGTACTCGACCACCGCCCGAACCTGCGACGTCGGCGTCGTGTTCCAACGATACCCCACCGAAATGCCCGTATACGGGAGTTCGTGAATGACGTTGTGCGCCACGCGCGTATCCGCCGAGAAGGCCACGAACACACCCACCGCCCCCCGGCTGTCGGCCCCGCACCGCCGGATCACGCAGTTGGACACCTCGTTGCCTTGGGGAGCATCCGCCGGATCGGCCCAGTCGGCGTCCAGCGTTCCCTCCGCACCACCTTCAAGGCGCCCTGCCCCCCGCCAACCCACCATCACCCCAGTGCCGCCAATGTCCTCGATCACACACCCCACCACCCGGTTGCCCCGCGCGCCAGGCCCAAACCCGATCCCCGAATTGTTCAGATGCGCCAGACGACAACGCTCGAAGCGGATCCCCTCCGCATACACACACTCGACCGCCACCGGCTGGACCTGGGTCGGCCGGCTCGTGCTCGGCCCAAAATGCGCGGCCTGAATCTCGGAATAACCCACCGCCGGCATCGCGAAATCCGTGTGCTCGAAGCGCAACCCCTCGAAACGCACATTGCGAACCGGCCGCTCCCTCGAACCGACGATCCTCACCAACTGCGTCAGCACCGGCGCCACCGCGACCGCCCGGGCCGAGGTTTCCCCCGCCCGCGCGAGATAGGTCAGGACCCCCGTGCCCCGGTCGAGAAACCACTCGCCCGGCCGATCCAAAGCACCCCGCGCATGCTCGATAAACGCCGGCTTGCCCGGACTGGCCGTGGTCATGTCCCCATGGCCAATCCAGCCCACCGCCGTCGCCGTCACTAACCGCTCCCGATCAGACGACACCACCAAGGCGCGGGAAACGGACCAATTCTCGTAAACCACCAGTTCCGCATCCTGCCCCCCCATACTCTCCGCGGGGAGTCCTCGGTCAAACGTGAAGGACCTCACCTCGGGATCGACAGTGGCGAGGTGGAGGACGCCATCCTCCTCCGGCCAGCGCGCGCGCACCGCACGCTGGTCGTTCACGATCAACTGCCGGAAGAACCACGCGCCCGCCTTCACGCCCGGCAACGCCGCCGTCCACCGCCCCTCCCCGGTGTGCGCCCAGTTCGTGATCGCCCGGCCGCCACTGATCACCACCTCCTCGCCCGCCGCCGCCGCGTAGGTGATGGCGTGCTCGGCGGAACCGGAATCTGCCGCGGTGAACACCAGCGGCGCCTCCAAAGCATACGTCCCCGCATGAAACACCACCTGCACATCGCCCTGCAAACCGTCCGCTACCAGCGCGCGGACGGCCGCCATCGCCCGCGCCGGCGTCGCAAACGGCTGTTGCTCCGTCCCCGGATGCGCATCGTCACCACGCGGAGCCACGTGGAAATCGGCCGCCGTCGCGGCCCCCAAAACCGGGATCAACCCGGCGAGACTCAGTCGAATGATCAAGAGGTTCATCGTGGAAAAGGCTCAACCCAGCCATACATTGTCTGCTTGCCGACAGGTCGCTGGCAAACCCATCTTAGCGGCAAAGGCAAGAACCTGTCACCGCCGGATTCACTGCGCCTCTCCTCCCTCCACACCGGCGTCTGGCACCTCACCCGAGGACGCCGCCACGCCATCGCCGTCCACATGGCCAACATCGACCAACCGGCCACCACCCGCGGCCCCTCGTCGTCCGCCCCGGAGGCCGCGCAACCGTAGCCAGCCAACCCTCCACCACCGACACCGCTCCGTCCCCGCCATCGATGCCGTCGCCGCCTGCGACTGCCGAGAGGCCGTGGCGTCTCGCAAGCGCGCGTGAAGTGTGCCGCCAATGAAAAGGGGGCGCCCCGTGAGGGCGCCCCCGTAAACTTCCAAGTTGAAGGGTCCGTTTCGACTACGGGTTCACCGTCACCGACGAACTCGTGTTCGCTGTCTTGGTTCCGTCCGTGACATCGGTCGCCGTGATCGTGTGGGTCCCAACGTCGTTCAGCGTCACCGTGAACGTGCGGGTGCCGGCCACCAACGCGGCGTCCGCCGGGAGCGTGGCGAACGGTTCCGTGCAGGTCAGGTTGATGGTATCCCGCCCGGTGGCCGCCAAGTTCCAGGCGTCATCCACCGCGTTCACAATGATGTCGAACGGCACGCCCACGTTCTGTGGGGTCGGGGTGCCAGTCTTCCCTGTCGGCGTGCCGGGAGCCGCGGTCTCGCCAGGCAGCAAGACCTGGAGCTTGGTGAACTGCCGCTGGGTCATGCGGAAGAAGGCGGTGGTGCCAGGCGGCAGTTCCGAGGCCGCGAGCAACAAGCGCATATCGGCTCCGATCTTGCGCGCATTGGCCGGGTTCAGGTCGGTCCAAGGACCGGCGCCCAACGTCCCGGCAACCTGGGGATCAAAGCCAACCGCGGGGAGGGTCCATTGCAGGAAGTAAGCCGCACCCGCAGGCGCGATGAACACGCCCGGCGCATTGTCCGCCGCCACCGCCCAAAGGTCAGGGTTGAGATCCGGACCGGCGAAACTGTCGTCCACCGGGGCCGGCACGCCCGTGATCTTCACGTTGCTGAACACGTACCCGCTGCCCACATACCCGGTGTTGCCAGGCTGCGAGCCGACGTAAACCGTCACCGGCGCATTGAACAGCGCGGCCGCCTCGGCATCCATGACGAAGTTGGTGGTCGCCCCGTCCGGCGCGGTCACCGTGATGTCGGTATTGTTCTGGAACGTGAGCTTCCAGGTCCCAACCACCTTGGTGCTCGCCAGGTCGGCGAGGTGGTTGGCGCCATAAATCTGGCTGTTGCCACTCGGTTCGTTGGTCTTGAACCCGAACGAGGCATTGGCCGTGCCGTCCCCACCGTCGTAGACCCCAAACCAAATCGCGTCCGGCCGATTCCAGTCCGGGGCCGTGTCACCCGTCGAGTTGGGGATGAGGAACATGTGGGCCTGGAAGCCGTCCTTGTTCGGCGGTTCCTTGATGGTCAACTCGTAGGTCACTGGCCCGCTGGCGCCGTGCCAGCCGTATTGGTCGCTCACGGTGCGGATGCCCTGGCGCTGGTACTGCCCGCCCGTCAGACTGGCCAAACAGTAAAGGCCGCTGGTCGCCGGCCCCAGGCTAAGAGTCGGAGGCGGCACCGGAGCCGTGTTCGTGTTCTTCTCGAAGTAGATGTTGTCGAACCACATGGTGACCGTGTTCGTATGCCCGCCAGTGACACCACCTGGTTCCACCCAACCCGACCAGATGTGAAGCATCAACGCCGCCATGTTGTGATGGTCCAACAAGGTCTGGTCAACGGGCAGGGTGTAACTGCGCCAAACCCCGTAGTCGCTCGCCCCCAACCAGGGATCCGATGTCGTAATGTTGTTGCGCTGAATCGACCAGTCACCTGTCCGCGCAATGATGTCGATCCCGCCAAACTGCCCCGCCCCCCAACTGGTCGAAAGCCTCGACGAGCTATCGTCCACCTTGATGTCGAGATGGATGTTCTTGTAGAGCTCAAAGTCCACGATCTCAGGCAGTTGCCGCTGCATCGCGGTCTGATTGTCCCCCTGATAGGTCGCCAGGTCGAAGTCAATGGTGACCTTCATCGCCCCGGCGGGATTGGGGTTCACCGTCGAGTTCTCGGCGGGATCCCACTCATACAACGGAGTGATCCCCCAGGCCCGACTCCACGAAAAGACCCCAGTGTCATCCCCGAATTGGTCAATGATCAGGTCGTCGGCGGTCTGAGCCGCCACCGGGAGGCAGGGCAAGGCCAAGCAGGCGAGCGCCGCCAGAACCGCAGTGTGAGTTTTGGTTGGAGTAATCATAAGTGATTCTCGATAGGAGGTTGCTGCAACTATGGCAGTTGCTTATTGCCGAACACATTAGACCTCCTGCGAGGTTCGTCAAGGACCTTGAAGGGATCCGCGATGAGATCGCCCTGGTCGCTCGCCACGCCCCACCCGCCACGTTTGTTTTGCTGCCTTCCCGCCGCCCCCTTGGTAAGTTCCCTCTCGTTGAAGCCACGCTCCAGACGGCCCACTCGCCCGCCGCGCCGACCCAAGCGCCTAGGACCGTTGCGCCGCTGGTTCATCGCGGCCGCCCTCCTCCTCCCCTTGCTGCTGCTGCTCGCAGCCGAGGGGATCCTGCGATGGTCCGGCTTCGGGTTCCCGACCAGCTTCTTCCTCCGCGCCGAACCAGTCGGGACGCCCATCCTGATCGAGAATCGGCAATTCGGCTGGCGCTTCTTCCCGCCAGCCATCGCCCGCGCCCCCGAACCCATGGTCCTCCCAGCCGTCAAACCCCCGGGCACCGTCCGTCTCTTCGTCCTGGGTGAATCAGCCGCCCTGGGAGACCCGGAACCCGCCTTCGGCTTCTCCAGGCTGCTGAGAGAACTCCTCGCCGACCGTTTTCCCGACCGGACGATCGAAGTGGTGAACGTCGCCATGACCGCCATTAACTCGCACGCCATCCGCGAGATCGCGCGCGACTGCGCCGGGCTGGAGGGGGATTTCTGGGTGGTCTACATGGGCCATAACGAGGTGGTCGGGCCCTTCGGAGCAGGCACGGTCTTCGGACCGCAAACCCCAGGGTTGCTGGCCGTGCGGGCGAACCTCGCCCTGCGCCGCACCCGCGTCGGCCAATTTCTGGACGCCCTGCGAGCCCGGCTCAGCCCAAGCCTGCCTGCCGCCGAATCCTGGGGCGGGATGGAGATGTTCCTGAGCCACCAAGTCCGCCAGGACGCCCCCTCCCTGCAAAGGGTCTATCATAACTACGAACGAAACCTGCGCTCCATCCTTAGCATCGGCGCCGCCAGCGGCGCCCACGTCCTGGCCTGCACCGTCCCCAGCAACCTCAAGGACTGTGCGCCCTTCGCTTCGCGAGCCCGGCAGGACATGGACGAACCCGCCCTCGCGGCGTGGCAAACGGCGTGGACCGCGGGCCAGCAAGCGGAGACCGCCCGCGAACTCGCCCGCGCCGTCGCCCATTACCGCCAGGCGGAGGCCACCGACGCCACCTTCGCCGAACTCCAATTCCGGCTCGGGCGTTGCCTCCTGGCCCTCGGGCAAAACGCCGAGGCGGCAACGGCCTTCTCCCTGGCGCGCGACCACGATGTCTTGAGGTTCCGGGCCGACTCGCGAATCAACCACCTGACCCGCAAAACCGTGGCAGAACTGGGGTCGGAACGCGTGGTCCTCGTGGACGCCGAAGTGGAACTGGCCCGCCTGTCTCCCCAGGGCATTCCCGGAGACGAATGGTTCTACGAGCACGTACACCTGAACCTCCAGGGCAACCTCCGGTTGGCTCGCCTGCTCGCCACCGCCGTCGCCGAGCGGATCGCTCCACCTCCCGGCGTCGCCGCCCGCCCGTGGCTGAGCGACGAAGCACTCTCCCGGCGGGTCGCGTGGACCCCCTGGAGCGAGGCCCAAGTGTCCGAGGAGGTGGGGAAACGTCTGCAGGAGCCACCGTTCAGCCACCAACTCGGCCATGAACTCCGCAACCGCTACTGGCAACAACGCGTCGAGACCCTCCTCGCCAGCCTCACCCCAGAGACGTTCCAAACCCACGCCGCCAGCTTCCGTCAGGCCATCGAACAGTCTCCAAACGATTGGTTCCTTCGAGACCGCTTCGCCCGCATGCTGGAAGAGGCCGGCGACTACCCCGCCGCCGCAGGCCAGTGGCTCGAAGTCGTGCGCCTCCTCCCCCACGACCCGCGCCCGCGCTATCAATTGGGGAACCTCCTGGAAACCCAAGGCAACCTGAACGAGGCCCGGCGTCATTTCGAAGAGGCCCTCCGTTTGCAGCCGGACTTCGTCGAGGCCTGGAACGGCCTGGGATTGGTCCTCGCCGCCCAGGGCATGACCGATCGCGCCGTCGACTGCTTCGAACGCGCCCTGACCCTCCGCCCGCGCTTCGCGCAGGCCCATGTCAATTGGGGTCTGGTGCTGGCCGGTCACCACCAACTGACCGAGGCTCAGTCGCACTATGAGACGGCCTTGAACCTCCAGACCAACAACGTGGCGGCCCATCTCAACCTCGGCCGCCTGCTCGCCAGTCAGGGCCGGACCGCCGACGCACTCCACCATTACAAGGAAGCGGTCCGCTGGCGCCCGACCGATGCCATCGCCCACTTCAACCTCGCCAATCTCCTGGCCGAAACCTCCCAACCGACCCAGGCCCTCGAACACTACGCACGCGCGGTTGCCCTCCAACCGCGCTTCGCAGAGGCCCGCCATAACTACGGCCTCGAACTGCTCAACCTCGGCCGCGGGAGCGAGGGCATCGCACAACTCCGCGAGGCCGTCCGCCTCAAACCCGACTACCCGGCCGCCCACCTCAACCTCGGCGTCGCGCTGGCCAAAGCCCAGCAATGGACCGAGGCCGCAGCCTGCTTCCGGGAAACCCTCCGCTTCGATCCCGCCAACCAAAGCGCCCGGCAATACCTCCAAACCGTGGAGAACCGCCTGCCTCCCACCCGCCCCCGCTGACCCGCCTGCCCAAGGGAGGGAATTCCCCGATCCGAATCGCGCGTTCATCCCTTGAACCGCTTACGGTTCCCCGCCCCCTTTCTCCCTCTCCCCAACCTGAGACAACGCTTCGCTTTCAAGGGTTGGGGAGCGGGATAGGGTGAGGGGACGTTTCATCGATAGGGAGAAAGCGAGAGGGGGCATGCTGGCGGTGAAGCATCCGGGTTAGAATTGAGCACACGCGGCGAGGTTGGACACCACCGTCGGCTTTTCTTACAGCCGGACAGACCGATCCGTATACACTCCCAACACACTGGTCATTAGTGCCTTACGGCACAAACTGCCGCACCGCGAGTCGCATCCACGTCGGATTTGTTTACACTCGGACCGGCCAACCCCAGCCGCCCCCACACCACACACTCATCACCCAAAGTCCTAATCCATTGTCAGCAAATGGCTAAGACAGTGGGCGGCGGCGGATCGCTCAGAATGGCATGCAGCGTGCTTACAGAATGACTCAAGGACCTGCCCCCCAAAAAGTCCGTTCCTCGAGTCGTCTCATACATGAAGTCCATATCACTGATCGCCGTCTGTCTTGTCGCCCTGGCCGCCAGCCCCTCGCCCGCCACCGGAGACAACGTGGCCGTTTCCAACGTCCGAGCAGACCCCCCCTGCCGCGACACCTCCTCCCCAAACGCCCCCGCCACGGTCTTCAACCATCCAACCAACCCCTCTCTCCCCACCACCTGCCACGTCGACTTTTCGGGAAGGGAAGAAGGCCTCGTCGCCGACCCGGATCAACCCCCGGTCCCTGCCGTCGCCAACTCTCTGGCCCTGCTCGGCCTCACCCTCGCCGCCCTGGCCTCGGTGAGGCGGCGGACAAGATAAGCCCCCCTTCCCGGGCCCCGAAACGCAGGAGCGTCGCTCCTGCGTTTCGTTCTCGTTCGCTCGATGCCCTCCCGGGCTGCGCCCGAACCCCGAAAGGCCCTCGCCTCCATGAGTAGGTAGGGGAGAAGCGAGCGGCCGTCAGAATTGCCCCGCATTGACCAGTTCCATCGTCTCGTCACCCATGGCCACTCCATACACCTGCACCCGGTTCAGGAAAGCAATGACCGACGCGTCGATGGTCACACTGGCCACCACCGGCACGAGCTTGTGACCGGCATACTCGGGCAGGAACTCCGGAACCGAGGCGACCAGTTCTAGAAAATCGCGGACTTTCTCCGGATTCAGCCGCCGTTTGGCCTCGACGATCATCAGGTGCTGCCGCCCCGCCGCCAGCAGGTCGATCTCGATCATCCGCGCCGGGTCCGATGGATGAACCTGGCGAAGGCGCTGGGCGAACCGGACAACCGGGTCCCCAGGGAAAATCTCTGCGGCAATCCTGCGGGCGTTGGGAGCTACCATGTCCTCGACCAGCGTGCCCATGCTATCGGAGAGTTCCGCCAACCGTTTGTTGAAGTCCTTCCGATCCTTCTCCGCCTGCTCCCAACTTCTCTCCGCCTGCTCACGGTCCTGTTGCCGTTTCCTCTCCGCCTGCTCACGGTCCTGCTGGCGTTCTCTCTCGGCCTGCTGCCGGTCTCTCTCAGCCTGGCGCTGCATCTCCAGAAGCATGGCATCGGTGCGGAGGCTGCTGGCGCGGATTTCGGCAGTGCTGGCGCGGATTTCGGCAGTGCTGGCGCGGATTTCGGCAAGCGCCTCCTCCGTCCGCTCCATGAAGGAAGCAAACACGCTCTCCAACCGATCGACTCGTTCCACTACATCCGGCATCTCGATCACACTATGGTCCGGGGAACGACACGGTCAAGTCATCCCGCCGCTTCCCGTCTTGAAGGAAGGAATCCCGCGACCGCGGGACAAGGCGATACTCGACCGACCGAGCAACGCCGCCGACGGCCCGGTGCCGCCCCGCCCCTGCGGGCTGTGGCTTAGGGCTTCGTTGCTCCTCAGTCACAGGAGAAAGGTGACAGGTTCACCGTATCAGCAACGTGACAGGTCCAGAGTCTTGGCCGGCTGACAGGCAAAGTGGCAGGTTCAGTGCTCCGCCCGCATCTGCCCCCGATTCGGCATTGCCTGCCAATCAAGGAGTGCCCATTGTGGGGTGAATCCTCCATGCCCTCCATGCCCTCCATGCCCTCCATGCCCTCCATGCCCTCCTCGCTCCCGCCAGCGACGTCGCCCCCACCGCGGGCCAAGCACCAGCTTCTGCTCAGATCCGTCACCCTCCTCCTCTGCACCGGGAGCCTCGCCGCCCAGGGCCCGGTCAACCTGGCGGGCCGCAAGGAACTCCCCGAGGGACCCGGACTCGCCGCCGCCCTGAAGGCCGACCGTGAAGCGAGGGCTCATCCCCAAGTCATCTTTGCCGACTCCTTTGAGAGCGCCCCACTCGGCGAGGGCTGGGATGAAATCGGCAATCGCGGAGGCAAGGTCCTCAGCCTGGCCACAGCCGGAAGCCCTGAACTGGGCCAGCAGTGCCTGCGCGTGGAAGCTCACCTGGGCCAGGACACCGGGGGTGGGCTTACCAAGTGGTTCTCCCCCTCCGAGCGCCTGTTTATCCGCTTCTACACGAAGTTCGCGCCGGACTGCGATTACGTCCATCACTTCGTCACCCTGCGGGCCAATCGCGGTCTGCGGGGCGGAGACAAGTGGAGTGGATTCGGCGGGGCGGGGGTAAGACCAGACGGCACTGAACGGTTCTCAACCGCCCTCGAACCCTGGGGAGACTGGGGCCGGAACGCGCCTCCGGGTCGCTGGAACTTCTACAGTTATTGGCACGAGATGAAAGCCAGCCCCGACGGGAAGTACTGGGGCAACTCGTTCGCGGTCCCGGAGGCGCCCCTCATCCCCCGCGACCGCTGGATCTGCGTCGAGTTCATGCTCCACCACAACACGGCCAGCCAGCCCGATGGCGAACAGGCCTTCTGGATCGACGGCGCGCTTCAAGGCCATTGGAAAGGGATCAACTGGCGCCGTGACCCGGAACTCCAAGCCAACGCGCTCACCCTCGAAAGCTACATCACCGACCGCTGGACCAAGCACCCCGTCAATGTCGTCTTCTTCGATAACGTCATCATCGCCCGCCAATACATCGGCCCCAGCCAGCCCTAACTCGCAAGTTTCACAGCCCGCATGCCCCCCCTGAACCGCCCCCACCTCGTTCCTCTCCCCAACCCATCTCTGCGAAGCGCTTCCTCGGGTTGGGGAGAGGGAGAAAGGCAGAGGGGATATGTAGACGGTTCAGGGGTTCAAGGCGCGATTCCGATCGGCGATTTCTTTCCCCATCCCAACCTCGCGGGGCAGAACCCAACGGCCTCCCGCCGCGGTTGCTCTGGAACAATCGGTTGACGCCCGGCCCCTTCTCGGCCGATGTTCCCCCCTGATCCCAACCCATCTCCCGCTATGTCCAGCTCCATCCACAAACTCATCGACGAAACCGGCATCGTAGATGTCCATGAACACCACATGCCCGAGCTCGTGCTCAACCAGGAGGTGAACCTCCTGCAACTCTTCCGCCAGAGTTATGCCGGCTGGACTCAGGCCCGCCCCTATCCCCTGCCCTCCGAAACCCGCGCCGCCGACCCCATGCTCGAGGCCCCGCCACCCACGACCTGGGAGTCCCTCACCCCTTACCTCGAATCCAGCGGCTCCAACGCCTTCGTCCGCAATTTGCTCCACGCCATCATGGACCTCTATGGCAAGGGCGAACAACACCTCACCCGGACCAACTGGGAACCCATCGACGAGGCGGTTCGTCAGCACCATCGCCGGCCTGACTGGTGCGCCACCGTCCTGCGACGCGCTGGCGTCGAGCGGATCATCACCGACGCCTACTCCGACCCACTGCTCGATCCCCGCCCCCTCCTTGGCGACCATTACGATGCCGTGCTGCGGATCAACGCCTTCGCCTGCGGATGGCACCCGGAGTCCAGAGACCATAACGGGAACTCGGGGCATGCCCTCCTGCAACGGCTGGGCCTCCAGCCATCCTCCTTCGACGACTACCTCGCCGCTCTCACCTGCGTCGTCGATGGCCTGCCCAAGCGCCACCAGGTCGCCCTCAAGAATGCTCTGGCCTATGACCGCGATGTCTGTTTCGACCCACCCGACGAAGCGCTCGCCCGCCAAGCCTGGGGCCAGAATCACCCCGCGCCTGCGGCCCGGAAGGCCTTCAGCGATCTGGTGGTCGATCGGTTCTGCTCCCTCGCCGGGGAACGCGACGTCCCCATCCAAATGCACCTCGGGACCGCCATCATCCGCGGCTCCCACCCCATGAACGCCGCCAGCCTGTTCGAACGCCACCCGCGCACCCGCTTCCTCCTCATGCACCTCGCCTACCCCTGGAGCCGCGATCTGCTCGGACTCGCCTTCGTCTACCGCAACCTCTGGCTCGACCTCACCTGGTCCCTCCTCCTCAGCCCCTCCCACTTCAAACTCGCGCTCCACGAGGCCATCGAGGTCTTGCCAGACGAGTCTCGCCTCATGATCGGCGGCGACAACTGGCACGTCGAGGAAACCTACGGAACCATCAGCCTCGCCCGCCGCCTCCTCGGCGAGGTGCTCGAAGAGAAATACGGCGCCGACTACTTTCACGCCGACGACGCCCGCCGCCTCGCCACCAGGATCCTGCGCGACAACGCCCGCCAGTTCTTCCGCCTGGCCTAGGGCCTTTTCCCCTTGGCAGGCCGCGCGCCCGTGCTACGTTCTCTCCCAATAAATCCCCTTTATGGACCGACGCCACTTCGTTCAGTCATCCTCGTTGGCCACCCTCGCCTGGCCCCTGGCCGCCCTCCCCGACACTCCCTCCCGGCCAACCACTCCCCTGCGCGCACCCGCCGACCGCCTTCCCATGGGCCGCCTGGGCGGAGTCGAATACAGCCGCCTCATGCTCGGCGGCAACCTCCTCAGCGGCTATGCCCACGCCCGCGACCTCGCCTATGTCGGCGACCTCATGCGCCGCTATAACACCGACGCCAAAATCGCCGAAACGCTCGAACTCGCCGAAACCCACGGCATCAACGTCATCAACTCCTGGGTCCGCGACGGCAACCACCACCTCGAAGCCCACTGGAAACGCGGCGGCAAAATGAGGTGGATCGCCCAGGCGCGGTTGGTCGACCAGGAAGGGCTCGACCAGTTCAAACAAGCGGCCGATCAGGGGGCCAGCGCCATCCACGTCACCGGCGATGTCGCCGACGCCCTGGTCCAACAAGAACGCTTCGACACCCTGGCCCGCATCCTCGACGCCGTCCGCCAACGCCAGTGTGCCGCCGGCATCGGCGCCCACGGCCTCCACACCGTTACCGCCTGCAAACAAGCCGGCCTCCAACCAGACTTCTACGTCAAAACCCTCCACACCCACGACTACCCCACCGCGCCCCGCCCCGGAGAGACCGGCGACCTCGGCCGCTACGACAACTCATGGTGCAGCGATCCCGAAGCGGTTGTCGATGCCATGTTCATGGTCCCCCAACCCTGGATCGCCTTCAAAGTCCTGGCCGCCGGCGCTCTCCCCCCAGCGCGCGCCTTCCGCTTCGCCTTCGAAAACGGCGCCGACTTCATCCTCGTCGGCATGTTCGATTGGCAAATCGCCGAGGACGTCCGCATCGCCAAGGAGACCTTGGCACATCTCCAACGCCTCCGCCCCTGGCGCGCCTGACCCCAAAGCAACGCCGCCCGAGGCCAACCCGCAACCCGCCGCCCCGCTCAATACGACCCGCTCAACCCAATCTGCATATAGGGCGCACCCTCCCCGTTGAACTGCAGGTCCACTTCATCGTAAACAAACCGGCGGTCAATCATCCACCCCGCCTCCACCGTGGCCTGCACTGCCTTCGCCAACCCCACCCGCACACCCCCACCCACCCGGATCTCACGATAACTGATCTGCTCGTTGTCCAACATCGGCTCCCCAAATCGCCGCCCAAAATCCTCCGCCACCCGAAAACCGCCCCCCTTTAACTCGCCCCCCGCGAACCACCGCACCCGCTCGCTCCACCTATACTCCACCGCCGGCCGCGGCACCATCAGCGACACCGTCCAGCGATCGTCCACCCGCCAACGCAACCCCACCCCGGGAATGACGGGAAACTCACTGTAGCGATCGTAACGCAGGCCAAACGACCACGTCAGATTCTCCCGCTGGTCCCACGTCAACCGTAACCCCGTCGGCGCGTTCACGTCGTCAGCGCTGATGTCCTCAAAGTCGCTGTAAAGCCCAGGATCAACCTCTAACAACACCGCCCACCCAGGCGCAAACCGCCAGTTCATCCCCACCTTCACCGCCAACCCCATCAACATGTCGGGCAACGGCACACCGTCCGGTGTCCCATAGTCGAATCGCCGCCCCTCAAACCCCCACCGCCCCTCCCACCGCTCGCCAACTGGAAACCACCCCAGGTAACTCAACCGCCACGTGGTCGCCTCCACGTCCCCAACCCCCTGATCCCCACGGGCCACCGGGGCGTCCATGCTGTGCGAGAACTCCGCCGCGTAACTCGATCTCTGCTCAAGTAACGGCGGCATGACGGTCTGCGCCTCCACCCACCAGCCAAACCCGGCGCCCAGCACACTCAATCCTAACCAAGCACAACGATGCATCCCCCACCCTCTCCCACCCAACCTCCCGGCGCAATCTCCCAGTCTCCTCCACCCGCAAACCTCATGCTCCATGCTCCTGCCTGATCCGCAGCCCCCGCCCCCCGCCCCCTCACGGCGTCGCATACATCGCCGTCTTCGCCTTCTCGAACGTCGCCCCCGGCGGAGGCAACCGCCGCATCGCCTCGTCGTAATTCACAATGTACTGCCACCAGTTGTTGTAGAACCCATCCGTCACCCCCGGCGACCGCGGCAGCCGCGTCATCCACCATAAATGATGGCCCGTGATCCCTTCCCACCCTCCCGTCTGCGCGTTCAACCGCTTCTTCTTGCGCGGCAACTCCGGGTAGGTCAGCCAATCGTCCGCATACGTCCACACCGCGTTCGTGTTCCCCCAATCGTAGTCACGCGCCGAATTGGGCGCGTAATGCACCGTCCCCACCTCGGCTTCCCCCGGGAAATCCTTGTCCACCCGGCTGAACCGGTTCCAAACATTGTCCGGCTGGCGCGGCGGATCCCACACCCCCTTCCCCACCGTCAGCGAAAGCACGCTCTCGATCCGATGACAGTAACTCTCGAGCATCTCGCCCTCGCCCCGCTCATAGTTCCAACCCATGATCCAAATCGTCCGTCCAACATCCGGAATGTCATACGGCCGATAAAACCAAGGGTTGTCCGTTTGATACGGGATCTTATCGCCAGGAGTCTTCCAGTGGAGTTCGTCCCAGGCCATATACGGCGCCCCCCAAAGCCAAATCTCACGCACGTCCAACGCCCGGATCTTGGCCGCCAAATCGAACTTCTCAAACAGCCAGCGAAAACTCGTCATCCCCCGGTTCGCACTCTCCCGTTCCTTCTCCCACATCCGCAGAAACGTCTCCTCCGTATAGGTAAACCCGTCCCGAAACACGGTGAAGCCGTCATACTCGATCTTCTCCACCACCCGGTAGTCCACATACCCCCCGCTGCATTGACGCGCATCCAGGATCATCCGCTCCGTCAACTGCCACGGATCCGACCACCGCATCACCTCGTGCAGCTTCCGGCCCCCCCGCGTCTTCAGCACCGGGTCAATACTGATGACCATGACGTTGACGCGCTCCGGCGCGACCGCGTCCACGGCGACCGCGTCGTCCGTCCTCCCTCCGACCGCCAGAACGGCTGCGGTGAGCCACCACCAAGGTGCCTTCCTCCCCGATCTTAGGGTCTGTGCAAAAATAACTTCGGGTTTTGCTGGAGGCGATTTTGGCTTCTGGCGAGGCGTGACGAAGGAACATAGCCTTCGCTCTGTGACTGAGGAGCAACGAAGCCAGAAGCCAAAAGCGCCCCAGCCCTCCGGGGCGGGACGGGGCTTGGCCATCTGCGTCGTTGCTCGTCGGTTACAGCCCCACAAGGGGGATGCGCCCTCCTCACGCCTAGCATCTGGCCAAGCCGCGTTCCCGCCAAAACCCGAAGTTATTGTTGCACAGACCCTAAGCCAACCGTTCGTCCCGGACGCCCGCGTGGATCGCATGCTCATCACGCCTTCATAACATCCCCCTCCCGTTCCAGCAAGCGGACCCGCCCCCCCTGCAGCCATTCTCATGTTGAGGTGTGGAGGCCCTTCCTCATGAACCGCCACCCCGTCCCTCCCCCCAACCGGTTCCAGCGAAGGAATGGCTCCGGTTGGGGGGAGGGAGAAAGGGAGAGGGGAACCCCCTTTTTCAAACTGAGCACTGCGGCCCCCCTACTTCCGCAGGTCGTTCACCGCATTGATCATGAATTGGAACGCGATCGCGGCCAACAACAAGCCCATGATCCGGGTCACGATCCGCATCGCGATGGGGTTGAGCCACCGCGCGCCCGCCGCCGAGATGTGGAAGATCAAGTAACTGGCGCAGCACACCAGGACGATGCACACGTAGAGGATCAGCTTCCGGGCCCAATCCCCAGCCTGATCGTGCAGCAGCACCGCCGTCGTGATCGCCCCCGGCCCCGCCATCAGCGGGATGGCCAGCGGCGTGATCGCTATGTCCTCCTTCTCCGTCCCCGCGTCCTTCTCCTCCGAGGTCTCCTGCACCCGCGACCGCTGCCCGCGCAGCATGTCCATCGCCACCATCAACAAGACCACGCACCCGGCCAACCGCAGCGCCGGGAGCGTGATGCCCAGGAACTTGAAAATAAGCTGCCCCGAAATCGCGAACGTCAACAGCACGCACGCCGCCACCACCGACGCCAACCGCGCCATCCGCGACCGCTCCGCCGGACTCTCCCGCGGCGTGATCGCCAAAAACGTCGGAATCGTCGCGATCGGATCGATGATCGCAAACAGCGATCCAAAAGCGAAAAAGGCGAACTCGAACAGGCTGGCCTCGGGTCCATTCATATCGCGCAGGGCGCCAACACCGCATCCTTCATCCCGTGGATGATCTTCTTATCCGCCGGGCACACCGTCGCCAGCACCCCGCCCAGCTTCGCCCTCGCCCCATCCCCCGCCCCGCTCACAAAGTAGTAAGGACATAACCGCGCCCGCCCCGCCATCGCACGGACCTCCCCGCTAGCCTCGTCCCAATAGGAGGTCTCCACCACCCGCGGCTTGTGATAACGCTGCAGCACGAAAGGCGTGTGCGGCCAACTCGCCAACGCACGATCCACCGCCTCGCTCCAGGCCGCGGTCGAAAGGTCGCTGCCGAGGAACACCCCCCGGGCGCCCCAGGCCAACGCGGAAAATCCTGACACCTTGAGGATCAACTCGCGCTCGCGCTGAGACAAACCCTTCAATTGCTGCCAATCCGTCAACTCAAGCCCAGGCAAGGCCCCATGCGGAGGCAGCGGCGTCGGATCCATCACCCACGTCTGCGGCGTCCGCCCCAACAGCCGCTGCAAAAAGCCCTCCCCCAACTCCCGCCGCCAAAACCCGCGCAGGTTGCGATTCCACAACAACGCCAACATCGCCTTCTCCTCCAAAAAGGCCTTCGGCGGCGGGGTCAGCCGCACCTGGCGCAACCGGGCCAACTCCAGCAACCGTTCCGCCGACGCAACATTGGCCAGATCGAAGAGCTCGAAGAACCGATACACTGCGTCTCCCTCCCCAAAGTCCTGGAACGTCCCGTCCCGCACGAGAAACCGCTCCCGCCCCAGACGCTCCGCCAACCACCCCATCTCCGGCCGATACGTCGCCGCCTCCTCCGACACCACGATCTGCACCCGCCCGGCCTCGCCAAAAACGCTCCGGAACCCCTCCGCCATGCCGTCCGCACCCCCAAGGACCGAATCCCCGTCGCACCGACCGGCGTAGGTCTCGTTCAACCACGCGGTCAGCCCAATCCCGCCCGGCACGCTGTCCAACTCCGTGATCGCCACCCCCTCGTCCGTGAGCAGAAGGTCCGGCCGGATCACCCGCGGCAGCTCGTTCTTAAAGGCCGGGTCCCTCTGCAACCCGATCAACGTCGCCGGCTTGCCCTCATCCAACCAGCGCGCCACCCACTCCGGTTCCTGCCCCTCCGCGCTCCGCCGATAGAGCAGGTTCATCGCCCGATAGAACTGCAGCAACACCCGGCCCAACGACTCCAACTCCTTCGCCAACTCCGCCCCCAGGCGGAACGGAGCAGGCGCGATCCGCCACGTCTGATCGGCAAACAGCCCTCCAGGGGGCAACCGGTCCCGAATCGCCCTCGCCGTGTTCGCGGCTTCCATGCCCAGCTCGTTCACGCGCCTCATCCTAGCCCCCACCCCGCCCCCGGTCCATGCTGTTCACGACCCCGCCGCCCCCACCACCACCCAACACTAGACTCGACGCCCGAATCGCTTTCCCCGACAGTGACTTCATGATCCGCCCCGCCGCCCCCACCCCCACCGGCTCATGATCCGCCCCACCTCTGCCTTCGCCCTCGGCCTCACCCTCCTGACCTCCACCCTCCCAGCGTCCTGCCAGGAAAGCGGCCCCATCCGCGCCGGCGATCCCTGGCACTTCTTCCGCGGCACCCAAGAACCCGCCCCCGCTGGCGCCGACTGGCGCGTCGCCGCCTTCAACGATGCCTCCTGGGAAACCGGACCCACCGGGATCGGCTACGGCGACACCGATGACGCCACCACCCTGGGCGAGATGCCCGGCCGTTACACCTCCATCTATCTGCGCAAGCGATTCACCATCGCCGACCCGGCCGCCGTCCGCTGGATCACCCTCCGCCTCGATTATGAGGACGGCGCCTGCCTCTACCTCAACGGCGCCGAAGTCCTGCGCCTCAACCTCCCCGGCAACCCCGGCACCCCCCTCCCCTTCAACGCACGCGCCCTGTCCTGGCACAACGCCGGCAACGCCGAGGAATTCGACCTCACCCCCTTCCGCCACCTCCTCGTCCCCGGGGAAAACATCCTCGCCATCCAAGTCCACGACGATCCCTCCGCGCTCACCGGCGTCAGCCTGGTCCCCGAACTCCTGGTCAATTTCTCCCGCGGACCCTTCATCCAAAATACGGGCCCTACGCACACCGAGGTCGTCTGGCGCACCCCCGTCCCTTCCACCTCCACCGTCGAGTTCGGCCTCACCCCCGCCCTCGGCCGGCAACAAACGGATCCAGCGCCGACGACCCGGCATGCGCTCCGCCTGACCGAACTCTCGCCTGACACCCTCTACTATTACCGTGTGCGCAGCACCGCCGATCCGGACACCGCCATCTCCGACCTCCGCTCCTTCCGCACCCTCAAAGCCTCCGGCCCCATCCGCTTCGCCCTCACCGCCGACACCGGCAGTGGCTGGCGTTCCCAACTGAACATCGCCCGCGTCCTGCGCGACCTCGCCCCGGACCTCGTGCTCCACGCCGGCGACGTCGTGTATCCCTCGTTCACTCCCGGGCTCGCCGACACGCACTGCCTGAGCATCTACCAGCGGCACATGGAGACGACGCCCTTCTTCTTCGCCTTCGGCAACCACGACATTTATTCCGGCGATGCGGCCTTTCTGGACACGTTCCACCTGCCCACCAACAACGTCACCGGGACTGAGCATTACTACTCCTTCGACCACGGCGACGTCCACTTTGTCGTGCTCTACCAACCCATGCTGAACCAATACCTGCTCGCGCCCGGCAACGTGCAGTATAACTGGCTGGTCGCCGATCTCGCCGCCTCCACCAAGCCCTGGAAACTGATCGCCCTGCACCTGCCGCTCCTCACCTCCGCCCACCACCGCTTCGACAACGCCAACGGGAATGGCCTCTACGACACCGATGAACTCCGCAGCATCCTCCTCCCCATCGCCCAGCAGTTCGGCGTCCAGCTCATCATGTCCGGCCACGCCCACGTCTATGAACGCTTCGCCCCCGTCGACGGCGTCCACACCCTGGTCAGCGGCGCCGGCGGCGGCACCCTCTACCCCTTCATCGAACGCGACGCCGCCAGCGCCCAGTTCGCCAGCCGCTACCACGCCGTCCTCGTCACCATCCAAGGCGACCAACTCCGTTATGAAGCCTTCGACGAACAAGGCCAGCGCTTCGACCAAGCCACCCTCCGCCGCGCCCCCGCCGCGCCCCGAACCTACCAGGCCGCCTGGCATACCCCACCCCCCGCGCCCCCTGCCACCCCCGCAGACGGCAACCTCCCAGGCGAAACGTTCGCCCTCGCCGGCGAACCCATCCCTTCCATGCCAGGCGCCTTCTCCAACCCTGGCCTCCTCCGCGTGGACCAGGACCGCACCCACCTGCACCTCGGCCTCGAGCAAGTCATGATCTACGCCAGCCACGATGTCTTCCTCTTCCTGGAAGTGCCCGGCCTCCCCGGCGTCACCGACCTCGCCGGGCTCGGCAACGGCATCCCCGACCCCTCCGGCCAAGGCGTCGATGCCCTCGACTTCCTCGAAAACCTCTCCTTCACCAACTTCACCCCAGCGATCGCCTGCGTCCTCGGTGACGAGTTCGCCGACGGTCCCAACCGCCGCTGGTCCCGTCCCGCCGCCGCCCTCGCCGGCGGCCAGGGAGTCTTCCGGCTCTCGCCCGGCTTCCCCACCCTGCCAGGCACCACCCTCCGCCAGTTCAACCGATCCCCAGAAGGCAACGGCGAACCCGACGAGCAAAACGCCGACTTCATCCTCGCCTCCCTGCCCCTCGCGGAACTCGGCCCCCTCCAACCCGGCCAACTCATCCGCGTCGGCCTGGTCGTCGGCCTGGGCCAAACCGATACCAACTCCCACGCCCAAGCCCGCGCCCTCGACCGCAGTTTCATCGGAACCACCCTCGTTGGCTCCGGCCTCGGCCCCGTCACCCTCGAAGGCCTCCCCGTCCAGTTACCCCCAGACCCCGACCCGGACGGCGATGGCCTCGATTCCGCTTGGGAACTCCAAGCCGGCCTCGATCCCCACAACCCCGATACCGACAACGACGGCCTGCTCGACGGCTGGGAAGTCCGCCATCATCTCGATCCCCGCTCCGCTCCCGGCGCCGGCGAGGGCAACCTCGACCCTGACGGCGACCAACTCGCCAACCACCACGAACAGGTCTTCGGCGGCGACCCGCACGACCCGCGCTCCGGCCTCACCCTGCAGGGCCAAATCCTCCCCAGCGGCGCCGTCCGGCTCTCCTGGCCAGCCTTGCCCGGCTGGCGGTTCCACCTCCAAGCCAGCGATCGCCCCCAAGGCCCCTTCAGCGACCTCCCAGGGGGCGACTTCCCACGAGCCGCCACGGGTGCCCTGGAGTCCTTCGACCTCGCCCCCTCCGACCTCGAAACAACGCCCTCCCGTTACTTCCTACTCCAGTTCCTCCCTTGAACTCCCCACCTTGAAACCCGGCCCGCTATGCCCGCGCCCAGGCGCCGCTCATCCCATCACCCCACCCGGACCCACCACCCGGCCTCGCCCCCGACTCCACCCCCTCCCCCGCCGTCCCCCGACCTCAAACCACCGCCACCCACGGTCAACCGCACCCCGATTCACGTCCCCGAACCGCCTTGGCGACGCCGGCACGCCCCCGCCCCACGCGCCTCCACTGCCCTCCCTCGGCCGACCCCACCGCTGGCCACCCTCTATCGCCAACTCCGCCACCACTTTGGTCACCAGCATTGGTGGCCGGGAGAAACCCCCTTCGAGGTCTGCGTCGGCGCCATCCTCACTCAAAACACCGCCTGGACGAATGTCGAAAAAGCCATCGCCAATCTGAAGGCCCACGGTCCTTTCACCCCGGCACACCTCGCCGCCATCCCTGCCCAAGACCTCGCCCGACTCCTCCGCCCCACCGGCTACTTCAACGTCAAGACCCGACGCCTCCAGACCTTCCTCCGCTTCCTCACCGAATCCTGCCAAGGTAATCTCAGCCGTCTCTTCGCGGGATCCACACCCGCCGCCCGCGCCCGCTTGCTCGCCCTCCCTGGAATCGGCCCCGAAACCGCCGATAGCATGCTCCTCTACGCAGGCAACCACCCCACTTTCGTCATCGACGCCTACACCCGGCGCGTCCTCCTCCGTCATGGCTGGTGCGCGGTCGACGACACCTACGACGACCTCCAGCGCCTCTGGTCCGGCCACCCCCGCCCACCCAGAGGCCAGACCCTGTTAGACTACTGGCAGGACGCCCACGCGCAGTTCGTGGCGGTCGGCAAGGAGTTCTGCCGCCCCCGCACCGCTCGCTGCGGCCACTGCCCACTCGCAAACCTCCTCCCCCCCCAACCCGCAATCCCCAAACCCCAATCCGCCAGCCCAAGCCCCGGCTTGCCTTGTCGGCCCGATCCCTGCTAACAATATGACCCAATAACCTTGGATATGCCCCCACGCGCCCTGGTCATCGTGCCGACCTACAACGAGCGGGACAACCTTGAACCGCTCGCCCAGCGCATCCTGCGCCTGCCTGTCCCGGTGGACCTCCTCGTGGTGGACGACAACTCCCCTGACGGCACCGGACGCCTCGCCGATGCCTTGGCCGCCCAACACCCCGCCATCCACACCCTCCATCGCCAATCCAAGGACGGCCTCGGCCGCGCCTACATCGCCGGATTCCAATGGGCCCTCGCCCGATCCTACGAGTGCATCCTCGAGATGGACGGCGACTTCTCCCACAACCCCGACGACATCCCCCAGTTCCTCCAGGCCGCCGAGCACGCCGACCTCGTCCTCGGGTCCCGCTATCGTAACGGCATCCGCGTCATCAACTGGCCCCTCCGCCGCCTCATGCTCAGCCTGGCCGCCGCCCGCTACGTCCAGGTCGTCACCGGCATGCCCTTCACCGACCCCACCGGCGGTTTCAAGTGCTTCCGCCGACGCGCCCTCCAAGCCGTCGACCTCCAACAGGTCCGCTCCAATGGCTACAGTTTCCAGATCGAAATGACCCATAAGATCTGGCGCCAAGGCCTCCGCATCGACGAAGTCCCGATCATCTTCACCGACCGCTTCCAGGGAACTTCCAAAATGTCCGGACGCATCGTCCGCGAGGCCCTCGTCATGGTCTGGCGACTCTGGCTCCAACACGGCCTCCGTCGCTCGCCCAACCCCACCCGATAGTACCCGTCAGGGTCCCCCAATTCATGTCCGCCCCGAATTCATGAGGCCACCCCCCGAACCCCATGCATTCAGGGCATTCCTCCTGGCGGGTCGCCCTCCCTGCCCGCGGCGGGCGGGGAGGGACGGGGAGAGGTGGGGAACAACCACCTTCACCTGCAATCCATACACCAGGAAGATAGGCGCGACCGTGGCGGCCTCGGGGGCATGTCATCTTCACCGACGCTTCGCGGTGGACCTCCTCTCCCCGCCCCTCTCCTCCGTCCGACGGAGGCGAGGGAGTCATGACGTTGCGGATTGCGGATTGCCCATGGCGAATAGCCAATCGACCCCGCCACCGACCTCCTTCGCCTGCGCCGCCATCGAACAGCGAGGGA
The DNA here is from genome assembly GCA_964629545.1 of uncultured Verrucomicrobiota bacterium. GTDB lineage: Bacteria > Verrucomicrobiota > Verrucomicrobiia > Limisphaerales > CAZVRY01 > CAZVRY01. The sequence continues at coordinate 994 of CAZVRY010000092.1, read as the reverse complement.
TCGTCGGCGCCCACCGCTCGTCGCTCGCCGCCCACTACGCCTTCGCGGTGAAAAGGGTGGATCCGGGCACCGCAGACCGGGACGCTCCCATCGGCGGAGCGGTTCTTGGACCCAGCCGCCAACACCGCACTCGTCTGTTTGCCCGCAGATCACGCAGATCCACGCAGATCCGAAGGTCCCATTCCGGGGATGGGGCCGCCATCCAACGACCGCTGATCCACGCTGATCCACGCTGATCCAGATCGATTCTCCACAACCGGCCATTAGCGTCGATTAGAGTTCATCAGCGGTTCGAAACCAGCCCTTCCCCCTCGCCCGCAGTCAGCCACACCTCCATTCCAGGAACTGATCCAAGCGGCTGCAGGGTCGTGAGACGACACTGAAAGCGGAGCTGCTTTGTATTAGATTTCGACAAGCGGCGAAGGCCGATCGCTTCAATCCGTCTTGATTGATTCTCGGTCCGTGCTTGACCCGCTCTCCTCCTCCGTCGTAAACGAGATAGTACGGGTGTAAGCGTATGACGGTGTGGGGACTTTCAATGGAAGCCTCAGGGCAACGCTGCCCGCTGCCCGCTGTTAGCCGGCTCGCCTGGTCTTCCAGACTTCCGACGCCGCCTCCGCCGAGTCCGCTATCGCTACGAGCCCGGCTCCTTCCACCAGGATGTCATTCTCCATGAGGCGCCGCCCCCGCCTTCCGAGTTCGGCCTCTCAGATTCCAGCCGTCTCGAAGTCATCACGGAGTTTGGGGCTGAGATGCCGGTCCCTCTCGCGACGCCGCGGATACCGAAAAGTGTCTTGACGCTCGTTCAGCAGCATCAGGTCAATCAGTCCCCACAGGTCGATCATATCAACAGGGTGATTCGCCACAAACGAGAACAGATTCTGCCCACCCCTCTCCCCGATTGGATCCCTGTTTGGCCACCTTTGCAGATTCGGTTCGTAGAATCTGAACCCGTAGTAGTAGAGGCCGCTGGGGGCGTGCCATTCCTTGCTGC
>CAZVRY010000091.1:23151-23374 GCA_964629545.1 uncultured Verrucomicrobiota bacterium | reverse complement strand
GGCACGCACGCCTTGCCTCCTGGCGCACCGCCGCCCCGTTCCTCCGCGACCTCGATCCTTCCAGAATCAGCCCGTAGTCCGTGGACAATCCCCGATGCACGTGCATCAGCGATTGTCCACGAACCGCGGATACCGCCTCCGTCTCGCGACCGGACATCTGTCGGGTGCGGACTCTGACACCCTGAACCTGTCACCCTTCTGTCACCCTTCCTGAACCTGTCAC
>CAZVRY010000091.1:0-23051 GCA_964629545.1 uncultured Verrucomicrobiota bacterium | reverse complement strand
CCTTCCGCTGAACCTGTCACCCTTCCGCTGAACCTGTCACCCTTCCGCTGAACCTGTCACCCTTCCGCTGAACCTCAGGATCCGCGACGTCGCGCGGGAGTTCCCGGTCACGGTCTCGTCGTGGGTGGAAACCGTCGACGAGATCAAGTTCCGGGCGGAGTGGGAGGTCTCGCTGAAGGAGTATCGCTTGAAGCCGCCGTCCGTCCTGGGAGTGATTCGGGTGGGGGACAAGGCGCGGCTGGAGGCCGAAGTGACGGCGTACCGGCCGGGGCTGGTGTCGGCCGACGAGGCCGAGCAGGAGGGAGCGAATCTGAGGCCATGAGGGTATACGTTCACGAGTTGGAGACGTTGCTTCCGCCGTATGAGGCGACGCAGGCCACCCTGGCCCGCACGCTGGGCGAGTGGGGGGATCCGGTGACGGCCCGACGGGTGCGGCATTTCTTCCAGAAATCGGGGATCGAGTCGGGGCTGTTCGAAGTGCTGCCGGCGCGGGCCCAGGCGAGCACGGTGGGGCCAGCGGAGGCGTGGGTGGAGGTGGACGCGTGAACCTGCGCTCGGCCCCAGGGCCCCACCCCGCTACGGCGGTCTGCCAGCCGGCGTGGGATCCCGCGGAGGTGATGATCGTGGGGGCCGGGCCGGCGGGGTTGCTCTTGGCGAACCTGCTGGGGCAGGCTGGCGTCCGCTGCCAGGTGTTCGACCGTCGGGACCGGCCGCTGGAGGATTCCATGGCCATCGGCGTGACCCCGCCTTCGCTCGAGATCCTCCGGCGTCTGGGACTCGACCACCGGTTTCGAGAAGAGGGCGTCCCCGTCCAGTGGGCCGAAGTCCATGAGGCCGGGCGGAGGCTGGGCCGGATGACCTTTGCGCACTTGCGGTCGCCCTATCCCTTCTTCCTCTCGATCCCGCAAGCCAGCACGGTGGCGATCTTGCGGGAGAACCTCCAACCGTTCTCCGCGGTGACCGTGCACGAGGGGTGGGAGTGTGTGGGACTGGAGCAGCGCGCGGACCAGGTGACGCTGGGGTTGCGCGCGGTGGGGAGGGGTGCGGCGGCGCAGGCTCGGGCGCCGTTCGTCGTGGGCTGCGACGGCTATCGCAGCACGGTGCGAGTGGCGGCCGGGGTGGCGCGGCGAGAGCGGGTCTATCCGCAGCGGTTTATGATGGCCGATTTCCCTGACGCCTCGGGTTTGAAGGACGAGGCGCGGTTGTTCTTCTCGGCCGAGGCGTCGGTGGAGTCCTTTCCTCTGCCGGGCGGGTCGTGCTTGCGGGGGACGCGGCCCACGTGATGAGTTCGATCGGAGGCCAGGGCATGAACACGGGGTTTGCGGATGCCGAGTTGCTGGCGGCGCTGTTGCCGGGGATGCTCCGAGACCTGGCGCGGCGGGCTCCGGCCTTGGCGGCCTACGATCGGATCCGGCGCCGGGCCTATCAGACCGCCGCGAACCGGGCCGAGCGGGGGATGTGGCTGGGCACGCTGCCTGGGCGGCTCGCGTCCGCGGTGCGGCGGCGGTTTATCCGCCAGGTGTTGTTCCGGTGGCCGCTGGCGCCGCGGTTAGCCCCGCATTTCAGCATGTTGACCATTCCGTTTCGGAACCTCCATCACCTCCCTCACGGCCGGGGGACGCCTGCTCTGCGCTCGCTCTTCAGCCTATGACCTTCGCCCAGCAGATCCGCGCCGCCATCCAGACTCCCGACGCAAAGCGGGTCTACAACGAGCAACTCTTTACGCGCGTCGCCCCAGACTACGACCGGGCCACCTGGGCCATGTCCCTTGGGCGGGACCTTCATTGGAAGCGACAAATGGTGCAGGCGCTGCCGCCCATGACCGCTCCGCGGTGGGTCGATCTGGCCGCTGGGACCGGCGACGTCACGGCGTCGCTGGCGGCGAGGTTCCCAGACGCCGAGGTCATCGGGATCGACCTGACGCCGGCGATGGTGGACCTGGCACGCGCTCGCGGCCTCCGCGGGAACGTGCGCTTCGCCGCGGCTGACATGACGTCCACGGGATTGCCGGACCAATGGGCTGACCTCGTGACGGGCAGCTACGCTCTCCGCAATGCGCCCGTGTTGGACGACGCCTTGAAGGAGGTGCATCGGCTGCTTCGACCCGGCGGGCTGGCCGCCTTCCTCGACTTCGCGAAATCCCCGGTCCGCTGGCGGCAGGCCGTGCAGCTAGAATCCTTGCCGCCCAGAACTTGATCAAGTCGAGTCACGTTCTCGTCCCGTCCCTCCTGCCGGCAAGGATTCTACAGAGCGAGGCGTGGAAATTGGGGTCCAGACGGCGAAGGCGCGTTGCACGAAAATGGGGGCCGGAGCGGGTCTGAGGTCACGCCTCGCTAGCCCTCTTGCGCGACGGGGGAGGGCTGTGGGGTGTCTTGATCCACGGGCGCCCGGAGCACGCCTACATCGCCGAGAGTCTGCGGCAGTTCCCCGATCGCAGAGGCCTGCGGGAGCGATTCATCCACCACGGCTTCCAACTCCGCGGATCCCGCTCCTGCCTGGGCGGATGGCTGGAAACCCTGATCGTGAGGAAACGGTGAGGGCCGCTTCCTTGGCCTCGGCGGCCACTTGGATGCGTGCTTCCGGAAGGTGACCGCAAGGGGACAGGAAGGGGACCGGTTCGAAGTGTTGGCTGGGGACAGGGTGACCGGTTGGCGGGCGACGGAGCTCACGCTCGCAGGAGGGCGTATTCCATGGCATCGACCAGCGCCTGGAGGGAGGCGGTGATGATGTTTTCGCTGACGCCCACCGTTCCCCATTCGCGGCGTCCGTCGCTGGAGATGATGAGCACGCGGGTGCGGGCGGCGGTGCCGGTGACGGAGTCGATGATGCGGACTTTGTAGTCGATCAGTTGGATCTTGCGCAGCTTGGGGAAGAAGCGGGAGAGGGCCAGGCGCAGGGCGGCGTCGAGTGCGTTCACGGGGCCGTCTCCCTCGGCCACGGTGTGGGCGTGTTGGTGGCCGACGCGGAGTTTGACGGTGGCTTCGCAGACGGAGTTGGCCCCGTTGTTCCGCATGGAGACGTGGTAGCCTTCGACCGTGAAGAGGAGTTCCGGATTGTGTTCGAGGATTCCGCGGATGAGGAGGGCGAGGGAGGCTTCGGCGGCTTCGAATTCATAGCCCTGGCTTTCGAGTTCCTTGATCTTGGCCAGGATGATCTTCACCTCGGGGGCGTCGGGGGCGAGTTTGAGTTTGAGCTCGCGCGCCTTGGCCAGGAGGTTGCTCCGGCCGGACATGTCGCTGACGAGGACGCGGCGCTCGTTGCCGATGGCTTCGGGGGCGATGTGTTCGTAGCTGCGGACGACGCGTTCCACGGCGTGCACGTGCATGCCGCCCTTGTGGGCAAACGCGGTGCTGCCCACCCAAGGCTGCCGGGGGTCCGGGCGCAGGTTGGCGATCTCATCCACAAATTGGGAGAGTTCGCGCAATTTGGGCAGGGAGCGGGCGGGCACGCATCGGAGGCCCATCTTGAAATGGAGGCTGGGGATGACGCTGATGAGGTTGCAGTTGCCGGTTCGCTCCCCGTAGCCGTTGATTGTGCCCTGGACCTGCATGGCGCCGGCTTCCACGGCGGCGATGGCGTTGGCTACGCCGAACCCGGCGTCGTTGTGGGTGTGGATGCCGACGGCCGCCCCGAGTGTGCGGCAGGCGTGCGCGGTGGTGCGGGCGATGTCGCCGGGCAAACGCCCGCCGTTGGTGTCACACAGGACCACGCAGTCCGCCCCGGCCTCCTGAGCCGCTTGCCAGGTCGCCAGCGCGTAGTCCGGCTCGTCCTCGAAGCCGTCGAACGAGTGCTCCGCATCGTAGATGACCCGTTTGCCATGGTCTTTGAAGAACCGGACGCTGTCGCGGATCATGGCCAGGTTCTCGTCCGGGCTGGCGCGCAGGACTTCGGTGACGTGCAGCAGCCAGGTCTTTCCGACGATGGTGACCACGGGGGTTTCCGCTTCCAGCATCTGCCGCAGCAGGTCGTCGCGCTCGGCCGCGACGCCCTTGCGCCGGGTCATGGTGAACGCGGCCAGTTGGGCGTGGCGCAGGCGGCGTTTGCGAGCCAACTGAAAAAACTCCATGTCCTTGGGGTTGGATCCGGGCCAACCCCCTTCGATGTAGTGAACGCCGAATTGGTCGAGCTTCTCGGCAATGCGCAGCTTGTCCGCCACCGAGAAATTGATGCCTTCGCCCTGCGCTCCGTCGCGCAGGGTTGTGTCGTAGATTTCAACGAGCCGTTTCATAGCGTCCGCCGCAGCGGAAGAACGGTTTCTACGCCAAGGGTGCCGACGTGCAAAGCGGAAAGACGGGACGGGCCTGGCAGACCTCGAGCTGTTCGTGAGCAAGTCGGTGGATTCGATTACGAGTGGGATTGGGAGTAGGAGTAGGATTGGGATTACGATTACGATTACGATTACGATTAGGAGTAGGAGTAGGAGTAGGGACGGCTGCGGGTTTGGGCGGGGGCAAAAAAACTGAGTTGCGCCTCCTTCCCGTGCACGGTTACCCCAGCCCATCCCTCCCCCCAACCCAGGCCCCCCCCTCGCTAGGGTTTTGCCAGGCAATAGAGGTGGTCGTGACCGCGGAGGAAGAGTTCGCGGCCGACGATGGCCGGGGAGGCGTCGAATTGGTCGTCGAGCTTGTTGGTGGCGAGCACCTCGAGGGTGTCGCTGTGCTTGATGACCAGGCTGGTGCCGTTGCGGCCCGCCAGATAGACCCGGCCGGCCGCTCCGACCGGGGAGGCGTAGAAGCCGGAAGGGCCCTCGAGCCGGACGGCATCGATGAGCGGTTGCCCCGTCTTCGCGTTGAAGCAGGAGAGCATCGCGTTGTTGCCGGCGAAGAAGTAGAGGCGTTGGTCGTAGAGCAGCGGGGAGGGCACGTAGGGGGTGCTCTTGCCGTGGCGCCAGGCAATGGCGTCGGAATCGGTGAGGTCGCCCGACCGGCCCAGCTTGATGGCGAGGAGGGCGTTGCCGCGGAAGCCGCTGATGGCATAGACCATTCCGAAGTCGCTGACCGGGGTGGGGATGACGTTGCCGGTCATGCCGCCGCACTCCCAGAGGAGTGTGCCGTTGGCGAGGTCGTAGCTGCGCACCCGCTGGCTGGCGGTGACCACGACCTGAGGTTTGCCGTCATGGACGACGATCAGGGGCGTGGTCCAGGTGGTGCGTTCGTCCCGGGTCTGACGCCACTTCTCCTGGCCGGTCGCCTTGTCGAGGGCAACGATGAAATCCTCGCCTTCGTGGTCCCAATTGATGACGAGGGTGTCGCCATGGAGGGCAGGGGAATTGCCTTCGCCGAAGCTATTGGCGGATTGGAATTTGCCGAAGTCCTTTTGCCATTTGAGGTTTCCCTGCAGGTCCAGGCAGTGCAGACCGCGGGACCCGAACCAGGCGTAGAGGTGGAGCCCGTCGGTGACCGGCGAATGCGAGGCATAGCCGTGGTCACGATGGTGGCTCTCGTGGGGCACTTCTTCGCGGATGGTCTTTTGCCAGCGGGTCTGGCCGGTCGCCCGGTCCAAAGCGACAACGGCGAATTGATAGATTTCGGTGGGCTTGGGTCCGCCGCCGAAGCCGCCGCCCCGGCGTCCTCCCCCTCCGGGGCCGCCGGGACCTTCGCGCCGCGGGCGGTCGGGTGGGGGTTGGACCTGTCCGAAGGCCTTTGGGGTGGCGGTCCAGGCGACCGGTTTTTCCTGCGTCGCCTCGACGTTCTTGCCGGTGGGGATAGCGACTTGGATGAAGATCAGGTTATTCCAGATGATCGGGGTGCCGGTGCCGGTGCCGGGCAATTTGATCTTCCACTTGACGTTCTCGGTTTCGCTCCAAGAGACCGGGGGATCGGCGTGAGGGGCCACGCCGTTGAGGAGCGGGCCCCGCCACTGGGGCCAGGAGGCGTCGCCTGCGGGGGCGGCGAGGATCTGGGTTGCGCCGGCCAGGGCCAGGGCGGCAAGGCTGAGGCGAACGAGGGTTCGGGGGCGAGCGGGATGACCGTGAGGCCGAGCGCTCGTGGGGGGTTGGAGGTGCATGGGTCGGGGTTGGATTGAGGTTAGGGTTGAAGGTTGGGGAGTGAACATGCGGTGGAGGGGAAAGCGAACCAGGTTGACGCACGGTCTTGAGTTGCCGCCCCCGGCGGCGACTGCCCGACGGGCCGGGCGCAGGCCGGGCGGAGGGGAGTCGGTGGCGAGGCGGCGAGGCGAGGGGGTGGTCACGGCGGTCGGCCTACCGGGTGGGCCCGGCGGGCGGGGCGGTGTGGAGGAGGACGTTCCACGTGCTGGCCGGAGCGAAGGCGATGTCGAGGAGTTGGATCCAACGACGGCGCCGGCGGGCCAGCACGGACCGTCGGCATCGCTGCTCGCGGGCGCGGGGGGGCGCGAGGGGGCGTCCCTCGAGGTCGTGGCCGACGTGGAGAACGTCTGGGCTGGCAGTCGCCGGGCCCGGCGGCCCGGAGTGGAGGTTTCGCGTCATGGCTCGTCGGGGAGGCGGCCTTCGCGGCCTTGTTTGTGCAACCGGCGGATGTCGTCGGGACTCAAGGCCGCCGAGAAGATGGAGAACTCGTCGAGGCGACCGAGGAAATTGCGCGGTGGGTCGGGGGTGGGGGCGGGCTGAGGGCGGGCCGGGGCGGAGGGTTGGAGGGTAGGGGTGACGGCGTTTCCGATCTCGCAATGGCCGAGGCGCCCTGGCTTCCATTCGGCCAGGCGCCCGGTCCCTGCCGGTTCGCCGTTGAGGTAATGGCTGACCGTGCCGTCGGCGGCATAGACGGAGGCCAGGCAGAGCCAGGTCCCGAGTTGGCGGGGGTGGAGTCGGTTTTGGCTGCGGTAGCGGAGCCAGCCGCGTCCGTCCTTGGGGACCTGGATGCCGAGGGAGAGCGTGCCGTCCTCGATGATGGCCCAGTTGATTTTGCCGCCGGGACCTTCGGCCGTGAGGAGGGCGTGCTGTTCGTAGGGGAGGGTATCGACCCGGACCCAGGCGAGGAAAGTGGTGGCGGGCACGTTTTCGGGAACGCTGAGCCAGAGCCGGTCGTTGCGATGCTTGAACTCGACCGCCCCTTTGCCCGGCCAGCGGCCCTCGACCCAATCGCAGCCGACGAAGCTGGCGCCGGAATCCTTCGGCGCATGGCGGGCCCGGTTGACCAGGGTGCGTATGCCGTGGCGCTTCTCCTCGAAATCCAAGTGCACGACCAGGTCTCGCCGCTCGTCCAGGGCTCGACTCGAATGACGCCATGCTTCGAGTTGTTGCCTGGCCAGGGCCTCGCTCCGGGCTTGGATCTCCTCGTCGGCGAGGAAGGCCGCCCGCTGCGCGGCGAGCCACTCGACGGCGCCCGCCCGTTGGGTCAGGGCTTCGCCGCCCGGCAGCTTCCGCGGCGCGGTGGAGCCGGGCAGGTAAAGTTCATGGACCCCGGCGAAGGCGTGGGCCTCCACTGCATCCGGGCTGGTCACCCGGCAGCCGAATTCGCCCGCACCGCCGACCACGCGGAAGCCTGGGGTGCCGATGGCAAAGCCGCGGGCCGCATCCGGGATCTCTGCCCGGAGCGTGCCCGAGCGGAGTTCCACCGCTTGCGCGGAGGCGAGTTCGAGATCGGCGGGACCTTCCACCACCACGCGGGCCCCGCGGACAAACTCGATTTGGACCACGCCGCGCAGGAGAGTCAGCGCGCCCGGGCTGAGCACTTCGCCGGCGTAGCGGGTCGTGTCGCGACGTCCCCAGTCGGCATCGAGGATCCGGGTTAGCACGGCGATGCCTGTGTCCCGCGCGGTCGGGTTCGAGGTTGGGCGGGGAGGCGTTGCCGCCAGCGGTGGGCTCCCCGAGGGCGCCCCGGAGCCGCGTCGATCGAGCCAAAGGGAAGCCGCCGCCACGATCAGCACGGCGGCGAATGCGGCGGCCCAGCGGGACCATGGCCACCCCCACCATGCCCAGGAGGCGGGTAGCGGCGGTCTGGGGGTGACGGGGGTTTCTTCGCGGCCCCAGGTGGTTTCGCCCCAGTGCCGAACGAGGGCATGCCAGCGGGCGGCGGCCCAGAACTGGTCGCGCGCCTTGGGCGACGCGAGCAGCATCCGTTCCAGCTCCTCCCGTTCCGCTCCGGACAGGATCTGGTCGAAATGGCGGTCGAGCAGGACTTGGAGGCGGTCAGGGTCCACGGCTTAGCCTCCCTCGGCCGCCAGGCGGCGGGACACGCATTCCCGCAAGGCAACCCTCGCCCGGGCCAGGGCGACGTGAACGGCCTCGACCGTCCAGCCCAGGCGGGCCGCAATCTCCGGGGGGCGATGGGCCTTTTGGTACCTGAGTTCGACAACCAGACGGGACTTCGGGGCCAGCTTCTCGAGGCACTGTTCCAGGTGACGCAGGGCATCCTCGACGAAGGCGGTTTGGGCCTCCGGATGGACGGACAACGATTCGAGGACCTCCGGGGAGAGGTGTTCGGCGCGGGAGACGGAGCGTTCGAGGAGTTGCAGCGTCTTGTAGCGGGCGATGGACCAGACCCAGGCCCGGAAATTGGTGCCCCGCTGGAAGGACCCCGCCTTGGCCGTCACTGTCAGGAACGTCTCCTGAACGATATCGTCCACCAGGCTGAAATCCGCGACCAGGGACAGCACGAATCCCCGGAGCGCGGGGAGGTGCTGGACGAACAGGGCCTGGACCTGAGCGGTGGGATCCGCGTCGTGCATCTGGGGTATCATCCGGAAACCATGCAAGAACTTAGCCGAAAAAGTGCGGGGAGAGAATTCTCCCCACCACGGTTGGGGAGGGGCTTGCGGGCAGTGAAAGAACCGGGGTAAGGTGGGAGGCATGAAAAAAGTCGCTGTCCTCCTTTCGGGTTGCGGGGTGTTCGACGGGGCGGAAATCCACGAGTCGGTGCTGGTGCTGCTGGCTCTGGACCGCGCCCAGGCCCAGGTTCAGTGCGTCGCCCCCGATGTCCCTCAGCACCATGTCGTTAACCATCTCACCCGCCAGCCCGTCCCCGGGGAGAGCCGTAACGTCCTGGTCGAGTCGGCGCGTCTGGCGCGGGGCAACATCAAGCCCCTGAGCCAGGTGCAACCGGGGGAAGTGGACGCGGTGATCGTGCCCGGGGGGTTCGGGGCGGCCAAGAACCTGTGCGATTTCGCCTTGGCCGGAGAGGCGTTTGCGGTTCAGCCCGAGGTGGCTGCGTTTCTGTCGGCGGCGCACCGGGCGGGCAAGCCGCTGGGGTTCGTATGCATCGCGCCGGCCATCGCGGCGCGGCTTTTCGGCGGCGCAGGGGTGGAACTTACGGTGGGGAACGACGCCGGCACGGCGCGCGCCCTTGAGAGTGCGGGCGCCCGCCATGTCAACTGCACGGTGTTCAATGTGGTGGTCGATCGGAAACTGAAGATTGTGAGCACGCCCGCCTACATGCTGGCGGGCCGGATCAGCGAGGCGGAGGCAGGGATCAGCAAGCTGGTGCAGGCGGTGTTGGACATGGCTTGACGGCGTGTCCATCGGTTCCGACCCGATTCTGTCCGCTCCCGCGCCAAGGAGCGGGGAGTAAAAGAGGATGAGCGTTGGCCAATTTTTGCATAGCCCGGGACAAAATGTGCGTGTTGAATCCGCCTCCTGAGAACGGGCCTTGAGGCCGTTCGCCCTGACCTGTGAAAACGAATACTGTCCTCTTCAATAACACCGTCCTCCGGGACGGGCACCAGTCCATCGCCGCCACCCGCATGACCACGCCGCAGATGCTGCCGGCGGCCCCGGTCCTCGACGGGATGGGGTTTCATGGGCTCGAGACCTGGGGGGGCGCGACGATCGACTCCTGTCTGCGCTATCTGAACGAGAATCCGTTCGACCGGCTGCGTCAGCTCAAGCAGGCGGCGCCCCGCACGCCGCACCTGATGCTCCTGCGGGGGCAGAACATCGTTCAGTATGCGAGCTTTCCCGACGATGTGGTGGAGGCCTTTGTGCGCTGCACGGCTGACGCGGGCATGGACATCTTCCGGATCTTCGACGCCTTGAACGACGTGCGCAACCTGGCCACGGCGATTCGGACGGTGAAGGCTTGCGGCAAGCACGCCCGGGGCGAGTTGTGTTACACCCTCAGCCCGGTCCACACCGTCGACAACTTCGTGGCGATGGGGGTGGAACTCGAGAAGATGGGTTGCGACTCGATCGGGATCAAGGACATGTCTGGGATCATTCAGCCGCAGGTGGCCTATCGGCTGGTGCGCGAGCTGAAGGCTCGGGTGGGTTTGCCCATCACCCTGCACACGCACGACACTGCGGGCCTGGGGGCCTCGAGTTACCTTGCCGCCATCGACGCCGGGGTGGAGGTGGTCGAGGTGTCGATCGTGCCATTTGCCAACGGGACGTCCCAGCCGGACACGCAGCGCATGCTGGCGCTCCTGGAAGGGCATCCGCGGTGTCCCTCGTTTGATGGCGCGAAGCTGGCCGAGTTGCGGACGCATTTCGAGGGTGTTTATGAGGAGTTGGCGAAGTTCACCAGCCACGCGAACGAGCGGGTGGACAGCGACATCCTCATTTACCAGGTGCCCGGCGGCATGCTGTCCAACTTCCGCACCCAACTGAAGGAGCAGGGGATGGCGGAGAAGTTCGACGAGGTGGTCAAGGAGATCCCGGTGGTGCGCGAGGCGCTGGGGTGGATCCCGCTGGTCACGCCGACGTCCCAGATCGTGGGGACGCAGGCCATGATGAACGTGAAGTTCGGGCGCTGGAAGATGATCTGCCAACCGGCGCAGGACATCGCCCTCGGGAAGTATGGCCGCACTCCGGGGCCGATCGATCCCACGGTGTTGAGCCAGGTGGAACGGCAGACCGGGCGCAAGCCGGTGACCGAGCGGCCGGCCGATCTCCTGCCGCCCGGGATGGAGGCGTATCGCAAGCAGTGTGCGGAGAAGGGGTTGCCGATCGACGACGAGACGGTGGTCTTGTTCGCCATGTTCCCGCAGCAGGTTGAGGCCCTGATCAAGGGCAAGACCTCGGCCCCGGCCGCTCCCGCCCCGGCCGCCCCGGCGGCTCCGGCCCCGGCCGGCTCGCCGCCTGCGGCGCGGCCCGCCTCTGCCCGACGGTCCGGACCGGGACGGCACATGTATCTCACCGTGAACGGCCGTCGCCACGAGGTGACGGTGGAGACCCTGGAGGGCTAATGAGCGCGACGTCTGGCAGTTCGAATCCTCCTCCCCCGCCGCCGCCCGCGCGGCTGCTCGACGAGTTCCCGCCGGCGACCTACGACGCCTGGAAAGCCCAGGTGGAGGCGGAGCTCAAGGGCGTTCCCTTCGACAAGAAGATGTTCGCGACGACCGACGAGGGCATCACCCTGCGCCCCATTTACCGGGCCGAGGACGTCGCCCACGTGCCGCATCTGGGTTCCTTCCCCGGGTTCCCTCCGTTCGTCCGCGGCGGCCGCGCCTCGGGATATGCGGGTCAGCCGTGGGCGGTGTCCCAGGAGATCACGGCGGCCAGTCCGGCGGCCTTCAACGATGCGGCGCGCGCGTATTTGGGGCGGGGGCTGACGGCGATCAACATGGTGTTGGACCAGGCCACGCGGAACGGGGCCGATCCAGACTGGGCGGGACCGTCGGAGGTGGGGGTCGGCGGCCTGTCGATCGCGACGCGGGCGGACCTCGAGCGGGCGTTGGACGGGATCGATTTGGAGCGGGTGCCGCTGCTGGTGCGGTCCGGGGCTTCGGGGCTGCCGTTCGCCGCCTTGTTGATGGCCGTGGTTCGGCGGCGGAGGCAGGATCCCGCCCAGGTGCGCGGCTGCATCGAGATCGACCCGTTGGGCGTGCTGGCGCACGAGGGGCGGTTGCCCCAGTCCCTGGCATCGGCCTATCGCGAGATGGCGGCGCTGACGCGGTGGGCGGCGGAGCGGGCCCCGGGGTTGGAGACCGTGTGTGTGCATGCTCGGGCCTGGCACGAGGCTGGGGGTCACGCGGTGCAGGAATTGGCCTTCACGCTGGCCACCGCCCTCGAGTATTTCCGGGCGCTGGCCGGGCAGGGGTTGGGAGTGGACACGACCGCCCCGCGCATGCGCTTGGCCTTCACGGTGGGCAGCCAGTTCTTCATGGAGATTGCCAAGTTGCGGGCGGCCCGGCTGGTGTGGGCGCGGCTGGTGGGGGTGATGGGGGGATCGGAGGATGCGCAACGGGCGCGGTTGCATGTGCGGACCTCGCGTTGGAACAAGACCGTGTTTGATCCTTACGTGAACATGCTGCGTGGGACGGTGGAGGCGATGGCGGGGGTGTTGGGGGGCTGCGACAGTCTGCAGGTGGGGGCCTTCGACGAAGTGATCCGGCGGCCCGACGAGTTCTCGGAGCGGGTGGCGCGGAACACGCAACTGATTTTGCAGCGCGAGTGTGCCTTGGATCGGGTGATCGATCCGGCCGGGGGTTCGTGGTATGTGGAGAGCCTGACCGATGAGTTGGCGCGGCGGGCGTGGGGGCTGTTCCAAGAGGTGGAGAAGCGAGGCGGCATGGCGGCGGCCTTGCGCCAAGGCTGGCCCCAGGGTGAAGTCAGCCGGGTGGCGGCCGAGAAACTCAAACGCGTCGCCCACCGACGCGACGGCATCGTGGGGACCAACCAATACGCCAACGTGCACGAGCGTAGACTCGAGCGGCCTGCCGCGGACCCGGCCGCCTTTCATCAGCGGCGCGTCCAGCAGGTGCGGGCGGCCCGCACGGAGGCCGATGAGGCGGCGCACGCGGAGGTCCTGGCCCGCCTGGCGGCGGTGGTGGGCCACGGCGGGAACGACCTCTTGGAGGCGACCATCGCGGCGGCCGCCGCCGGGGCGACCCTGGGCGAGGTGACCCGGGCCGTGCGGATCCAGGATCAGCCGGAGGGCTCCAGTACGCCGGTCGCCCTGGTCCGCGCCGCGGCCGGCTTCGAGCGGTTGCGGGAGGCGGTGGAGCAACACGCTGCGCGGATGGACCGTCGGCCGCGGGTTTTCCTGGCGAACTTCGGGCCGCCCAAGCAGCACCGGGCGCGGGCGGACTTCGCCCGGGGCGTGTTCGAGGTGGCGGGTTTGGACGTGCTGGCGTCGCCGGGCTTGGCGGGACTCGAGGAGGCGGTCACGGCGGCCGCGCAGTCGGGGGCGGAGGCGGTGTGTTTATGTTCGTCGGATGAGACCTACCCGGCGCTGACCAAGCCGTTTGTGGACGGGTTGCGGCGGCAGCAGCCCGGGGTGCTGATCATCCTGGCCGGGTATCCAGCGGACCAGGTGGAAACCTTGCGGGCCAGCGGCGTGGATGCCTTTGTCCATCTCCGGGCCGACGCGCTGGCCGTGCTGACGGACATAGTGACGCGGATGGGGGTGAGGGTATGAAGACGATGATTGATTGGACGCAGGTGGCGTATGAGGGCGCGGCGGCGCCGGTCCGCTTCGACACGTGGCGAAGCCAGGTCGAACGGGAGACTGGGAAGTCGCTCGACGCATGGGTCGAGCGGACGCTGGAGGGGGTCGACCGGAAGCTGCTCTACACGGGCGAGGATCTGGCGGGGTGCGACCATTTGGGGACGCTGCCGGGCCTGCCGCCCTTCCTGCGCGGCCCTTACGGTTCGATGTATGTGAGCCGGCCGTGGACGGTGCGGCAGTACGCGGGGTTTTCGACCGCGGAGGAATCGAACGCCTTTTACCGGCGCAACATTGCGGCGGGGCAGCAGGGGTTGTCGGTGGCCTTCGATCTGCCGACTCACCGTGGCTACGATTCGGACCATGGGCGCGCCTTTGCCGACGTGGGCAAGGCGGGGGTGGCGGTGGATTCGATCCTGGACATGAAGATCTTGTTCGACCGGATCCCGTTGGATCGGATTTCGGTGTCGATGACGATGAACGGGGCGGTGTTGCCGGTGTTGGCGTTTTACATTGTGGCGGCGGAGGAGCAGGGGGTGAAGCTCGAGCAACTCTCGGGCACGATCCAGAACGACATCCTCAAGGAGTACATGGTGCGGAATACCTATATCTATCCGCCCACACCTTCCATGAGGATCATCGCCGACATCTTTGCCTTCACCTCCCGGTGCATGCCCAAGTTCAACTCGATCTCGATCTCGGGCTATCACATGCAGGAAGCCGGAGCGCCGGCCGACTTGGAGATGGCGTATACCCTGGCGGACGGGCTGGAGTATGTCCGGACCGGCTTGCGGGCGGGGATTGACATCGACGCGTTTGCGCCGCGCCTGTCCTTCTTCTGGGCCCAGGGCAAGGACTTCTTCATGGAAGTGGCCAAGATGCGGGCGGCGCGGGCCCTGTGGGCCAAGCTCATCCGCGGGTTCAACCCCAAGAATCCGAAATCGATGGCCCTGCGCACCCACTCGCAGACCTCCGGATGGTCGCTGACCGAGCAGGATCCTTACAACAACGTGGTGCGGACCTGCCTGGAGGCGATGGCGGCCGCGCTGGGGCACACCCAGTCGCTGCACACCAATTCGCTCGACGAGGCGATCGCGTTGCCGACCGATTTCTCGGCGCGGATTGCCCGGAACACGCAGTTATTCTTGCAGGAGGAGACGGGCCTGTGCCGGGTGATCGATCCCTGGGCGGGCTCCTATTACGTGGAGGCGCTGACCCAGGCGTTGATGCGGCGGGCCTGGGGGCACATCGAGGAAGTCGAGCGGTTGGGCGGGATGGCCAAGGCGATCGAGACCGGCTTGCCCAAGTTGCGCATCGAGGAGGCCGCGGCCCGCCGGCAAGCCCGCATCGATTCCGGGCGTGAGGCGATCGTGGGGGTGAACCTTCACCGGCTCGACCGCCAGGAGGAGATCCCGGTGCTGGAGGTCGACAACACGGCGGTGCGGGACGCCCAGGTGAAACGGCTGGCCAAACTGCGGGCCGAACGCGACAGTGACGTGGTGCAGCGCACGCTCGAGGCCCTGACGCAGGCCGCCTCGACGGGGCAGGGCAATCTGCTCGAGTTGTCGATTGCCGCCGCTCGCGCCCGGGCCTCGCTCGGGGAAATCTCGAGCGCGCTCGAGAAAGTGTTCCATCGCCACCAGGCGGTCATTCGCTCCGTGACCGGCGTTTATCAATCCGAGTTTGGCGGCCACGACGAGATGGGAGCGGTGCGCGCCTTGACCGAGGCGTTCGCCGGTCAGCACGGGCGGCGTCCGCGCATCCTCATCGCCAAGATGGGGCAGGACGGCCATGATCGCGGGGCCAAAGTGGTGGCCACGGCCTATGCCGATCTCGGCTTCGATGTGGACATCGGCCCGCTCTTCCAGTCGCCGGACGAGACGGCGCGGATGGCGGTGGAGAACGACGTGCACGTGGTGGGGATCAGCTCGCTGGCGGGCGGGCACAAGACCCTCCTGGTGCAATTGCGGGAGGCGTTGGCCCAACAGGGGCGCCCGGACATCCTGCTGATCGTCGGCGGGGTGATTCCGCCGCAGGATTACGATTTCCTCAAGGCCAACGGGGCCACGGCGGTGTTCGGTCCGGGCACCATCATCCCCCAGGCCGCCCGCCAGATCCTCGAGGAACTCAATCGGCGCCTCCCCGCCTAGCCGGCGGCCTACCACGGTGAAGCTGAGCGGGCATCAGGCGGGGGTGGAGGGGCGGGTCCCGGGCACGGGGCGGGCCTGGTCGGTGGAGGAGCATGTGCACGGCGTGCTCTGCGGAGATCGGGCCGGGCTGGCGCGGACGATCACGTTGGTGGAGAGCCATGCGGCGGCCCACCAGGAGAAGGCGCAAGCCGTGTTGCGCGCGTTGCTGCCCCATACCGGGCGGTCGCGGCGGTTGGGCATCAGCGGGGTGCCCGGGGCGGGCAAGAGCACCTTCATCGAGGCCCTGGGCTGCCGGCTGTGCGCACAGGAGCACCGGGTGGCGGTGTTGACCATCGATCCGACCAGCACGCGCACTGGGGGCAGCATTCTGGGGGACAAGACCCGGATGGAGCGGCTGAGCCGGGAGCCGCGGGCGTTCATCCGGCCGTCGCCGTCCGGGCACGCCTTGGGCGGGGTGGCTCGGCGGACGCGGGAGACGATGCTCGTGTGCGAGGCGGCGGGGTTCGACGTGGTGATGGTGGAGACGGTGGGGGTGGGTCAGAGTGAGGTGACCGTGCGTTCGATGGTGGATTTCTTTCTCCTGCTGCTGCTGCCTGGGGGCGGGGATGAGTTGCAGGGGATCAAGAAGGGGGTGGTGGAGTTGGCCGACGCGGTGTTGATCAACAAGGCGGACGGGGCCAACCGGATGTTGGCGGAGCAGTCTCGGGCCGAGTATGCGGCCGCCTTGCATTACCTGGCCGCGGCAACCCCCCCCTGGCGGACCGAGGTGGGGATCTGTTCGGCGCTGACCGGGGAGGGGGTGGGGGAGGCGTGGGCGACGGTGGAACGATTTTTTGCGCAGTTGGAGCCGGCGGGGGTGATTCAACGGCAACGCGACGAACAGGCCTTGGCTTGGCTGGAGGCGTTGGTGCACGAGGAACTGCACCGCCGTTTCTTCAGCGACCCCACCGTCAAACGGCGGCTCGCCCGGGTCCGCGAGGGCGTTGTCCGCGGCGAGTCCACGGTCGTGGCGGCGGCGCATGCCCTCTTCGGGGCCTTCGACCACCTGGGAGCGGTGGCTGGAAAACGGGAGGGGGGGACTTGAGACACTTGGCTGCCCGCCCTGCGGGAGGCCCTGGAACCTGGAATCGAAACGGAATCCCATGATCAAGAAAATCGACCACCTCGGCATCGCCGTCCGCTCCCTGGCGGAGACGGTGCCTTACTATGAGAACGTCCTTGGCCTCAAGTGCCTGCACCAGGAAGAAGTGGCGTCGCAGAAGGTGCGGACCGCCTTCTTCGACGTCGGCGGCGTGCACCTCGAGTTGCTTGAACCGACCGATCCGGAGAGCCCGATCGCGAAGTTCCTGGAGAAGAACGGGGAGGGGATTCACCATCTGGCGTTCGAGAGCGACGAGGTCCAGGCGCAGCTCGACCAGGCCGCGGCGGCCGGGTGCCGGTTGATTAACGCGCAGCCCTTCGAGGGCGCCGGCCAGAAACTGGTGGCGTTCCTGCATCCCAAGTCCACCCACGGCGTCCTCACCGAATTCTGCATGCCCAAGCCGGGGACGGCGGCGGGCGCTCACCATTCTTGATTCTGACCTATGGCCATTCCGCAATCGCTCCTCGACCAGCTCAAGACCAAGCGGACCACCGCCCAGGCGGGCGGGGGTTTGGACAAACTCGAAGCGCGGCGCAAGAAGGGCGTGATGACCGCCCGCGACCGTCTGGCCGAACTGTTCCAGGCCGGCACGTTCCAGGAATGGGGGCAGCATGCCGACCACGACTGCCACCGGTTTGGGCTCGAAACGAAATCGATGCCGGGGGATGGCGTGGTCACCGGCATTGGCTTGTCCGACGGTCGCCTGGTGGCGGCGTTCAGCCAGGACTTCACCGTCAGCGGCGGGTCCCTGGGCCGCATCCACGCCAAGAAGATCTGCGACCTGATGGAGTACGCCCTCCGCGTGGGTTGTCCCTTGGTGGGGATCAACGACTCCGGGGGGGCGCGCATCCAGGAGGGGGACGATTCGTTGTCCGGCTATGGCCAGGTCTTCTTCCGCAACGTCCTGGTCTCGGGGGTCGTGCCCCAGATCGCCATCGTGGCCGGCCCCTGCGCCGGCGGCGCCGCCTATTCGCCCGCGCTCATGGACTTCATCATTATGGTCAAGGGCAGCGCCAACATGTTCATTTGCGGGCCGGAGGTGATCAAGGCGGCGACCGGGCAGAAGTGCACGATGGAGGAGATCGGGAGCGCGGCTGCCCACGCGACGACCAGTGGGAACATCCATTTTGTGGCGGAGAGCGACGCGCATGCGGTGCAGATTGCCCGCAAGCTGCTGAGCTTCCTGCCGTCGAACAACATTATGGACCCGCCCCACGCCCCGGTGCCGCAGGTGGATCCCGCGCCGGACCCGGGCATGAACGATCTGGTGCCGGCCGGGCCCAAAGATCCGCTCGATGTGTTGCAGGTCATCGGGCGGTTGGTCGACCACGGGGATTTCCTGGAAGTGCAACGCGATTGGGCCCGCAACATCGTGGTGGGATTCGGGCGCATCCAGGGCGTGGTGACGGGGCTGATCGCCAACCAACCCGCGGTGAAGGCGGGCACTCTGGACATCGATGCCTCGGACAAGGCGGCCCGCTTCATCCGGTTCTGCAACGTCTTCAACATCCCGCTGCTGACCCTGGTGGACGTGCCCGGCTTCCTCCCGGGCGTGGCGCAGGAACGCGGCGGCATCATTCGCCACGGCGCCAAGATGCTGTTCGCCTACGCGGCCGCCACGGTGCCGAAAATCACCGTCATCCTGCGCAAGGCCTATGGCGGGGCCTACCTGGCCATGTGCAGCGCGGATATGGGCGCGGATTTCGTCTACGCCTGGCCGACGGCCGAGATTGCCGTCATGGGCGCGGAAGGGGCGGTCAAGATCCTCTACAAGCGCGAGATCTCCGCGGCGGCCGATCCCAAGGCCAAGGAAGCCGAGCTGGTCGCGGCCTATCGGGATCACTTCTGCTCGCCTTACGAGGCCGCCAAGAAGGCCATGATCACGGACGTGATCGATCCGGCCGAGACGCGGGCAGCGGTGTCGTTCGCGCTCCGCTATTCGCTGACCAAACGGGAGACCCGGCCGCCCAAGAAGCACGGAACTATCCCGCTATAATAACCTGCATCCGCATAAACTCACCAACATGTTGGTGTTATCGCACTCGCGGCGGGGTCATACCCCTGTCGCAGCCCCTCTCACCACGCGTGAACAGGGCGGCCCGCCCCTTCATGTCATTCCCTTCCTTCGGCTGCGCCAGCGGCCGAAGGAAGGGAATGACATGAAACCTATCTTATGAGCACATCCCCGCCACCTCCCCCGACTGTGGAACCCGAGGAACTGTCCCCTGCCGAACTGGGCTTGGGGCGGGTCCTGGCCTTGATTCACCGCGTGTTGCCCTGGTTGGACGATCCCACCCAGGCCGCCGAGGTGCAGGGGGCCTTGCAGAGAGCGGCCGCCTGGCTGGAAAAGGCGCGCGCCGCCCATGACGCTGCCGCCCCCAAGACCGCCTCCGTCGCGGCCGCCCACCGCGTGTCCACGGGGGTCGAACCGGAGATTGCGGCCGCCATCGCGGCGGCGGTCGCGATGCTCATGGATCGTCCGTATCGGCTGGTGTCCGTGCAACCGGCCGCCATCCCCACCCCCTACCTGAACGTGTGGGCGGTCGAGGGCCGCACTCAGATCTTCCAGTCCCACAAGGTCCGCTGAACCCCCCCCTGCCTTCCCATGATCAAGAAACTTCGAGTGACTGTTGATGGCGTCGCCTACGACGTGCTGGTTGAACTCTCCGACGACGCCGGGGCGCCGTCCGCGTATGTCCCCTCGGCGGCCCCCGCCCCGGTGGCTCCCCTCAGCCTGGGCAGCGTCAGTTCGCACGTGGCCCCCGCCCCCTCCGCGAACCTGGCCTCCGCCGGTCCCGGCGATGTCCCGAGTCCGCTGGCCGGGCGGGTCACGGCCATCAACGTGCAGCCTGGCCAGGAGGTCAAGGAGGGCGATCACCTTCTCACCCTCGAGGCTATGAAGATGAACACGTTCGTGCTGGCCCCCCGCGGCGGCAAGGTCAAGGAGGTCCGGGTGGAGGTGGGCTCGGCCGTCGATGAAGGCCAGGTGCTGGTGGTGGTCGAGTAGTGGGCGATGCCGGAAGAGACTCCCAGCGCCGTTTCGAGGCCCTCGCCTTCAACCCCCAAGGTCCGAAGGGTCGAAGGCTGGGCGGTCCATGAGTACGAGGTCGTTGCCTCCACCCATGACCTGGCGGCCGGGCTCGGCACCTGGACCGCGGTCCGCGCCGGGCGCCAAACCGGGGGCCGAGGCCGCTTCGGGCGGGTCTGGGTCTCCGATGAGGGAGGACTCTGGATGTCGGCGGTGGTTCCGTGGAGCCAGCGGATTCAGGGCTGGGAGGCCTTGCCGTTGGCGGCGGGGTGGGGGGTGGTGGAGGTCCTGCGGACCCTGGGGGTGAAGGGGCTGCGGTTGCGGTGGCCCAACGACGTGATGTGGAGGGATCGGAAGCTGGCGGGCCTGTTGGTGGATCGGCCGGGGCCGGAGCGGGCGGTGATTGGTCTAGGATTGAACGTGACTAATGACCCGGCCATGCAGAATAATGCGCTCAAATGTTGTGCGACACGTTTGGCGGACGCGGTGGCGGGTCCACCGCCCGACCTCGACTCCTTGGCTGCGGCGGTGCTGCGGCGTTGGCGCGGGGTCGTGGGCGAGGTGACGGACGGCGGCTTCGCGGCCTTGGCCGAGCGGGTCAACGGGTGCTGGCGGCAGCCCTGCCGGGTCGGCTTGGAACTGGCGGAGGGTCAGGTGACCGGCTGGTTTCTGGGAGTGACCGGCGAGGGGGCATTACGGCTGAGGGCTGAGGGGGACGGGGAAACGACGTATTGGGCCCATCAGGTGAGGCACCTGCAAGAACTGGAACACGAATAACTCGAATCGAACTCATGAACCACTCGTTACCTCGACTGACCGCGGCAGAGGCCGCAGCCTTGATCGAAGATGGACAGACCGTTGGCTTCAGCGGCTTCACCCCCGCGGGCTCGCCCAAGGAGATACCCCTCGCCCTGGCCGCCCGGGCGGAGGCGGAGCACGCGGCTGGCCGGCCCTTCAAGATCGGGGTCATGACCGGCGCCTCCACCGGCCGGTCCCTGGACGGCGCGCTCGCCAAGGCCGAGGCGGTGTCCTTCCGCACTCCTTACCAATCCGATCCGGATTTGCGCAAGCTGATCAACGAGGGCAAGACGCGCTTCTTCGACATGCACTTGTCGCTCCTGCCGCAGAACGTGCGCTACGGGTTCCTCGGCCCCGTGCACTGGGCGGTGCTGGAGGCCTGCGATGTCAACCACCTGGGCGACATCGTCCCCACCTCGGCGGTTGGTGCGGCCCCTACCTACGCCCGAATGGCAGACAAAATCCTCGTCGAATTGAATCGATTTCATCCCAACACCCTGCGTGGCTTTCACGATATCTACGAACCGCTCGATCCGCCCAACCGCCGCCCCATCCCCTTGCGCCTGCCCTCCGACCGCATCGGCGCCCAGGTCATCAAGGTGGACCCCAAGAAGATCGTGGGCGTGGTGGAGACGGATCGGCCGGACGAGTCGGGGAGCTTCAGCGATGTTGCCGACTTGACGGCCAAGATCGGTCAGAACGTGGCCGAGTTCCTGGCCAGCGAGATCCGGAGCGGCCGCATGCCCAAGGAGTTCCTCCCGGTCCAGTCCGGGGTCGGGGACACCGCCAACGCGGTCTTGAAAGCGATGGGTCTGAACCCGGACATCCCCAGCTTCGAGATGTACACGGAGGTCATTCAGGACTCCGTCATTGCCCTGATGCGGGAGGAGAAGATCCGGTTTTCGAGCGGGTGTTCCCTGACGATTGCGCCGACGGTGCTGAAGGGGATTTACGACGATCTGGAGTTCTTCCGTCCCCGTTTGGTGCTGCGGCCCCAGGAGATCACCAACGCCCCGGAAGTGGTGCGGCGCCTCGGCATCATCTCGATCAACACCGCCATCGAGGCGGACGTCGGCGGCAACGTCAACAGCACTCATATCCTCGGCCGGAACATGATGAACGGGATCGGCGGATCGGGCGACTTCGCCCGCAACGCCTTCCTCTCGATCTTCACCTGCCCGTCCACGACCAAGCAGGGCAAGATCAGCACGATCGTCCCCATGGCCAGCCATTTCGATCATAGCGAGCATTCGGTGCAGGTGATTGTGACGGAACAGGGGGTGGCCGACCTGCGCGGGCACGCGCCGCGGGATCGGGCGGAAGTGATCATCGAGCACTGCGCCCATCCCGACTACAAGCCGCTCTTGCGGGACTACTTGAAGATGGCGGGGGGCACGCACACGCCGCAGACCCTGGCCGCCGCCTACGCCATGCACATCGAGTTCGTCAAGACCGGCGACATGCGGAACGTCAACTGGGGGGCGCACCTCTGATCTGAAGAACCCGTTGACATCCTGGGGCGCTGGGCTAACGTTGCGCCCTTTGACGAGACACCGTTAGCCGCTATGCCGAACAAGAAATCCGCCGAGCGCCGGGCCCGGAGCAGCGCCCGCAAACACCAACGCAACCGGATCGCCAAGTCGGGCCTGAAGACGATCGAGAAGAAATTCCTGGCCGCCGCCAGCGCGGGCCCGAAGGACGCGGCGGCCACCGCCTTCCGCGCCGCCGCCGCCAGCCTGGACAAGGCCGCCAAGCGGGGGGTGATCCCGAAAGGGACCGCGGATCGCAAGAAGTCGCGCCTGGCGCTGCGGCTCAATGCGGTGAAGTGATTCCCAGGCAGGGGTCAAGGGCGTCCCGCGGGGACGCCTGTTTTTTTAGGGCCGGGCGGTCTGGCGGGCGCCCGTGAGATCTCGAGGGTCGGGTTCGTGACATGATCGCCGACTGCGCTGCGATCTTCTGGGAGTTGATTCGCACGCCCTTTCTGCATGCGGATGCAGTGTGGGGCATCGTGCCGCTTTACTTCGGGTGGGCGATGAACGAGTTGACCTCGACCAAGGCGACCTTTGCCACGGCCCTCCAGACCGGCTTTAGCTTCTTATGGGCGGGAGCCCACTGGTCCTGGAAATCACTCGGCTCGGAACACGGCGTGGCCCGGGCCTGGTCCTGGGATGTGCTCCTGGCCGTCAACGTGGCGGTCACGTTGCTGGTGCTGGCGATTGGCGCGTTGGCTTTCTACAGCGGCCTCCGGAAACGCTATCCGCGGGGTTGCACCTTCCTGGGCCACACTCGCTTTGCCAACTACCTGATGATCGCGATTTTCCCGATCCAGGCAGGTTACCTCGAGTGGACCTGGAACCGTCTGGGCGCCATTGCGGTCTTTGCCTTGCCCCTGTGGCTCCTCCTCCATTTCGGCCTCAAGCCGGTCCGACGGTGACCGGACAAACCGCCCCCCAAAACGCGAAGCCCGCCTCCGCGGGGGCGAAGGCGGGCGCCGGGGGAGAGTGCTCCCAGCCGATATTTCGCAGATTCAACCCCTGAACCGAAGCGATTCCCCCTCTCCCTGTCGTCCTCTCCCCAACCTTGGTCCTCGCGGCGCTGGAAACGGTTGGGGCGAGGGGCGGGGGGAGGGGTGACCGGTC
>CAZVRY010000090.1:0-23451 GCA_964629545.1 uncultured Verrucomicrobiota bacterium | reverse complement strand
CGTTGCACGAAAATGGGGGCCGGAGCGGGTCTGAGGTCACGCCTCGCTAGGATTAGGATTAGGATTAGGATTAGGATTAGGATTAGGAGTTGGAGCGAGGATTCAGCCTTTAGCCTTTCCGGTTCAGGGAGAGTGAATTCTCCCCAACAGTAATTCGCCCATCGAACCCCTGAACCAAAGTGATTCCCCCCTCTCGTTTCGGGTTTCAAGGACCGCCCCTCGGCGGCTCCAGGCTCCGCAGCAACTCGACCCGATCGAAATAGGCCGCGCCCCCCATCGCCGTGGGCGCCAGCCCCGTCAGCTCAAACGCCCCGTTGTCCGCCCACAGGTCAACCGTCACCACCCGCCAGACGGGCGGGGCCTGCGGCGATACCTCCCGCGCCTCCCACCCGCTGGTGTTGCGCCCCGCGTAGTATCGCCGCCGCCGATCGGTCGCCTCCGGCCAACCGCCCCCCGCCGCCAACTCCAGCATCACCCCCTCGCCCCCGGACGTCCGCCACGCCCAGCGCAGATAGCGGAATTCACCCGGACCCGGCTGTTCGCGGATCTTGAAGTTCCAGCCCGGGATGCGCGCGGCATGTCGCTGCAACGGGGTCACCGCCAGCGCAGCCTGCCCCGAAAAGGCGCCCTCCGTCTCCAACGTGAGCCGCCCGTCCCCCTGCGCCAGCAGATTCAGAAACGCGGCCTCATCCTCGAACAGCATGACCCGGGAGGGCGCCTCCTGGGCGCCGCTGCCCTGCCGCAGCCAGGCGATCACGTCGGCAATGTCCTGGGGCTCGAGGTTCTGCACGAGATTCTCCGGCATCAGGGACACCGCCACGGTGGCGAGGCGAGCGATGTCCTTGCGCAGGATGACCAGTTCGGCGCCCGCCGGGAGCCGGAGGGTCAGGCTGGTGGCCGACTCGCTGGCCAGGATGCCGTTGACACTGTCCCCCGCACTCGTCTCGATCACGGTGGTCGCGTAACCCGCCGTCAGCGTCTCGCTGGGGGCGAGGATGTCCCGCAAGATGGCCTCCTCCGCTCGCTGAAACTCCGCGCTCAGGTCCGGCCCCACGACAAACCCGAGCCCGCGGCACGGATGACAGGTCGCGCAGTTCTCGCGGAACACCTCCTCGCCGCGCTGCGAATCCCTGGGGCCGGCCAACGCCGCCGCGTAACGCGCGAACGTCTCGTCCGCCGCCCCCGCCGGCCGCGTCAACCGCCGCGCCGCCCGCTCCCGCAGCCCCGGCTCGTCGCTCTCCAACAACGTCACCCGCTGAAACGCAGTCAGCGCCGCCGCCGGAATCGTCTCCCGCTCCAACGCCTCGACCAGCGCCAGCCACCGATCCCGACGCGCGAACACGGCCTCGAGAATGGCATCCCGCACCTTCGGCGTGTTGCTCGGCCAGGCCGCTAGCAATGCCTCCGCCGCTTCCCTCCCAGGCAAGGACGCCAATCGCCCCACCGCCGCCATCCGCTGGTCCACCGGCAACCGGAAATCCGCCGCCGCGCGGCCGGCCTCGGCCAGGAGGGCCCGGACCTGAGCCGGATCGGCGACCTGGAAGACCGCGGCCAACTGGCCCGCCCACCGGCGCACCTCCGGGTCGGCATCCCCCAGCAATCCGCCCAGGGCCCCTTGCCCTTCCGCGGACAACTCGGGCAGGCCCCCCTT
Source organism: uncultured Verrucomicrobiota bacterium (assembly GCA_964629545.1). Classification (GTDB taxonomy): domain Bacteria; phylum Verrucomicrobiota; class Verrucomicrobiia; order Limisphaerales; family CAZVRY01; genus CAZVRY01. The sequence continues at coordinate 21,800 of CAZVRY010000090.1, read as the reverse complement.
GGGCAGCCCGGCCACGAGGGCCCGCAAACCAACCAGCCGCGCCGCGGCCGCCGAGGGTTGGACCAGAACCCGCAACGTGGCAGCCAACGCCCCCGGATCCCGGCGCGCGGCAACACTCCGCAACAGCGGATCCAACACCCGCGCCGCTTGACCCCAATCCTCCCGCGGCTCCAGGAGACGTTCGAGCAGCGCGACCGCCCGGCCGTGAACCGAACTCACGATCGCCTCCGGCAGGTATCGCCATCCGCCCCGCAGGCGAGCCAGCGTGGCCAGCGCGGCCAGGGCTTGCGGGGACCTGCTCTCCCCCAGGCTCAGCGCCAGTTGCACCCCCACGCTGGGATCCGGATCGTGAACCAACCCGAGCACGCGCTCGAACACCTCCGCATCTTTGTCCAGCCACCGCTCGGCCAACCGCACTCCATGCTGGCGCACGCCGTAAACCGGATGCCCCAACGCCGCCAGCACGTCGTCCGAACTCAATGCGCCCAACCCGTCGAGGGTGTAGAGGGCGTTCAACACCGCCACCGCCCCCAACCCGGCGCTCCGCTCGCGTTCCTCCCTCCGGTCCGCACCCGCACCGCCCTCCCCCAGCCCCGGCGGCGCCTCCCCGCCTCGAGCGAGGCCTGACAACAGCGGCGCCACCCCGCGATCCCCTCGCTCCACCAGCAGGCGACGCGCGGTCTCCCGCCGCCAAAAGTGCGGGCTCGCAACCTCCCCAGCCAACGCGGCCGAGTCCAGCCGGCTCATATCCGGCGCCGGCGCCCGCGGGGCGCTCTCATGGGTCAACCGCCACACCCGCCCGTGGTCGATCCCCTCGATCAACCCATACTGCTGCTGCAGGTAGCGCGGCACCGCCGAGTAATCCTCGATGATCTCGCGATAGAAATCCGTGATGTGAATGCCCCCGTCCGGACCGTGGGCCAGGTTCATCGGGTGAAACCACCGATCGCGGGAAGCGAGAAACTCACGGCTCTCCTCGCCCGGCGCTCGGCGCAGCCGCAACCCCGCCCCCTCCCGTTCGATGACCGCGCGATGAACCAAATGACCAGCCGGTTCGCAGACGAAGTAGTGACCCCAACACGCCGCCGGCAACGCGACGTCCTGGTAGACCAACGGCGAACAGGCCGACGTAAACCACCCGCCTGCATCCGAGTCTCCCGCCCCATAGCGGTCCCGGTAATACTTGAAAAACCCCGGATCCTCCGCCCGCTGGACCCGCCATGGATGCGGGGCGGCCACCGGAAAGACCCGCTGCTCCGACGACGCCACCTCCTGCATCGCCGGCGCGGCGGCATCCGGATTGCGCGCCAAGTACCGCCAGGGCAAAGGCGCCACATACAGACCGGGATACGACGTGTTGATCGTGAACCGCTCGCCAAACGCCGTCATGGCGTGCCCAAACGTGTGCGAAGTGCCCGCAATCGGCTCGATCGCCGTCCCGTCCGGCCGCAACCGGAAATCCGTCCCACCCAAATCGACCGGCTGGGCAAGACGCGGCCCGGTGATGCGCCCGCCGCGACCGTGGCCGACGTAGATCCACCCGTCGAGACCCCACTGGGGGGCGTTGATCCCCCGTTCGAGCGCCCCCACTCCGAACCCGGTGAACAAGGTCTCGCGGACCTCGGCCTGCCCGTCGCCATCCCGGTCGGCCAGGTAGAGGATATCCGGCGCACACACCACGATGAGCCCGCCGCGGGCCGGCGTGGCGCCGTAGCAGGGAGGCAACCGGTCGGCAAACACGGTGACCTCGTCCATCCGACCGTCCCCATCGCGGTCGATCAACCGCTTGACCGTGCCGTAGGTGCCCGCCGCGGCCTTGCGTTTGGCCTCCTCGCTGGCCTGGATCCGACGAACTTCACGGTCCAGTTGGCCCGTCTTGTTCAGATCTTCGACGTCGTAGTGCCCTTCGAGGTTGTAACCGTGCAACTCGGTCACGTAGAGCCGGCCCGCCTCGTCCCAACACACCCCCGTGGGCTCCCGGATCAGCGGCTCGCTCGCCACCAGTTCGATCCGGAACCCGGGCGGCACGACGAACTGCCTCTGGCTTTCCTCGGGCGAAAGCGGCTGGGGGGCATCCGCGGCCCGACGGATCTCGCCCGCCGATCCCGCCACCGCCGCCAGCGCCAGGCCAACGCCACTTCCAATCCATCTCAGTCTCCACGGAATCATGGGCTGGGGGTGAATTCAGAAGCCCTCGGGCCGAGGCTTGCTCCCCGCTCGATCCTCTGCTCTCAAATCCCGCCCCCCATCCGCCATCCGCAGTCCGCCATCGGGAGTCCTCCCCTTCACTCCACCTGGAGTTGGAAGGACTTGGTCCGCTTGCTGTCGCTGCGGACCACCGGCACGCTGTTGTAATCGAAGTCGAACTTGAAGTGGTAATTGACCGCCGACTGCTCCGCCGGGATCGGGACCAACGTCTCCCAGCGGTGCGGGACCAGGGGAACCGGTTGCATGGGGTGGGCGGTCGTGCCGATGACCACGAAGCCCCGAATGCTATCCTTGCGAATGCTCTGCTGGTTGCTGTGCCAGTCCGCCTCGAAGGAGTAGAGGTGGTTGGGATTGCGCGGCTGGCGGCTGGCGGTGAGGTTGGTGATCTGGGTGGACGTGCAGCCCGCCGCCAGGCAGGCCACGGCGCCCAGAAGAATGGGCTGGGTAAAATGCCGCATAACGAGGCAAGCGTTACACCCCGTCGGAAGGCCTGTAAAGGTGGTTTTGGATTCCCCAAAAAGTGTTTACACCCCTCGCCGCCCTGGCCAGAGTCGCCCCCCAACCTCCGGGCACGTGGCGGAATTGGCAGACGCGCGGGACTTAGGATCCCGTGGAGCAATCCTTGCAGGTTCGACCCCTGTCGTGCCCACCAACCGGGTCCTCCCCGGCTCAGAGAGAGCGAGAGAGAAGTGTGTGTGCGCGCTCGCGGCCGGAAGCGAGAGCGGAGCGGTCTGAGACCCGAAGTGAGTGGTCAGGACGGAGTGCAATGGCGCAGCCGACAGAACATCGCTGGCAAACGTGGCTGGAACGGCTTTACAGCCTCCGGCGCGACAAGCGGGGTTCGCACGAGCGACCCCACAAGCCTGTCCTTCTCCTCAGCATCGCCGACCTCCTGGATCGACAGGTGATCTCGGAGAACCGGATTCGGCTCAGCGACGAACTCGTCCGGACTTTCAAACGCTACTTCCAGATCGTCCGGCAGAACGACGACCAACCCACGATCCAAAACCCGTTCTTCCATCTCAGCGGCGACGGATTCTGGCGCCTCGAACCCGCGCCTGGAGAAGCAGCCATCTACCAGCAAGGCGCAACCTCCGGAGCACCGAGTGTGGCTGAACTGCGTCGAAGGGTCGCCTACGGCAAGTTCGACGATGGTCTCTGGGTGTTGCTGCGCAATCCAGTTTCGCGCCACCAACTCCGCGAGGCCCTCATCGCCCGTTACTTCCCGGAAGGGCGCGAGCAAATCGCTGCGGCCGTGGCGACCCCTGCCGAAACGCCGGAGCCGTCCGCTCTTCGCGACCAACTGCCGCCCGGACGCGATGCCGCGTTTCGCCGGACGATCCTGGAGATCTACGACTACACCTGCGCCGCCTGCGGGATACGTCTGCTGCTCAGCAGTGACCTTTCGCTGGTGGAGGCCGCCCACATCATCCCGTTCAGCGTCACTGGCAATGACAAGCCCAGCAACGGCATGGCGTTGTGCCCCAACCATCATTGGGCGATGGACCGGCACCTGATCGCCCCGTGTCCGGATCGCGAGCATCGCGAAGGTATCTGGCGGGTCAGCCCGAGACTGGATGAGCGACTCCATGGCCAGCGTGACCTGGTCGCGCTCACCGGGAAGCCGGTGATCCATCCCGCCGAGGAGAAATTCTACCCTGCCATCGAAAGCCTGCGGTGGAGGGAAGAGCATTTGACCGCGAAGTATTGAAAGGCCCATGCCGGAGCCCGAACCCCAAGCCACGACCGACACTCCTCTGGAGTTGCCTGCGTTCGGGCGGATCGAAGCGCCTCGAGTGCTATCGCACGACCATCTGTTCGCCGTGGTGCAGGACAAGTATCCGGTGGCACCAGGTCACACGCTCATTATCCCGCGCCGTCCCGTCGAACGGTTTAGCCAGCTGACGGCAGCCGAGAAAGCACGGTTGCTGGAGCTAGTGGACTGGACCCTGGAACACCTGAAGACGGCGCTCTCGCCAGCGCCGGACGGATTCAACCTCGGCATCAACGACGGTCCCGCCGCTGGACAGACGGTGCCGCAGTTCCACTTTCACGTCATCCCACGCTACGCCGGCGACGTCCTCGACCCGCGCGGCGGCGTGCGGTGGGTGATAGCAAGCAAAGCGCGGTGCTGGTAGTCATGATGCGGGTTCACGACGAGTGCGTTGGAGAAGCAAGATCAGCGCAACACGGCGGCGCCTGTCTAAGGTGTTTTGATTTGGCGACTGGGATTTGCCACTCTTGCGATCCATGGATTCGACTGGACTAGGTCCTGCGCCCCGAATCCCTCGCGCTTGGTACAACGCGAGCATCTCCGCATTCCTGGCCGCGGAACCGGATACGGTTATTGGCTCGCTCACGGCAAACTCGGATTTCGCGGTTCTCCCGAGTCAGCGCGACGCATGGTTACACGAGGTCCTCGAACTCAAGCACTCTCTCCAGGGTTTGGATGGCAGTCTCTTCCTCGAATTCAGCATCCCGCGAATGGGACGGCGCATCGACGCCGTGCTAATCACAGGAGCGGCGGTGCTGGTGCTCGAGTTCAAGGTCGGCGAGCATGCCTTCGAAGCCTCTGCCATTGAGCAGGTCTGGGACTACGCGCTGGATCTGAAGAACTTCCACGAAGCAAGCCACACCGCGGCCATTGTTCCCGTGCTGGTCGCGACCGAGTCAGGCGCGGCGCCACCTACGTCATTACACGTCGACAGCGACGGCGTTTATCGCCCAGTCGCAATTGGCAGCGCTCACCTACGTGCCGTCATTGACCTGGCCGCCCGCACGGTCGGCGGAAACCCGATCCAAGCCCAAGAGTGGGCGCGAGCACCCTACCGCCCGACCCCGACCATTATCGAGGCGGCACGGGCGCTATACGCGCATCATTCCGTCGAAGCGATTGCCCGGTTTGATGCTGGTGCGGAAAACCTGCGGGTCACTTCCGGTCGAATTGACGAACTCGTCGACGAGGCCATGGTGGAGCAGCGCAAGTTGATTTGCTTTGTCACGGGGGTTCCGGGCGCGGGAAAGACCCTGGTCGGCCTCAACGTGGCCACCCGACATCGCCGGGAGCTCAAGCGGCCCACCCATGCCGTATTCCTCTCCGGCAATGGCCCGCTGGTCGCCGTGCTCCGCGAAGCGCTCACCCGTGACGAAGTGGACCGCCGGAGAAAGGCCGGCGAAAAGGTCCGCAAGGGGAAAGTGGCTGAAAGCGTGAAGGCGTTCATCCAGAACGTACACCACTTCCGCGATGACGGCCTGATCGATGCCGGCCCACCCCACGAGCACGTCGTCATCTTCGACGAAGCCCAGCGCGCCTGGGACCAGCCGCATACCAGCAACTTCATGCAACGCCGCAAGAAGCGTCCGGGATTCAATCAATCCGAACCGGAGTTTCTCATTGCGTACATGGACCGCCACCCCGATTGGAGCGTGATCATCTGCCTCGTTGGCGGCGGGCAGGAGATCCACACCGGCGAGGCCGGCATCGATGCCTGGCTGGACGCGGTTCTATCACGCTTCCCGCACTGGCAGATGTGCATTTCGTCCCGCCTCAGCGACAGCGAATACGCGGCCGGCCAAGCCCTCGAGCGGGTTCGGCAGCAGAGGAATGCACATTTCGATGATTGCCTGCATCTGGCTGTCTCCCTGCGCTCGTTCCGGGCCGAAAACGTCTCAGCGTTTGTGAAGGCGCTCCTGGATTGCGAAGGGAATGCAGCCAGAGACTCGTTGAAGACGTTCCAGGCGCGGTATCCGGTTAGGCTCACCCGCGATCTGAACCGCGCGAAGGACTGGATCCGGAAACATGCGCGCGGTTCGGAGCGCTACGGATTGGTCGCCTCGTCCAAGGCGCAACGCTTGAAGCCGCATGCGATCGACATCCGAGTGGATGTCGATCCTGTCCAGTGGTTCCTTAATGACCGCGATGACACACGGTCCAGCTTTTACCTCGAAGACGCCGCCACCGAATTCCAGGTTCAGGGGCTGGAACTGGATTGGACGTGCGTCACTTGGGATGCCGACTTGCGCTTCAACCAAAGTGACTGGACCTATCATGATTTCCGCGGCAAACGTTGGTGCAACATCGCCAACGCGCAGAACCGAAACTACCTCCGCAACGCGTACCGCGTCCTCCTTACCAGGGCGCGGCAGGGCATGGTCATCTTCGTCCCGCCAGGCGACCAGAGCGATCCCTCGCGGCCGCCTGAGTATTACGATTCCACGTTCCAATACCTTCGCGAGGTGGGAATCCCGGTGCTTGATTGACGGTCGTGGTGTCCGGGCGCGCCCCCGTTCTTTGTCACAGAGTCGACTGAGTCCTGGTCACGGAACGTCTCCTTTGGGCTGTCGCCTCGGGTAAGCAAAACCTGACCGGCAGTTGGAGAAAGCTGGTCCAAAGCGTTCCTTGCGGTTACAAGGGTGGACCTAACCATGAGCGAATATCAGTACTACGAGTTCGTGGCGGTGGACGGACCAATCTCCGACGAAGGCCTGCGTTACGCCCGGGGCTGTTCCAGCCGCGCGGAGGTGTCTCGCTTTCGATGGCGCAATGTCTACCACTTCGGCGACTTCCACGGGAACGAGGAGACGTTACTGAAACACTACGATGCGCACTTCTACATCGCCAACTGGGGCACGGTGCGGCTGGGATTGGCTTTTCCTGCAGCAAGTCTCCCGCGGGAGGCAGTCGAACCGTATTTACGAGGGGGCGAACGACACGAGGACACGTTGACCCTCAAGGCGGACGGAGGCCGGTGCATCGTGTGGTGGGAGCGGAACGAGGAAGGCGGATGGGGATGGACCGAAGGTGAGGGGGGCATCGACGAACTGATCGGGGTCAGGGAAGAAATCCTGCGCGGCGACTACCGGGCACTGTTTCTCGGTTGGCTGGCTGATTTCAGTGCCGATGAGTGGACCAATCCCAAGGACACGGGTGTTCTTCTGCCACCCATTCCTGGAGGACTCGATCGCCTGAGCGCTGCGCAGACGGCCCTGGTCAAACACTTTCCTGTTGATCGCGATGCGCTCGCCGTTGCAGCTAGCCTTTCTCAAGCTTCCATACCGGAGCGCCTCCCCGCAGCCACCGTGGTTCAGGGACTATCCGTATCTGAAATGCGGGCCTTGCTGGAACGGGTGGCTGAGGGTGAAGGATTGAGGGTCATGGCCGAACTGAATCGGTTGGCCACCCCACCCCCGGCGGCCGCAGGTGTTGCCGCCCTCAGTTGCGTGGATTTCGCCGCCAAAGTCCGCGCGGTTCGTGACGCGCGGCGCAAAGAAGAGGCCAGGGCCGAGGCGGCGAAGCGAAAACGCGACGCGGAAGCACGGAGACAGCGGTTGGCCTCGGTGATGGAGCGGGCCGACACGATATGGGCGGGCCTTGACCCTCTCATGGATCAGAAGGTCACGGCGGCCTACGAGCAAGTCGCCGCCCAGTTGAAGGAACTTCGCGATGCCCACGAACAGGCCGGCGAGAACGCGAAGTTCCAACAGAAGTTGGTCGCGTTTCGAGAACGCTACGCGCGTCGGTCGGCGATGATGCGCCGGATTAAGGAGCTGTAGTTAAACCTGCGGAACGTCGCCCGCCGACGCTGGCTGAGGTGGCAAAACGGGAGTGAGGCGTGCCGGTTCCTCCAAGATGTCGAGGATCGCTTTGGCGCAGAAGACCCGGCCGCGTTTGGCCTCGGTGGCGGCGGTGACAACGCCCAGTTCCCGCAAGAGGCCGATGGCGCGCATCACGGTGTTGTAGGCGAGGCCCAGCTTCTCCTCTGCGCCGCGTGGCGTAACGAACGGGTTGGCGCCGAGCAGGTCCAGCATCTGGAGCGCGACGCGCGTATTGGGCTTTCCGGCCAGCGCGTTGCGCCACGTTCCGAGCAGGTGGTTGATGCGCTCGGCCCGGCTCAGGGCGTCCTCGGATTGGCGAGCCACGCCATTGAGGAAGTATCGCACCCAGGTTTCCCAGTCGGCACGCTCGGTCACCTGGCGCAAGCCGTCGTAGTAGTCCGCGCGGCTGGCCTCGAAGAACGCGGAGAGGTAAAGCAGCGGCTCGGGCAGGATGTCGCGCTCGCAGAGCACCAGCGTGGTGAGGAGCCGCCCAACGCGGCCGTTGCCGTCAAGGAATGGATGGATGGCTTCGAATTGGTAGTGCACGAGCGCGGCGTGGACGAGCGGCGGCTCCGTGCGGTCGTGGAGGAACCGTTCCCAGTCGGCCAGATGCTGGCCCAATGCGTCAGGCGGCGGCGGAACGTAGGAGGCCTGATTGAGCGTGTCGCCTGGTCTGCCAATCCAATTCTGCGAGCGGCGAAACTCGCCGGGGGTGGCGTGGCCGCCCCGCACGCCGGCCATCAGCCGTTCATGCAGTTCGCGGACGAGCCGCAAGGACAGGGGCAAGGTTTTGAGTCTCTCGATCCCATACTCCAAAGCGCTCACGTAGTTGGCTACTTCGCGAAGCTCGTCGGGGCTACGTTCCACGGCAGCGCCCGCTTCTGCCGCCAGCAACTCGCCGAGGGTGGCTTGCGTGCCCTCGATTCTGCTGGACAACACCGCCTCGCGGCGAATGAAAGGCCGAATGAGGAGGTGCGGATTCGGCAGCCGCTTACCTTCGCCCGCAAGGCGACCGATCAGCAGTGAGGCATCAGCCAGGGCCGACGCCAACTGTGGCGACCAGTTCAGAACGGGAGGTAGGGGATCCGGGTGGAAAGCGCGATAGCCTTGCAAGGTGGTTAACCATCGACCCGACCGGCGTTCGCCCAAGTTAATGTCCGAGTGTCGGCTCATGACTGAAACAGAGATTACATTTGTTTCAGTATGACGGCAATAACAGAAACAAGCAGTTTTGTTGTTTCACTGCAGCTAGAGTTCTAGACGCTTTCTTTCCGAAAAGTGGCGATCGCGAAAACAAGCCAGCGGCCGACCGTGCCCAAGCATGGCAACCAAAGCTCGTCCGAGAATCGACAGGGGAAGCAAAGAATGGCCGAGGGCGAAGGATTGAGGGTCATGGCCGAACTGAATCGGTTGGCCACCCCCCGCCAGCGGCCGCAGGCGTTGCCGCCCTCAGTTGCGTGGATTTCGCTGCCAAAGTCCGCGCGGTTCGTGACGCGCGGCGCAAAGAAGAGGCCAAAGCCGAGGCGGCGAAGCGAAAACGCGACGCGGAAGCACGGAGACAGCGGTTGGCCTCGGTGGCGGCGGATCCGCGGCGGCCGGTGAGGTGATGGGCAAGGAACCGCCGCGGAATCACTCCTTGCGGAGGCTGCTCTACCGATGAGCTGCGGCCCCGTTTCTGCGAGCAGGCTGGGCTCGAACCGACAACACGCGATCATCCACGAACTTCGGCCCCTCGACATTGGGGAGACCAACCGGACTCGCCCCGGCACGAACGCCATCACAAGGCGTGAGGCTGCTGTGACATCATGGTCTCCATAGGGCTGGTGCTCCCACGTGGACTTGCCCCTTCCCTCTCCCCAACCTCTGAAAGCGAGGTGCTACAGCGGGGTTGGGGAGAGGGCGAGGGGAGCCGTTGCCTGTCTGCTTACATAGGAACTCTGCAATATGTTCATGCAGGTTCGCATCGAACGCAGGGGGGACCGCGGCAAGCCTTCGTCCATGGTCGCAGAGTCGGGAGGCAGTCTCGCCCCCAGGTTTCTCAGAACGAGAACGGCTGGGAAAAGCTGGGGAAAGGCTGGCCGGGGAAGGGGCTTCGGATCAGAGTGTCGGGCAACACATGAAGCCTGCCTTCCGTTTCCTCCTCGTCATGGTCGTGCCCCTCGTGTTGCTGAGCGGTTGCGCGACCCCGCCGCCGGCCGCCCGCTACGCGTGGGTGACCGGGCTCAAGCCCGAGCATGCCGACCGCTATCGCGACCTCCACGCGCACCCGTGGCCCGCCGTCAACCGGATGATCAAAGAATGTCATATCCGGAACTTCTCCATCCACGAGGGTGAGATTGGCGGCCAGCTTTACCTGTTCGCCTACCTGGAGTACACCGGCAAGGACTTCGCCGCCGATATGAAGAAGATGGCCGCCGATCCCGAAACGGTCCGCTGGTGGAAGGAGACCGATCCGTGCCAGTCACCCCTGCCGGCGGCGGCCGCCCAGGGCAAGATCTGGAGCGACCTGAAAGAGGTGTATTTCCTGAAGTGACAGTCTGGCGAGGCGCGCCTCCGAGCGCGAGCATCCACCCCTGAGGTGAAAGTTGAAACGAGACTGCATGCACCCCACGACCCTGGCGACCTGGCTCCTGCTGGCGGCCCTCACCGCGTCCGCGCACGCCGGCGACGCGCCCCCGAACCTCGTGCTGATCCTCGCGGACGACCTCGGCATCGGCGATGTCTCCGCCTACCGGCGGGCGGAGGTGCGCACGCCGAACATCGACCGTCTCGCCCAGGAGGGGATGTTATTCAGCGCCATGCGGGCGAACGCCACGGTCTGCTCGCCCACGCGCGCGGCGATCCTGAGCGGGCGCTATGCCGACCGGGTGGGAGTGCCGGGGGTGATCCGCTCTCATCCGGAGGATTCGTGGGGCTGGTTCGACCCGCGGGTGCCGACGCTGGCCGCCGCGCTGAAGCCGGCGGGCTACCAGGCGGCCCTCATCGGCAAGTGGCATTTGGGGCTCCAACCGCCCAACACGCCGAACGAGCGCGGGTTCGATCTCTTTCAGGGCTTTCTCGGCGACATGATGGACAGCTACACAACCCATCTTCGGCATGGGACCAACTATCTCCGGCACAATGGCGCCGTCATCACGGCGGACGGTCATGCGACCGATCTCTTCACGCAGTGGGCGGTGGAGTACCTGCGGGCCCGGGCCGTGGAGCCGGCGCGGCCCTTTTTCCTTTATCTGGCCTACAACGCGCCCCACTTCCCCATCGAACCGCCGGCAGAATGGCTGGCCAGGATCCGCCAGCGCGAGCCGCAGTTGCCGGAAAAGCGGGCGCGCAATGTGGCCTTGGTCGAGCATCTCGACGACGGGATTGGCCGGGTATTGGCCGCGTTGGATGCCCACGGGCTGGCCCGCCAGACCCTGGTCGTCTTCACCTCCGATAACGGGGGTTCCCTGCCGCACGGCCAAAGCAACGACCCCTGGCGGGACGGCAAGCAAAGCCACTACGACGGCGGCCTGCGGGTCCCGTTTCTCGTCCGATGGCCTGGGGTGGTCTCGCCCGGATCGCGGAGCGATTACGCCGGGCTCACGTTCGACATCTTCCCGACCTTCCTCGAGGCCGCCGGCGCGGCGTTGCCGGCGGGTCTCGATGCGGTCAGCGTAGCGTCCCTGCTCCGCGGCGGTCCGGCGCCCGCTGGTCCGCGCGACCTCTATTTCGTCCGGCGCGAGGGCGGGGAGCGTTACGGCGGGAACAGCTACGAGGCGCTGATCCGCGGCCCTTGGAAGCTGTTGCGCAACGACCCCTCCAGCCCGCTCGAACTCTACCATCTCCAACAGGATCCCGGCGAGACCACGAACCTTGCCGCGCAGGAGCGCTTGGTCTTCAACTCCATGCGGGCGGCCTTGCGGAGGCACATCCAGCGCGGCGGCGAGGTCCCCTGGCAGCCCCCGCCCGGGCCGGCCGAGTGACGCAGGGCGGGCCCCTGCCCCCAGCGCTTCCGCGGCCGCCAGCCGCCGAGTTCGGCTCACGGACCGAATTCGCCCAGGGTCAGCCAGCCGGGGGTAATCGCGGTCCTGGGTCGCGTTCGCGCACCGCAACCGCGGGCGGAATCAGCGTCACCGTCACGAAGAACGCGGCGCAGAGATGCTGGCCCGCCGCGTCCTGGAACGTCGCTTCCACCTCCGCGCGCCCCGCGGCGAGGGGCAGTCGGAACACGGCCGCCTGATCGGCCTCGGCCACCTCGGTGTGCAGGCGCTGGGAGCCAACGCGCAGTTGGGCCGCGGCAATGGGAAGGGCCACGCCGGCCGGAAAGCCGGCATGCGCGGGCGTGGCCGCGTCTCGGGGCGTCCAGGCGGGCGCGGCCGCCCGCAACGCGAGCCCGCTCTCCTCCGGCCAGCGCCGGAGCGCGAATTCATAAATGCCCTCCCGGGTCACCTCGACCTCCCAGAGGCCCCGGCGCCGCACGCCCTGGCGCAGTCCCTCCACGCCGTGCATGGCGCCGTCACGCCATTCGGCGCTGCTCAACACGGCGGGGCCGCCGTCCGGGTGGCCCAGCGTCGGGTAGGCTCGCAGGCGCGTGAGCGGCTCGGTGACCTCCCACCAGGCGTCGTAGGCGGCCCGGAGTGCCTGGGCCCGGCCGGGCTGGGCGGCGATGAGGTTGGTGCGCTGCAGGGGATCCGTAGCCAGGTCGTAGAGTTCGGGGCCGCCTTGGGCCGCGCCTTTGGGATCGCTCAAGAGCCGCCAGCGGCCGCGCATCACACAGGTCAGGCGGAAGGGCTCCGGGAGACCGTATTGCACGATCAGGGTCCGGTCCGGAACCGAGCCCTGGCCTCGGAGGGCCGGGGCCAGGCTGGCGCCATCGAACCTGCGGCCGGGAGGCGCCGGGACCCCGCAGAGTTCGAGCAACGTGGGCAGCAGATCCTGCACCTGGGTCAATCCGGGCACGTCGCGCCCGCCCCCGATCCCGCCGGCGGGCCACCGGATGAAACACGGCACCCGATGGCCGCCTTCGGCCAGACGGGACTTGCCGTCGCGCATCCCGGCATTGGTGTGCCCGATGAGGGCATAGCCGCCGTTGTCGCTGAGGAATATCGTCACCGTATTGGTGCGCAACCCGGCGTCCGCGAGGAAGGCCTCGAGCTGGCCGACGTTCGCATCGGCATTCGCCAGCATGGCCAGGTAACCAACCTGACCGGGGCTGAGGTTTGGGAACTCGCGGGCGATCGGTTCGCGCCATGCTGGCGGCGCCCACTGCGGGCCATGCACCACGTTGAGCGGCAAGTAACAAAGGAAGGGCTGACCGGCCTCGTGTTGACGGCGCATCCAGGCCATCGCCTCCCGGAAGAAGATGTCCGTGCAATAGCCCGCGCGCTTCTCCGCCCGGCCGTCGCGACGCCGCAACACCGGATCGAAATAATCGTTGCCCCAATGGTCCGGCAGCGAGCCGATTTCCTGCATGGGAAACCACAGCGCCTCCTGGAAGCCGCGGTCCTGGGGCCGATGCGGGTGGTTGTCGCCCAGATGCCATTTGCCGAACAGTCCGGTGGCGTAGCCCGCCGGGGCGAACATCGCCGGCATCATCGGCACCTCGGCCCGCACCATCATGCGCGAACTGGCGATGAGGCTCGCGCCGTTGCGCAGCGCGTCCCGCCCGGTCAGCAACTGCCCGCGCGTGGGCGAGCACATGGGAGCCACATGGAAGTCCGTCAGGCGGACGGCCGAGGCGTGCAAGGCGTCCAGGTGCGGCGTGCGGATGAACGGACTGCCGTGGCAGCTCAGATCCCCGTAACCCAGGTCGTCCATCATGACGAGCAGCACATTGGGGCGGGGCGCGGGCGCGGCCAGGGCCCATCCCGCCACCAGGCACCCGAGCCCCAGCCACCAACGCCAGGCCAGCGAACGCCCCCTCCGCACCCAGAGTCCGCGGATCGAACCCCGGGCCCGGGAGCGGAGATGCGGGTGAAGCTCGGGATGAAGGTTCGGATCAGCAGGCGGTGCGAAGGGACAGCCTTTCCGGTTCATGGGCTGGAAGCGCATGGCCGGAGCGTAGGGAGGAATCGACCCACACACGAGGGAAAGCTGGTCAGGCGCCGGATGGGCAGGGGGCCGGGCCGGACCGGTGGGAGGCCGAGGCGGAGCCTCAGAAGGGCCAGAATTGCGGGATGTATTGATGAGTGCATAAGTAGACAGACACGGGATGGCTCCCCTCTCCCTATCTCCCTCTCCCCAACCCCTCTCCATCGCTTCGCCTTCAAGGGTTGGGGAGAGGGATGGGGTGAGGGGTGTATGCTTACTTCTGCACTGATGAATAGTAAACGGCCAGGCCCCAGAAGATGAGGTTCAGGGGGATGCCGATTTTCACGAAGTCCGTGTACCGGTAGCCGCCGGCGTGATAGACCATGGTGTTGGTCTGGTAGCCGACCGGGGTGGCGAAACTGGTGGAAGCGGCAAAGCAGACGGCCATCAGCAGCGGGCGGGCGTCCACCCCGAGGGCGGCGGCGGTGGAGATGGCGATGGGCGCCATCAGCACCGCGGTGGCGTTGTTGCTCATGAACTCCGGTTCGATCGGCAGCTTCCACGCCGTCCGCGCCTGCATGAGGTCCTGCGCCCCGCCGCTCACCAGCAACACGTCGCCCACCTGCACCGGCTCGTCGAGCGGGGCGAACAGGGTCCGCCCTGCGCGCAGGATCTCCAGCACCGTGAGGTCGCCCTTGCGCCCGAACCCGCTGGCCACCACCGTTTGGCCCACGCGCTGCGCGCCGGGACGTCGCGCGGTCCGGGGATGCGGACCGCGACCCGGAGGGCCGCTCCCAGGTCTTTCCTTTCGGAGGCCCTGCCTTACTTCCGGATCCGGCTACGCACTTTTTCGGCCAGGAGCCGGTAGCCTTCGGCGTTGAAGTGGAGCTGGTCTTCATCGAAAACCGCCGGGCGGAGATGGCCCTGAGGATCGAGGGTGATGTCGGCCGTCTCCAAGTAGGCGACGCCCGGGTGGGTTTGGGCGAATGCGGCGACCAGGCGGTTGAGTTCCCGCTCGCGCCGCGCGGCCGGCCAGCGGGCCGGTGTTACGTTCCACCCGATGAATACGATCTCCGTGTCCGCCAACCTGGCGCGCACGGTGGCCACGAAATCCCGAAACTCGGCGAGGACCTGCTCCGGAGTCTTGCTGTTATGAAGGTCGTTGCCGCCGGCGCGGAGGAAAATCTGCCGGGGCGCGTGGGGGAAGATGAGCCGGTCGGCGAAATGGGTGGAGTCGACGATTTCGGAACCGCCGAAGCCGCGGTTCACCACCGGCACGCCGGGGAAATCCTCCGCCAGCGTCTTCCAAAGCCGGATCATGGAGGAGCCGGCAAAGAGGACCCCGTTCCTGGGAGGAGGATTCGTCTGGTCGGCGGCTTCCATCGCCGCGATGTCCTTTTCCCAGCGCGCGAAGTCGTGCTGTTCCGGGGGGAGCCAGCGCTTGAAACGAAGCCACTCCTCGCAGCGCTGCGGCCATCGGGCCGTGGGGCCGTACTGAGGATCGCGCGTGTTCCCATGCGCCCCGGTGGAGTAGGCGTGCAATTCGGCCGGGACACCCGCGTCGCGCAGGGCCTGATAGAGCCGAAGCGAGTTCTCCACAGGCACGCTCCGATCCGCCATGGTCGCGACGATGAAGCAGGGCGGCGAATTGGTGCGGACTTGTCTCTCGAGGGAGAGCAGTTGGACCCATGCGGGGTCGGGTTGCCGGCCCAGCAAGGCCCGCCGGGAGCCCTGGTGAACGAACGGGTCTTCCATCGTTACGACCGGGTAGATCAGGGCGGCGAAGTCGGGGCGCGCGCTCATCGCATCCAAGGCATGCCCCGTCTTTCCCAGCGGCAGATCCCAGAGGGTGGCGGCGCAGGCCGCGAGATGCCCGCCCGCCGAACCGCCCATGATGCCGATCCGGTCGGGGCGAACGCCGAACTCCGCCGCCCGGGACCGGACGAGGCGCACCGCGCGCAACACGTCCTGGAGGGGCGCGGGATGGCCGTAGTCGCTAAGCCGATACTTGAGCACAAAGGCCGTGATCCCGAGCGAGTTCAACCAGCGCGCGTCGCCCCGGCCGTCGCCGACGCGGACGTACCCGCCGCCCGGACACAAGACCACGGCCACACCGGTGGATTGGGCCGTCTCCGGCGCATACACCGTCAGCGTGGGGTGATGGACGTTGGTGAAGCGGCCGTCGCTTTCGACTTCGGCGCCGGCGTTGGCCTGGAGGCCGGGGACGCCCTCGGGCCAGAGCGGGATGACGAGGGATTCGCTCCAGGCCAGCACAGGAATCAATCCCAGGAAGGCCAGGAGCCGGAAGGAGAGGGGCGGCAAATGGCAACGGCCAGAATGGTCGAGAATAGGCATGCTCAGTGGGGGGGAGTCTTTCATCCGCGGTCAAGCTGGGCAAGGCCCTCCTGAGCGCCCTTGCCCGACCCAGCCCGTTCGAGACGAGCCGCGGCGAGTGCACGCGGGACGTCCCCGCGATGACCGGCGCGCGATCGAGCGTTGCCTTCCTGCGGCCAACCCCTTTCTTGTCTGAGCGGGCGAATCGGTGTAGCACGGGGGCATGACTCCACGAACCTCTCCTCGAGGCGGCCTCCGGCCTGGGCCGCTCAACCGCCGCGCCTTCGTGCGCTGTAGCCTGTTGACCACCAGCGGAGCCCTGTTCGGCGCCCCAGCGTTCCTGCGCGGACAGAACCTCAACAACAAGCTCAACCTCGCCATCATCGGCGTGGGCGGGCGCGGCGGCGGCAACCTCGCCGGGGTCAGTGGCGAGAACATCGTCGCCCTCTGCGATGTGCACGAACCGGCCCTCCTCGGGGCGGCGAAGCGTCATCCGCGGGCCACGCCCTTCCGGGATCTGCGCCGGGTGTTCGAGGCCGAGCAGGTGTTCGATGCCGTGGTGGTCAGCACGTGCGAGCACACCCACGCCTTCGCGGTGCTGCCCGCCCTGCAACTCAAGAAACACGTGTATTGCGAAAAGCCGCTCACCCATAGCGTGTGGGAGGCGGACCGCATCATCCAGGCCGCCCGCGAGGCCAAGGTGGCGACCCAAATGGGCACGCAGATTCACGCCGGCGACAACTTCCGCCGCGTCGTCGAGTTGATCCAGACCGGCGCGATCGGTCCGGTGCGCGAGGTGCACGTGTGGGTGGGGCGCGCCTGGGGCTGGCAGAGCGAGGCCGAGGCCAAGGCCCACGGGGACATCGTCTCGGTGCGGGCACGCCCGCCCGGCTCGTCGCCCGTCCCGGCGGGGCTCGACTGGGATCTGTGGATCGGCCCCGCGCCCTTCCGCCCCTTCCACGAAGTGTATTGGCCCGGCCCCAAATGGTATCGCTGGTGGGACTTCGGCAACGGCACGATGTCCGACCTGGGCAGTCATTTCAACGACCTCCCCTGGTGGGCGCTCGAACTCGATCATCCGCTCACCATCGAGGCCGAGGGACCGCCGGCCCATCCGGAAATCGCCCCGGCCTCCATGCACGCCATCTACACCTACGGGGCACGCGGCGATCGGCCGCCGGTCACGCTCCATTGGTATCAGGGCGTGATGAAGCCCGCCCTCCACGCGGAAAAGAAAATCCCCGCCTGGGACAGCGGAATGCTGTTTGTCGGCGACCGGGGGATGCTGCTCTCCGACTACGAACGCCACCTGTTGCTGCCGGAGGAGAAGTACCAGGATTTCCAGCGCCCGGCTCCGTTCATTCCCAGGTCCCTCGGGCACCACCAGGAGTGGATTCACGCCTGCAAGACGGGGGCGCCGACCACCTGCCACTTCCTCTATTCCGGCCCCCTCACCATCGCGAACCATCTTGGCAACGTAGCCTATCGCGCCGGGGCCAAGCTGGCCTGGGATCCGGTGAAGCTGCAGGCGGCGAACGTCCCTGCGGCGGCCCCGTTCCTCCGTCGCGCGTATCGTCCGGGATGGTCTTTGGCCTGACGTCAACGTCACGCCGGAGCCCATCACGAATCAGTGCACAAGATGGCCCCGTCCCTCTCCCCGCGCCTCGGCTGCCTTCCGCTATAAAAGGCGCGGGGAGAGGGTGGCCAAAGGCCGGGTGAGGGGCCGTCCGAATTTCAAAATGAGAATTGCTGACGGGCGTCCATGGCCATTGGGCCGTTTCAACTGCGGGAGGCGATGGGCGCGGTCGTGGACTTTCGAGTGATCAACTCCTTGCGGTTTGGTCTCATCGGCTCAACATGAATTACCAATACGAAGCCAACATCCGAGCCGGGAACAGGAAGGCCTTGGCCCGGTCGACCAAAGCCAAAGCGGGAACCGGCTCGGGCCGCCCAGCCTCCGCGTAGTTCCGGCTGCCGCCGAGGCGCCGCCACCGCCCTGATGGGTGGCGGCTCCTGGCCAACAGCCGGAAGCCTTCTCCGCGGTTTCGGCCAGAGCGGGGCCGACTCCAAGCTCCTCGCCCAACTGCGCTTCCCATGACCGCTACGGACCTGGGGACAGCACGGGCCGGAAACCGTAGGGGCGCCTGTAAGCGTAGTCCGGCCAGTCGGAATAGCGGTACGCCAGGCGGCCGTTGAAGGCGGAGGAGTCGCAACTGCCGCCGCGGAGCACCCGGTCCGAGCCCGACGCAGGTCCCCGGGGATCGCTCAGGCTGCCCCACGAGTAGCTCCCAAACCAATCCCAGCACCACTCCCACACATTCCCAGCCATGTCGTAGAGCCCATACCCGTTCGCCGCAAACGAACCCACAGGACTGGTGTAGGGGCGATCCCCCACCGCAAACGTCGGATGGTAGCCCCTCGTGGGGCTGATATCGTAGCCGTAAAATGAGGCGCTGGCGTAGTTCGCCTGGCCGTGCGTGATCGTGTCCCCCCACGCAAACCGCTTCCCGATCAAACCACCACGCGCCGCCTTCTCCCACTCCGCCTCCGTCGGCAGCCGATAGCCCCGGTCCCATAATATCACCCAGTCATACTGCACGCTTAGCTCCCCTCTCCGGTAGACCGTCGTCCGAGCCGAGCTCCTGTAGTAATACGCAGGCACCTTCCCCTCCTTCTCGCTCCGCGCATTGCACCACTTCACCACGTCATACCAACTGACGGTCTGGACAGGGTGGTTCGCGGCCTTGCCGGACCCTTCGTTGCCCAAGTCGTAATCATGGGCGTTGGCCCACACCCGCACCTCGTCCCAAAGCGCCTTCGTCACCTCAAAGCGATCCATGTAGAAGGCGGCTACATAGACCGTTTGCGTCGGGCGTTCGTTGGTCGAGCCTTCGCTAAACGTGTCTCCCATCGTGAAAGATCCTGCCGGCACCAAGACCATGCCAGAGGGCGGATTGGGATCGAAGATGCGGTGGACGGTGACCCCGTTCGTGACAGGTACCTGGAGGTAGTCAACCCAGTTGCTCGCCACGGTCAGGGACGCCGCCGTCTGGACTGTAAACGTGGCGTTGGTCGGCACGTTGATCCAGGTGAGGAACCCGTCCGCTGTGAAATTCTGGATCGAAACCGCTACGGGACCTGCTACGCGGAAGAATCGCGTCTGTTGCTGGGCTTGCAGTGGCACGAGGAGGGCGAGGGATACGAGAAAGAGCCAAAGGGATGCCCCGGCGCCCGCGGGGAGGGTTCGTTGGGCCAAACCAGCAGTGAATCGGGGTGGAGTCCTGGATCGCAGCTTCATGCGGCTCAGCGGCAAGTACACGTCCCCATCCCTTCCACCCCAAGATCGCAAATCCTTAGGCCATCATCCCAAAGGAAGCCACGTCAGCGGCTCGTGCGGCTTGTCCCCTTCCTTATCCCTCCGCGGGCCAACGCCAGCAAGCAGATTGTCGGCTCCGAGGTGTGTCTGTGCCGGAACGATTCAGGTGAGAAGGTGATGTTCGGTTGAGAATCCCCTGATTTCATAAGGTCAGCAAAGTGACAGGTTCGCTGTGATTCCGCGCACCATCATGCGCGAACTGGCGATGAGGCTCGCGCCGTTGCGCAGCGCGTCCCGCCCGGTCCGCAACTGCCCGCGCGTGGGCGAACACATGGGAGCCACCTGGAAGTCCGTCAGGCGGGCGGCCGCGGCGGAACCTCAGAACGGCCAGAATTGCGGGATGTAGTACACGGCCAGGCCCCAGAAGATGAGGTTCAGGGGGATGCCGATTTTCACGAAGTCCGTGTACCGGTAGCCGCCGGCGTGATAGACCATGGTGTTGGTCTGGTAGCCGACCGGGGTGGCGAAACTGGTGGAAGCGGCAAAGCAGACGGCCATCAGCAGCGGGCGGGCGTCCACCCCGAGGGCGGCGGCGGTGGAGATGGCGATGGGCGCCATCAGCACCGCGGTGGCGTTGTTGCTCATGAACTCGGTCAGCACCGCGGTCAGGAGGTAAAGCACGGCCAACACCCCCACGGGTCCCAGGGGCCCAGCCACGCCGAGGGTCATTTGGGTCAACAGCAGCGCGGCGCCGGACTTCTCCAGCACCCAGCCCAAGGGCAGCACGCCGGCCAGCAGGAAGATGACCTTCCAGTCGATGGCCCCATAGGCCTCCTCGAGGGTGAGGCAGCGCGACACGACGAGCGCAATACACCCGATGATCGAGGCCACGAGGATCGGCATGACCTTGAGGGTGGCGAGGGCAACCACGGCCACGATGATGCCCAAGGCGATGGGGATCTTGCTGCGTCGGAGCGACGGTTCCTCGACCGCTTCGAGGACGAGGAAGTTGGGGTCGCCGCGCAGGCGGGCCAGGTATTGCTTGGGGCCGAGCAGGAGGAGCGCGTCCCCAAACTGCAGCCGCACCTGGTTGAGCTTCTCGTTCACCGTCTGTTGGCGGGCGCGGATGGCCAGGACGATCGCCTCGTAACGGCGCCGGAAATCAAGCTCGGTGAGGGTGCGGTCGATCAACCGGGAGTGCGGAGCGACGAGGACCTCGGCCAACTGCAGGTCCTTCACCTCGAGGGTCTCGTCCTTAAGGGTGAACTCCGGTTCGATCTGCAGCTTCCACGCCGTCCGCGCCTGCATCAGGTCCTGCGCCCCGCCGCGCACCAGCAACACGTCGCCCACCTGCACCGGCTCGTCGAGCGGGGCGAACAGGGTCCGCCCTGCGCGCAGGATCTCCAGCACCGTGAGGTCGCCCTTGCGCCCGAACCCGCTGGCCACCACCGTTTGGCCGGCGAGCTTCGAGCCGGGCAGGACCCGCAACTCGGTGATGTAATCGCCCAATTGGTAGGTCTCGGTGAGCTGCTCGACCCTCCGATCCGGCAGCAGCCAGCGGCTGAAGAGAAGCAGGTAGAGCGTGCCCGCGCTCAGCATGACCGACCCGAGCGGGGTGAACTCGAACATCCCGAGCGCCCCATGGCCAGCCCGCTCGGAGATCGAACTGACCAGCAGGTTGGTCGAGGTGCCGATCAGCGTGCAGACGCCCCCGAATTGGGAGGCGAACGAGAGCGGGATCAGCAGCTTGGACGGCGACACGTTCCCGCGCGCGCACGCGGCCAGGGCCAGCGGCAGGAAGACCCCCACCGCCGCCGTGTTGTTAATAAAGGCCGACACCCCGCCCACCACCAGCATCATGGCCAACAACAGAAAGAACGGGTGCCGCGCCAACCCGGTCAGCATCCGGGCGGCAATCGCCACGGCCCCGGTCTTTTGCAGGCCGGCGCTCAGCACGAACATGGCCGCGACCGTGATGGTGGCGGGGTTGCTGAACCCGGAAATGCCTTCCTCCGCCGTGATCCATCGTTCGGGACGGATCCACGGCACCAGGTGCTGGAACAACCCCACCAGCACCAGGGTGCCCAGCACCATCAGCGCGACCAGGTCCGGCGGGAACTTCTCGGTCACGAACAGCCACACCGCACCCGCCGAAATCAAGAGGACGAGGATGATCTCAACGGCCATGGTGGGCTCAGTCTGGACCAATCTCGGCCCTGGTGGCCAGCCCAACCTCCGCCGAAACCGCAGTTCTCATCCCATGAACCGGAACGGCTGAAGGATCAGGCGTAAGACAGATTTCTTCGGGTTCTGCAGCAGGTCGCGGTCGTCGCGCACG
>CAZVRY010000089.1:0-23545 GCA_964629545.1 uncultured Verrucomicrobiota bacterium | reverse complement strand
GAAGCCAAAATCGCCTCCAGCAAAATCGGAAGTTGTTTTTGCACAGACCCTAAGGCGGTCGGGGGCAAACAGAGCTGCACCGCGGACGACGCCAGTATTGCCCACGCCTTTCGGGATCGGGATCGCCCCTCCCTCGGCCTCCCACCGACGTCCCGGCTGCGGCGGTGCTACTCGGCGGTGATGGCCACGATGAAGGGAGCGGACTTGGTCATGGCGGATTTCAGGTCGAGGGAGACGATGGCCACGTCGGGACGGGGGTTGATCCAGCTCTGCAAGTAGAGCCGAACCCCCCAATCCGGGTAATGCGGCTTCCAGCGTTCCTGCGGACCCTGCCAAACGGGTTGCGCCCCCTCCGCTTCCCGGGCCACCGCTTGGGGCCAGTATTGCCAGTTCCGCACGTCGCGCCCATACACCACGTCGATCGTGTTCGTCCCCCCATCGGCGTAGTGGATCACGTAGCGGGCGATGGGGATGCCGTTGGTTTCCGGCCAGCCCAAGCCGTGGAGGAAATGGAGCTTGGCGCAGGTGAGAGCGACGGGGACATCGGAGACCTCGCGGGGGTAATGGGGGTTGAGCTTAGCCAGTTCGATGCTGGAAAGCTGCACGACCCCCCGAATATCGAATTCCTGCCCGCCCAGCGTCTGCCGGCCCGTTGGCAGCGAGGCCAGGTTGTTGCCCACGTCCTCCGGATTATGCCAATCGGTCGCCAACAAGGCGTTGTAGACGGTCGAGAGATCGAGCAGCCGCCGCGGCAAGCCGGCGGACCGCCCCGCCACCAACTCCACGCGCTCCTTCTTCTCGACATCCCAAAGCGCTACCGGGCCGGACAGGTCCGGGTCCTCGAACTCGAGGGCGGCCAGCACGTTGGTCCACACGAAATCGCTGCCGTACTTCTCGCGCAACGCCTCGGGACCGAGCCCTCCGCGCACCTCGGGGGCAGCGACCACATTCTCCCAACCCACCGGGCTCTCGAAGCACCGGCCGTTCAAGGCAAGATTCAGCGTGGGTTCGTGCCAGAAACAACGAAGCGCCGGCACCATCCCGCCCAATGCGGCCACTTGCCGCCGCTTCCATTCCTGCATGGGGGTCGTTCCGCCCTGAAAGACCGATCCCATGGCCGCCGTGGTGAATTCGTAGACATAATCCGTCAGCACCTGCGTATCCAGGAGATGCCCGTAAGGGTGGGTTTTGGGGTCATGGCTCCCGAGCGGGCAGAGCAAACGGTTGGTTGCCTGGAGATAAGCGGGGAAGAGGTCGGACAACGAGGGCGGCAGGTCGCCGTGCTCGGCCCGATAGCGGGCCAATCCGTGGTTCAGGTAACGCAGGTTATTCAGGCAGGCCAGCTTGGCGGACATCTGGCGGCGCCGCTGCACCTCGACCACGTTCGACCGGAAGTTCTGCAACCGCACGTTGTCGGGCGCCAGCCTGATCGCCCGGTCCACCGCGGCCACCGCCCCGCGCTGGTCTTGCGACCGGCTGAGGATCTGGGCCTTGGTCGCCCAGATCCAGGGATTGTCGGGATCCAATTCCGTGGCCCGCTGGCAAAGAGCCTGCGCTTGTTCGGCCGGAAGACCCTCCCGATTCGCCAGAAGCGCCATCGCCACAGGCGTGTTCGACCGCAGCGAAGCGAGTTCCATGACGCGGGCAGTGCGCTGGTTCTCATACAACGCCTCGGCCAGAAGTCCGTCGAGGTATCGAGCGCTGCTCATGCGTGAAAACGGGGTGTGCGAGCGCTGATCTCGGTCACTCAACTGCCAGCGCAAGACCGCAGCCCATAGGTCCCCCTCCGCTGCGGGCGCCTGGGCGGCCAGCGCTGCCAGCGGCACGTCTCGAACATGGTCGAACTGGCCTCCGGCATACCGGAATCCCGCGATCGACTCCAGGAACTCCGGGAGCCAGGGAGGCGTCGAGGCCGCCAGGGTGGGGCATTCGAAGAGGCGAATCACGGAGTAGCCGAATACCGCCAAGGCTTGGCTGTCCGCCCTGAAGCCCCCAGGCGGGAAACTGGCCGACGGAATCCGCTGCAACAGCACTCCGGTCCGCACATCCCAGACAAAAACCCCCTCGTCGCAAGTGGCCAGCAGTTTCGCGCCGTCGGGCGAGAACGCGACGTTATAGGCGGCGGACGCAGGTCGGAGCACGGGCGCAGCCAGCGCCCCCGTCTTCGCCTCCCACAGGCGCACTGCCTTCTCCTCCGCAGCGGTCGCCAACAACGAACCGTCCGGACTGAAGGACGCCCCCCTCAGGCTCCCTTCGTGCCGCAGAGGACCGGCCAACCGCTCGCCTGTCTCCATATCCCAAAGCACCGCCGTCTTGTCATCCAACCCGGTCACCAACCTCCCGCCCTCGGGGCTTAACACAGGCGTGGCGAACGATTCACCCTGGTGCGCCACGCGCCTGATCGCGTCGCCCGACCTGGCATCCCAAAGACGCGCATGGCCGTCCGTGCCCGCCGTCAGCACCCGGGTCGAATCGGGGTTGAACCGCGCAGAGGTCAGCTTGCCTCCGTGCCGGATCGCCCGCCCCACCCGCCCGCCAGAGTGGACGTCCCAGATCCGCACTTCCCCCGCAGTATCCGCCGTCAACACCCGCCGACTGTCCGAACTCCAGTCGAAGGTCGCCACCGACGTTTCCTGGGTCACCACCGGACCTGCCCGCAGGCCCGTCCGCCAATCCCAAACCGAAAGGCTGTTCGAGGAAATGGTCAACGCCAAGTGGTCCGCGACGTGCAGTGCCACCCCTGTGACCGGATCGTCCGGGAGCAAAGGCTGGCCCAGGGTCTCGCCCGTGGACAAATCCCAAAGCCGGACTCGCCGACCCACAGTGATTGCCACCACAGGGAACGACACGAACGTCTGCTCCCCATCCAGGATCTCCATCTCTGCAGGACCACCCCGCCCAACACCCCAAACAAACACCACCCCGTCCGCGTCGGCCGTCGCTACCCGCTCGCCCCTTGCATCGAACGCCCCCAACAGAACATCCGTCGCGTGGTGCAATTCCAAGAATCCCTCCCCCTCAACCAAAACCAAAGCTCTGTTGTCCGTCAGGCAGGTCACTCGTTTCGTTCCGTCCGGCGAAACCGCAAACGAATGCGCGGAGCCAATGGCGTAAAACTGCGAGGGAAAGGAAGATTTGCCGCTGGCCACGATCTGAATCACATGGCGGTCTTTCCCCAGCGCGGCAATCTCCCCATCCCGGTCCACAAACGCGACCGAAGTAAACTCCCGCTTGTTGAGGACGGCGTCCTCTCCCCATTTGGCCTTCGCTTCTCCCGTAGCGATGTCCCACTGCACAATCACCCCATCCGCGGTGGCGGTGGCCAGAGAGGTCGCCCCCTGATTGAACCGGGCGTCCGCCACGGGGCCAGTATGCACCAAGGGAGCCCCGCGCAACGACCAACTCCCCACCTGCCAAATCCTCGCCTTCCGGTCGTCCGACCCAGTGGCCAGCCACCGGCCGTCCGCGCTGAAGTGGACCGACCGCACCCTCTCCTCA
Source organism: uncultured Verrucomicrobiota bacterium (assembly GCA_964629545.1). GTDB lineage: Bacteria > Verrucomicrobiota > Verrucomicrobiia > Limisphaerales > CAZVRY01 > CAZVRY01. The sequence continues at coordinate 20,047 of CAZVRY010000089.1, read as the reverse complement.
TGCGGCAGCGACGCCACTTCCACGCCTCGATCAAGGTCCCATACCCGAGCCTGATTCCCCTCCCCGGCGGTGACAGCCCAACGGCCGTCCGCGCTCACCGCGATCCGCGTCAGGCCAGCATGCGTCATCGCCAGGCCCGCCGGCTTGCGGGTGTGGCCATCCCATAACTGCACGGTCCCGTCGGTCGAGGCGGCCAGGATCTGGTCCCTGTTCGGCCGGAACACGGCGCTCACCAGGGGCGCCTCGTGCCGGAGCGGCTTGCCCAATGGAGTTCCCGTGCCCGCGTCGAACGTGCGCACCATCCCGTCCGCTGAAGCCGTCAGCAACCGTTGGCCGTCAGGGCTGAAGGCCAGCGCCGTCACCCGCCGCTCGTGCCTCAAGGGCCGGGTCAACGGAACTCGGAAGTCCAAGTTGGCCAGCGCCATCATGGCCTTGGTCGCCGCCAGACGATTGCTCGGGCTGGTGCGGAGGACGTCCGCCAGAATGGCCAGCCCGTGGTTCTGCCGACCGCGGTCGAACTCGCTTTGGGCTTGATCCAGTTTGGTCAGATCGAGGAGTTCTTGCGTCCGCAGGCGCTGCTCCTCCGCGGCCCTTGCGTTCGCGCGCGCCTTGCGGGATTGGTGGAGGGCGGAACCGGCCAGCAGCCCCATCAGGGCAACCACCGCCCCCGCCGCCAGCCAAGCCCTTATCACCCCCCGCCGGTAGGCCGCCCGCTCGCGTTCGCGCAGATCCGCCTCACGCTTGGTTGCTTCCTTCCGCCGGTCCTCGAGCGCACGCAGGTGACGCGCCAGTTCTCCCGGTCCGCTGTAACGCTCCTCGACCCGGCCCGCCAGACACCGCCGCAAATCCTCGCGCAAAAGCGGGTCCTGCACGTCCTCGGCCCAATCGGCCGTCACGGGCCGGCCCAAATCGCCCGTTAACAACTGGTAGAACACCACTCCCAGCGAGTAAATGTCCGAACGCGGACTCGCCCGCCCGCCCGCCAGAATCTCCGGCGCCATGTAAATCTGCGTCCCCGTCTGCGACGTCCCTGATCCCAGCAGCGTCAGCGTGAACCCAAGCTTGGTCATGTCCCCTAAGACCTCCCTGGACACCACCTGCCCAATCCCGAAGTCCGTCAATCGAGCCGTGCTCCGTCCGTCCTCCTCCACCACCAGGATATTCGACGGCTTGATGTCGCGATGAATGACTCCGGCGTCGTGCGCCGCTTGCAGCGCCTCCGCCGTCTGCGCGATCAACTCGACCACCTCCGCCGCCGCCGCCGGCCGGCCGCCCTCCGCCCGGCGCTCATGCCACCGGCGTAGATCCACCCCAGGCACGTACTCCGTCACCAGGTAATACGGCGCCTCATCCAGAAAAACGTCGTGCACCGTCACCAGGCCCGGATGCTGTCCCACGCGCTCCTTCAACACCCGGAACAGCGTGACCTCGCGCTTCAGGCTGCGCACCCGATCTGCCCGAAAGCAAAACTTGAAAACCCGCTTCTCCTTCAACCGCTCGTGGATCCCCAACCACACCTCCCCGAAGCCGCCCTCCCCCAACTGCTGCTCCAACACCCATTGCGTGCCGGGCACCTTCTGACCCGGAGCTGGCCGCCAGCCCAGCACCAACTCGCCTGCCCCCGCCAGACGGCGCGCCTTCTCGGAATCGGCCGGCGCCCGCAGCTTCCCCGAACCCGTCTCCCCCACCTCGCACACCTGAACCGGTTCCTCGACCCCCTTGAGCGCATACTCGCCATGATTCAACCACGCCAGCGGCCCCAAGCCATCCAAATCCCGGTTCTTCAACGCGTGACGGGCGTTATCGAACACGAACCGGCTCAACAACACCTGGTCGCCCTCCGCCAACCCCATGATCCGCGCCGCCGTATCCACTTGCAGACCCAACAAGTCCCGCTCGTCCTCCCCCTCCGTAATCACCACCTCCCCCGCGTGGATGCCCACCCGATCCAGCACTGTCCACGGCGAGCCTTGGCTCAAACCGCGATTGGCCGCCTGCAGTGCGAGCGCGAACCGCACGGCGTCGGAGGGCTTCGCAAACACGATGAAGAAGGCATCGCCCGCCGTGCTGACCTCCTCGCCTTCAGGATAACGGGCCAGAATCGCGCGCAGGGAATCGTGGTGGGATTGAATGAGCGCGACCGCCTCCGTGTCGCCCAATTCCTGCTTGAGCCGCGTGAAGCCAACCAGATCGGTGAAAAGCAGCGTCACCACCCCGATCCGATGCCGCCTCTGAAACGCTTCGACCTGCGAACGTTGGGCCAGGCCTACTGGCAGCTCAGTCATGCGCAGCCACCCTAGCAAGCCCGCCCCTCGCGAGCAACCCGAAGTGAGACCATTATGAACCTGTCACCCTGACAAGGAGATCTCTTCGGAATCCTCCCCTCCCCATCAACCAACCCTCACCCCATCCCGCCCCAACCCTTGAAAGCGAAGCGTTTCCCCAGGTGGGGGAGAGGGAGAAAGGGGGCGGGCTGGCGGTGCAACGTCCGGGTTAGCGGGGCGTTTCGTGGAGTGCCTGCAGATCGGGTGGAGCGCGCGTGGGCGGTGCTTCGGCTTCATGTCCCGATCCGCGCGCGGAGGTCCGCGTAGAACGCCCGGGCTTGACGGAGGCGGTCGCGCAACCCGGCGGCCCGCGGGGGGTCGCGGCCGGCCAACTCGGCTTCGATGCGGGCCATGCCCTCCAATTGGCGGTCGATGATCGCCGGCCCGCGCCCGGGATTCCAGGTGGGCCGGCCGTTGATCGCCACGTAGACCGGCGTGGTGTGAGCCAGGGCGCCGTTGTCGCAGACGACCCCCGCCATCAGCCACTCGCTGGCCGCGACCGCGTGTTCAAACTCCACCGCCAGCTCGCTTTCGCCCGCCGAGGCGCGAACTTCCTTGAGGACACCTTCCGGACCGTCGATCCGCAGGAGCGTGGGCAAGCCAATCCGGGCGTGACCCCGGGCGCGGGCGCGAATGCGAACGCGGGCGCCTGGGGATCGGGCCAACTCGCTGCCCGGCAACGCCCCGTCCACGGTGAACTCGAGGGCGGGTCCGTTGCTCACAAACGTGTGCCCCGCCTTGAGGTTGCGAAACCAGGCGTCGACGTCGAACGCCGTTCCGGTGTGGACGTAGGTGCGCACCTCGCCGAGGGTCGAGCCCCAGGGAATGTCGCTGCCGGCCGCGGCCGTGAGCCGGAAGCCGAGGTTGAGGTAGTCGATGTAATCCGTCCGATTCACCATCCCGAATTGCAGCAGTTCGATGAAGTCGATCTCGCCGGTCGTCACCAGCCAGGGGAAGCCGCGGGGCAGGTCGCACCCGTTCCACGAGAAGTGCGCGAACCCCACCAGGGCCCCCGGCTGCGCATGGATGCCGCGAAAGGCGAGGTCGTAGAAGTCGTAGGTGGCGGTGTCGCGCACCATCGATTGGAGGTTCAGCCCGATGATGTGACCGTAGGTGCTGCGCGGGTCCTCCTGGCCGGAGACGAGCGCAAACGGGCCGCGCTGGACCCGGAACCGCGGGCCGAATCCGGCCTGTTTGAACTCGGTGCCGGTGTGGTGCCCCATCTCGAGCAGGTTCACCAGGTGCACGTCCTCGGCCAGGGCATACTGGAGCAGAAACTCCCGGTGCGCGGGGTCGGCGGAGGGATGATGGACATGCACATCGCCGGACCACCACCCGGCCGCGGGCAGGTCGATCCAGCGTTCGAGGCGGAGCGTCTGGGGCAACTCGCCCTGGCCGTTCGCGTCAAACTCCGCCGTGACGGGCACGAACTCCATCCCGTGGCTGGCGCGAATCCGCCAGCGGCCGGCCGGCAGATCGATGGAAAACTCGCCCGGGGTCTGCCAGATGACCGGCTCCGGCCAGAAGGGGAGGGACGGCCGGTCCTCATAGACGTAGCTGCGGTCGTTGTTGTCGCCGCGCCCGAGGGTCTTGCGGACCGGCCCAATCCAGTTTGGGCCGGGGTCGAACTTCACGCCGCGCACGAACTGCTCGACGCTCGAGGGGCGGGCGCAGACCCGGCCGTCGGGCGGCAGGCGGATCTCCCCCGAATCCACGTTCGTGATGCAGACCATGGCGGGGGTGGGCCGTCCGGTGGTCCCGTCGAGGAGACGGCAGCGGACCCGGGTGGCCTGGGCGGGGGGTGGGCCGGTCGAGTGGGCGGCCGCCGCGGCCAGGGGCGTGAGCAGGGCGGGCCCCGAGAGGATGACGCCGGCGCCGGCCAGGAAGCGCCGGCGGGTGAAGGTGGCGGCGGGCGTGAGCGGGAGGTTCAGATCGATCCGCCGGAGGTTCGTGGGGAGGCTCATGGTGTTAGTGGGTTGCGCGGGTTCCCGCGAGGCGCCTTCGCGGCCCCCGGGGGGCGATGGTTCCATCGTTGGCAGACACCCGGGCTCAGAGAAACCGCGTTGCTCGGTGGAGGTGTGGGTCTCGGATCAAGCCAGTCTTCCCCGAATCCTGCCCGTAGTTCGAGCCTTTTCCTCGCACCCCTCGCGAGCCGCCAGGGGCGTCCGACATCACGGCGCATCAGAAGGCTCGTCCCACCGACGGTGACCAAAGACAGGTTCATGGTCACAGTTGCGTGAAATCCTCCTTTTCCCTTGCCATCCCCCTCCACGCCGCCTACTTACGTCTAATAGCCAAACCTATCCGCGCCGCTCCGGTCTGCTCCCGGCCCCGACCGGCAACGCACTCGCCCATGAAAGACCGATCTTTCCCCCGTTTTCCAGGGGTCACGCCGATGCTCTGCGTCGTTTTGCTGGCTGGCCTGACCCGCGTCAACCCCTCCCACGCCACCCCCCCCGCCGACCCCGTATTCGCTCGGTTCCAGGCCTGGTGCGAGCGAAAGCCCGGCGCCATGCCCGCCGCGCTCAAAGCGGGGTGGGAAGCGGAAGGCACCGCCCTCGCCCAAGCCCGCCGCGAGGCCCTCGCCGCCCTGATCCGAACCCACCCCAAGCGAGCGCTCGAACTGGCCCTGCCACTCCATCGGCGCACCGCACTGCCCCCATCCGTGCTCGCCGAACTCGAAACGCCGGTCGCCGGCCGGGGCGACTTCCTCGTCTTCGCCGTTGATCACTGGGCGGGCGACTCGCTCGGTCAGGAGGTCATCGTCCGCCAGGCCGTGTTGCACGGGAAGACTTACCGGGCCTTCGTCTACGGCCGCCGCCAACACCAAATCACGACCCCCCAGACGCCGCTGTTCGGCATCGCGTTGGACGGCGACCTGGCTGTGCATGAGGACCCGGCGCGCGTGCTGGCGGCCGAGGAGGTGGACGCGCTGGTTGAGGCCGGGCGGGTCCCGCCGGTGGCGCCCTGTCCGGTGTGTGCGGCCATGCCCGACCCCAAGCGGCGGCCGGTGCTGCTCGATGCGGGCGGGCAAATCCTGCGCGTCTGTTGTCCGGAACACGGCCTTCGTTGGAACCGCCAACTCGGCCAAGCCGGGCGCCGCGTGCTGTTCCCCGACGGCGGCCACGTTGATCCGGTCGACCCCGGCGTCCTGGGCAGCCTCACCCAAGGCCCGAAGACGCTCCTTTTCATGCGCGTGAGCTTCGCCGATGACATCACCGAGCCCATCACCGCAGCGGAGGCCACGAGCCTGATGAACGCGGTCAACGCGCATTTCGTCGAGGCGTCCTTCAACACGGCCGCGATCGTCAGCACGATCACGCCTCTCCTCGCCCTGCCTCAAACCAAGCTCTGGTATGGCACCAACGGCCCCGGATCCGTTCTCGATCATGCCCGCAAGGCCGCGCGCGCCGCGGGCTTCGCCTACGAACAATACGACCTCGACATCGTCCGCCACTCCTCCGTGCCGGGCTTCGACTGGGGCGGCCTCGCCGCCGTCGGCGGCCGCGGCCTCTGGCTGCAATCGTCGGGATTCGGCACCGCCGTCCACGAGTTGGGACACAACTTTGGGCTCGTCCACGCCAACTCGTGGAATGCGGTCCGTCCGCCCCAAACGGGCGCTTATCCGGACAACCCGAACAACTACCCCTTCGATCCGGGCAGCGTGCTGGGCCACGACAGTGCCATCGGACCGGGCACCGACGCGGAGTATGGGGATCCGTTCGACATCATGGGGGGCGGGGGCGGCCACTTCAACGCGGTCGGAAAGGCCATGCTGGGCTGGCTGCCCGAACCTTACGTCCGGACGGTCACCTCGAACGGCACCTACCGCCTCCATGCGATGGACAGTCCCTCCCTGGCCTCTGGACGCTACTACGCCCTCCGCGTCCGCAAGGACTTCGAACGCGACTACTGGGCCTCGCACCGCACCCGTCTCGAGAACCCCTGGCTGCAAAGCGGCCTCGAATTACACTGGAACTTCTGGTCCCAGAGCGGCGGCTTCAGCGACATCCTCGACACCACCCCGGGCACCGGCCCCGGCAAACAGGACGCGGCGGTGGTGATCGGCCGGACCTTCACCGACGCCGCCGCTGCCGTGCACCTCACCCCCGTGGCCCGGGGAGGCTCGGGAACGGAGTCCTGGATGGACGTGGTGGTCCATCTCGGCGTCCCCGCCACCAATCGTCCCCCGCATTTTACCCTCCAAGCCACCGCCGCCCAGGTGGGCACGAACGTCTATGTGGACTTCAGCGCGACCGTCACCGACCCCGACGGCGATGGGGTGGCGTTGCACTGGGATTTCGGCGACGGCACCTTCGGCCCGAACACCACCACGGTCAGCAAGCGCTGGGAGATCGAGGGCGATTACGTCGTGCGCTGCGAGGTCAGCGACCTCAAGGGAGGCCTGTCCACGCTCAATCACCCCGTCAAAGTGGGGGCTTTGCCCACCTACCGCGTCACCGGGCAGGTGCAGGACATTTGGGGCAACCCCCTGCAAGGCGTGCGCGTGCACAACGGCCGGCCCAACCCCGATTACCGCTGGGCCTACACCGACCGCGACGGCCGCTACACGTTGGCCAATCTCCCATCCGGCACCTACACCAACGCCGCCTTCCTCTTCGGCTACCGCATCGCCCCGCTCACGTTCGCCAACCCCATCAACCTCGTGGGCGCGGACGCGGCCAACGCCGACTACCTGGCCACCCCGCTCCCTGCCGCCAGCGTTTCCCCCAGCGTCCCCGCCTCCGAGAACCAACCCGCCTCCGGCCATTTCACCATCATGCGGAGCGGTCCCACTCACCTGCCCCAAGCCGTCCTCTTTCAGCTTAGCGGGACCGCCGCGCGCGAGGCCAAGTACCGCCTGACCAGCGCCAGCGTGACCCTCACCAACGTGGGCATGAACGAGGGCTTCAGCCGCCTCGTCACCAATACGGCCGACTTCGAATACATCGTCCTCCCCGCCGGCATCGCCGCCACCAACCTCGTGGTCGACCCGATCAACAACACCACCTCCGAGGGCACCCAGCACGTCACGCTCACCCTCGCCCTCCCCATGCAGTCCCTCGGCTTCCTCGCCGACACCAATATCACCAACAGCGTGTTCGTCCCCGGCTGGGAGGTCCTTCCGGTCAACCTCGAACCCACCTGGTTCCAAACCTACCCCGATTACGCCCTCGCCCCGGGCGCGGCCGAGGCCAGCCTCGCCATCCGCGACGACGAACCGCCCTCCCGACCCACCGTCTCCCTCTTTGCCCTCGATGACGTCGCCACCGAAAGCGGCCAGGACCTTGGCCTGATCAGCGTCCTCCGCTTCGGCTCGCTTGACGAACCCCTGGACGTGGCTTACACGGTCGGCGGCACCGCCCTTCCCGGCACCGACTACGTTCCCCTGCCGGGCTCGATCTCCTTTCCCGTTGGGCGCGACACCGTGACCCTCGCGGTCCGCGCCGTCGAGAACCTCTTCGCCCAACCCAGCCGAACCGTCATCGTCACCCTCGCCACCAACGCCACCTACGCCGTGGGCGCCGCCTCGGCCACGGTCCACCTGGTCGACAACGACCTCCCCACGGTCATCCTCAACGCCCCCGACCCGGTTGCGGTTGAAGACACCGACCCTGGCAGCTTCCTGGTCACCAGGATCGGCGACCTGGGCCAGGACTTGCGCGTTAGCTACCTGGTCAGTGGCACGGCGGTCAGCGGACGCGACTATCGCCCCCTGCCCGGCAACGTGCTCATCCCAGCCCAAAGCGTCTCCGCGCCGATCGTGGTCCAGCCGGTCGATAACAGGACCCTGCAGGGCGATCTGAGCGTGACCCTGCAACTCGCCGACACCCCGATCTACAACGTCGGCACCCCACGCGCCGCGACGGTGGTCATCCACGAGAAGCAACTCCCTACCGTCGGCATCGTGACGACCATCGACCCTGCGGTCGAACCAGGCACGGCGGGCGAGTTCACCATCAGTCGCACGGGCAGCACGGCCGCGGAGCTGACGGTCCTTTTCATGACCGGCGGTTCTGCCCTGGCCGGGAATGACTACGCGCCCATCGGCTCCAGCCTCACCATCCCCGCCGGCGCCACCAGCGCGGCCCTCACCATCACCCCGTCGGAAAACCGGCACCGCGAAGGCGCGGAGACGGTCGTGGTGCGCCTCCTGCCCAGCCCCCACTACAACCTGGGGCCCCAGTTCCAAGCCATGCTCAACCTGGACGACCCCGGCGGCGGCTTGCCCGCCGTGGGATTCACCCTCAGCGCCTCCCAAGGACCCGAGTCCGAGGCCGCCCCAGTGATCGCCGTCGCCGTCAGCGCCGAGCCCGAGGAATCCGCCCCTGTCACGGTCGAGTACCGCGTTACCGGTGGCACCGCTATCACCAATGTCGACTACCAGTTCGGGGATGCCGGCCGGCTCATGTTCACCAACAATGGCCCGCGCATCCAGATCCTCCCCCTCACCATCCTCGACAACACCCTCCTCCAACCCAACCGCACGCTCATCGTCACCCTCTTCGATCCCGGCCCCACCTTCACCAACGAGATCGATCCCGAGACCATGGAAACCAACATCGTCCTCGTCCCCACCCCCACTAACGCCTTCTTCGACGTCTTCCGCACCCACATCTACAGCATCCTCGATGACGACCTGGGCACGGTCACGGTCGAGGCCACCGATCCCATCGCGCGCGAGAGCGGACCCAAACCCGCGCTGCTCACGTTCACCCGCACCGGCGCCCTCGACCGCCCCCTCACCGTCCACTTCCAGGTCACCGGCACCGCCACCAGCGGCTCCGATTACGTCCCGCTCGGCTCCGCGGTGACCTTCCCCGCCGGCACCAATCGCGTCGAACTCCCCGTCGTCCCCCTCGACAACCCCAGCGAAGACCCACCTCAGACCATCATCGTCACCCTCCTCAGCGTGCCCGGCGGTCAGGTCGGGTCCCCCCCCAGCGCCACCGTCACGCTCATCGATAACGACGGCACCCTGCAATTCACGGCCGCCGCGTTCACCGCCTCCGAAGCCGCCGGCGCCGCGACGATCACTGTCCAACGCACCGGCAGCCTCGACGGCTCGGATACCATCGAGTTCGCCACCAGCCCAGGCACCGCCGTCCCCGGAGCAGACTACACCCCAGTCCAAGGCACCCTCCGCTTCGCCCCCGGCGAGTCGCTCCAGTCCATCGCCCTCCCCCTCCTCGACGACGCGCTCGTGGAAACCAACGAAACGGTCCTGCTCACGCTCCGCAATCCCACCGGCGGCTTGCCGCTCGGCGGACAGAGCACCGCCCTGCTCACCATCGCGGACGACGACTCCGCCCTCGAGTTCGCCGCCCCCGCCTTCCAGGTCAACGAAAACGCCACCAACGCTATCATCACGGTCTACCGCCTCGGGGTCGCCACCAACAAGGTCACTGTCGACTACGTGACCGGCGACGGTTCCGCCACCGATGGCGTCGATTATCTCGGGCAATCGGGCACCCTCCAGTTCGCGGCGGGCGCCACCCAGCTTGGCTTCCTCGTGCCGATCCTCGACAACGCGCGCCTCGAAACCAACCGGACGGTGATGCTCGCCCTCCGCGAGCCCACGGGCGGCGCCACCTTGGCCGGTCAAACCAATGCCATCCTGCACATCAACGAGGACGACTGCGCCCTGGAATTCGAAGGTGCGACCTACCATGTCCTCGAGTACACCCACGCCGCCCTCCTCACCGTCCACCGGCTCGGCGGCACCGTCCACCCCGTCCAGGTCCGATTCCAAACCCACGACCTTACCGCCCGCGCCGGCTTCGATTACCTCGCCCAAAGCGGCGCCGTGCCGTTTGCCGGCGACGCCTTCCTCCCCTCCACCAATGGCACCGGCCTCCTGACCTTCCACCCCGGCGACACCACTCGAACCGTGTCCATACCTCTGCTCGACAACACCGTGGGCGACCGCGAGCGCGCCTTCGTCGTCACCTTGTCCAGCCCGCTCGGCCCTCCGACCGGCACCTGGCCCGGCTCGATCGGCCTCGGCCTCCTCACCCATGCGACGGTCAACCTCATCGACGACGAAGGACCCGGCCACGTCGACTACGGGTTCGACCCTGGGAACATCAACCGCCGCATCCGCTCGGTGTCCGTCGCTCCCGACCGATCCATCGTCTTCGCGGGGGAGTTCGACACCGTGGAGGGGATCCTCTTCGGCGGCGTGGCCAGGCTTCACCCCGACGGCCACCTTGATTACAGCTTCACCCCGGGCGCTGGCGCCGACGACACCGTTCACGCGACCGCCACCCAGCCCGATGGCAAGATTCTGCTCGGCGGCGCTTTCGGCCGCTTCGACGGCGTCGCCAGGCCCCGCGTCGCCCGGCTCAACGCGGACGGTTCCCTCGACCACGACTTCGATCCCGGCAGTGGCGCCAACAACCCGGTGCGCGCCCTCGCCGCGCAACCGGACGGCCGCATCCTGATCGGCGGCGACTTCACGGTGTTCGACGGGACCGGCGTCAACCACCTGGCGCGCCTGGCGGCCGACGGTTCCCTCGACCCCACCCTCCCATCGGGTGCCGGCGCCAACGACGCCGTCCTCAGCCTCGCCCTGCAACCCGACGGCCACATCCTCCTCGCCGGCCGATTCACCGCGGCCGCGGGACGGGAAGCCGGCCGGATCGCTCGCCTGCGATCCGACGGTTCGCCCGACCCGGCCTTCCGCCAGGTCCCAGGCGCCGATGGCCCCATCCACGCCCTTGCCCTGCAACCGGACGGCCGCATCCTGATCGGCGGCGCCTTCACCACCATCCATGGCCTCGCCGCCCGCCACCTCGCCCGCCTCCTCCCAGACGGTTCGCCCGACGCCACCTTCCTCGCGAGCACCGACGTCAATGACACCATCTACGGCCTCGCCGTGGCGCCGGAAGGCGGGATTTATGTGGGGGGCGCCTTCACTCGCCTGCATGGCGTGGCGCTCAACCGGTTCGCGCGCCTGAATCCGGACGGCGCCCTCGACGCCGTCTTCAACCATAGCGCGGGCGCCAATGGCGCCGTCCTCTCGCTCGCCGCCCAACCCGACGGGGCGCTCGTCATCGCCGGTGAATTCACCCAGGTCCACGGCCTCCCCCGCGCCGGGCTCGCCCGGATTCATGCGGGCGAGAAGTTCGCGCTCGGGATCGTCGAGTTCGGCGCCGCCGCCGCCGCCGTTTCCGAGACCGCCGGTCAGGTCGTGATCCCCATCGTCCGCACCGGCAACCTGCAAACCGAGTTCACCGTCAACTACTTCACGACCGACGGCACGGCCCGCGCCGGAACCCGCTACACCGCCCAGTCCGGCACCCTCAGCTTCGCCGCCGGCGAGACCTCGCTCACCGTCTCCATCCCGATCCTCGACGGCCCCGACGCCGAGGGCAATCAGTCCTTCTTGGTCACCCTCGCCCAGCCCAGCGAAGCCGCCTCCCTCGGCCCCCGCAGCGAGATCGCGGTGACCATCGTCGACGACGAAACGAGCATCGCCTTCGCCCTCGCCACCGCCGACGTGAGCGAGGAGGCCGGCACCGTCGAACTCGAAGTCATCCGCACCGGCGACGGCCTTGACCGCGTCACCGTCGACTTCGCCACCCAGGCGGGTGCCGCCACCGCGGACGAGGATTTCGGGCCTGTCGTTGGGACGCTCGAGTTCGCTCCCGGGGAGATTCGTCAGACGCTCACGGTGCCCATCCTGGACGATACCCTGATCGAACCGGATGAGACCTTCCGCCTGGTCCTATCCAACCCGACCGGGGGTGGTGTTCTGGGCAGCCAGAGCACGGTGGTCGTGACGATTGTGGACAACGACGGTCTCCCGCCCGACTATCGGCTCACGTTCGCGCCCTCGCCGGGCGGCAGCGTCTTCCCTGCGGCCGGCTCCTATCCTGCCGGCTCCACCCAACTCGTCATCGCCACCCCCGAACCGAACTACGTCTTCGCCGGATGGTCCGGGTCGGTCGTCTCCGCGGCCAACCCGCTCCTCCTCACCCTCGACCGCGATCATGAGCTCGTTCCGGAGTTCCGCGTCGTTGCCTTCTCGGACGACTTCGAGTCGGGCGGGTTGCAGCGCTTGCCCTGGCAGGTGCGCGGGCCTCAGCCCTGGGTGGTGACTTCCGCAGGCCCCGCTTCCGGCCGCTTTGCCGCCCGCTCGGGGCTGCTTGGCGACGGCGAAGTGAGTTCGCTCCTGCTGGCGTTCAGCAGCCCGGCTGGCACAGGCTCCTTCGCCTACCGCGTCCACTCCGAGGCGTCGTGGGATTTCCTGGAATTCCACCTCAACGGCCGTCTGGTGGAGCGATGGTCCGGCCTGGGCGCCTGGAACACGTTCCGGTTCGCCGTCCCCGCCGGCTACAACGTGTGCGAATGGCGTTACGTCAAGGATGCTAATTTCAGCGCCGGCCAGGACACCGCCTGGCTCGACGAGGTCTACCTGCCCCTGGGCAGCGTGGATCCGACGCCGGCGGCGGCCGTGCTCTCGATGTTCCTGTTACCCGAGGGCGCGCCGCTGCTGCGCTTGCAGGGGCAAGCTGGCCGGTCCTACGTCCTCGAACACTCGGTCGATCTCCGCACCTGGCAGCCGGTCTCGACCAACTTCGTGAACACCGAGCCCCTCTTCTTCACCCTGCCCACCGCTCCCTCCGTTCCCTTCCGCTACTACCGCGCGATCACACCCTGAACTGGACCGTTCGTGGAGAGGATTCCCTGATCGGAATCGCGCCTCGAGCCCCTGAACCGTTGACGTTTCCCCTCTCCCTTTGCGGGTGAACCGTTCATTCCCTCAGCCATCCCAATCCGACGCGGATCCAGAGCGGGATGGTGGCCAACCCCGCCAGCGAGGTGGACAGCACGACGCGGAGCGCCGTGGCCGGGTCGCCCCCGTAAAGCCGGGCCATGACGATCGGGAAGACCGCGGCGGGCATCGCCGCTTGTAACACCATAACCTGCCGGAGTTCCACCGGGAGCGGCAGTGTTCGCATGAGCCCCAGGAACAGCATCGGCAACACCCCCAACCGCAGCACCAGGGCCCAGCCCATCACCCGTCCACCCTGGCGCGACACGAACTCATGCGCGTAATCCGCCACCGTCGCGCCGATCAGGACCAGGCCCATGGGCACGGCACACTGGCCGAGCAAATGGACGGCGTCCAGAACCACCCCGGGCACCTGGTCGCGAGTGACCACCAGGTTCAGCAAGACCGTGCCCACGATGGCGCAGAGGGCCGGGCTCAGGAGCTTCCGGGCAGAGGTCCGCACGGGCAGACCGCCCAGCAGCCATGGCCCGAATGCCCACATCGCCACCTCCACGCCCACGTTGTGGACGAACAGCACCGCGACCGTCTCCCGCCCAAACAGGGCCATCGCCAGCGGCAGCGGCACGTAGCCGTAGTTATACATCCCGACCGAAAACACGAACGTTCGCCGCGTGGAAGGAGTGCGTTCCGGGATCCAGCGTCGCACCGCCCAAGCCACCCCGAGACCCAGGCTCACGGTTCCAAACCCCACCGCCGGCGCCGCCAGCACGTTGCCAGCCTGCGCCATCGCCGGGTTCCCCAGCAACGCATCGAAGGCCAGACAGGGAACCAGCAGGTTCACCGTCACCCGCATCAGACTCGCATCCGCCTCCTCGGTCAGCCAGTCCAACCGCCGCATCCCCCATCCCGCCAGCATGACCAGAAACACCGGAACCACGGCCGCCAGCACAGTGAGAAACTCGCGCACCTCCGCAGCATGCCGACCCGTCCCCCGCCAATCAAGCCGCGCCCCACCGACGGGGACCGGCGACAGGATCATGGGGAGCGCTGCTGCCCGGGGCAGGGACACCCTGCCATGGTTTCCCCTGGCCGTGACCTGCCCAGCCTGGGACCTGTGCTCACCGGCCGAACCGCCGCCCTCTTGCCGCTGCCTCAGGAGAGCGACGCCTTCGTGTTCGCGATCTTCGGTGACCGCACCGGCGGACCCGCCGAGGGCGTCTCTGTGCTGGCCGACGCGGTCCGCGACGTCAACCTCCTCGAACCCGCGTCCCATTTCAAAGGGCACATCGACGCCGTCCGACTGTCCGCCACCGACCGCTATCGGGGCGAATCGTTCCAGCCCGATCGCCGGGCCGCCCCCGGCGACCGCAGCCTGCTGGTGCTCGACATGGACGGCCTGGTGGGACCCTGGCTCTTCGACGAATCGCCCCAACGAGCGCACGTGCTGACGCCCAAGCCGATCGTCCTTACCCCGGCATCGCCCTGAGCGACAAGGGGGGTTCGGATCACCGCGGGCCGTCCGCGGTCTCGCGTTGGGTTGCGGCCGGTCGAGGAGGTCCGCCTGCCCGCCCGTTGGTGTCGGGGCCGCTCCAGTGGAGGGTCAGACGCGGTTTGGGGACCTCGCCGCGGACATAGCCGAGGCGGAAGGGATGGAGGCCCGCTTTGAGGGAGGCGGACGCGCTGCGCTCGGTGCCGCTGAGGTAGCCGAAGTCGGCATCGATGAGGCTGGCGTCGTGGAGGCGGAGGAAGGCGCGGCCTTCCGCGCTGAGGTAGAAGGTGTAGCGGCCGTCGGCGGGCGCCTCGACGAAGCCGGCGTAAAGGACAGCGTCGGCCTGGGGATGCGCCAGCAGCTCGGGGTCGAGCCCGGGGCAGGTTCCTGCGCTGACGGGGTTGAGGGTGGCGAAGTCGGGGACCCAGGGGAAGTCCCCTTGGAAGAGTTGAAAGGCGAGGCGGGGCTGGGACGACACGCCCGGGGCGGGGGGGATGAGGGCGTCATCGTAGGGGCGTGGGGAGGAGCCAAGGGGGCGGCGCAGTTGGAGGACACGGTCCTGCATGGCGGTTTGGAGGGTGGCGCCGAGGGGGCCGGAAGCGAGGTTGGTTTGCTCCTTGGGATCGTGGAGCACGTTGTAGATCTCGAAGGGCGTGGTGGCGGAGGTGATGTTGTAGCGGACGCCCTTATAGCCTTCGAGGTGGATGACCTGCATTTGGCCGCGGGTGCGCGAGCGTCGGGCCGGTTCGAATTCGGGGTAGGCAGGGGTGGACCCGGAGACCTTGTATTCGAGGTAGAGGGTGCTGGGGCGCTGGGAGGCTTGGCCGGTGAGCGAGGGGAGGATCGAGACGCCGTCGGTGCGGGCGGGGGGCGGGACACGGGCGAGTTCGGCGAAGGTAGGCATCCAATCCCAGAATGCGCTTGGGTGGGAGGAGACCAAGCCGGCGGGGACGAGGGAAGGGCAGCGCACGAGGGTGGGCACGCGGATACCGCCCTCCCAGCAATCTCGTTTGATGCCGTCGAAGGGGCCGAAGGAATCGAAGAAGGTAGGGTTGTAGGTGTGGGCGCCGCCGCTGCCGGCCTCGTTGTGGGCCCCGTTGTCGGAGGTGAAGACGACGAAGGTGTTGGTGTCGCACTGGAGGTCGGCCAGGGACTGCAGCACGTCGGCGATGGCGTCATCGAGTCGCCGCACCATGGTGGCGTGGCGTTGGGCGTGGGCGGGCCAGGGTTGGGCGGCGGTGGCCGGGTTGCCGTCGTGGTCCCAGGTGGCGGCGGCGTAATCGGGGTGGATCCACGCATCGATGCTACCGCGGGCGGTATTGATCATGGCCCCTGGGGTCCCGACCCATTGCACGCCGCCGTGGACGCCGCGGCCTTCCGGGTAGGCCATGGTGGGAACCTGGAGGCGGGCGTGGGGGGTGTCGTAGGCCAGGTAGAGGAAGAAGGGTTGATCCGGGTGGGCGGCGCGATGGGCGGTCAGCCAGCGTTTGGCGCGGGCGGTCCACAGGTCGGTCGTGTAGCACTTGGCGAGGCCAGCGGTGACGTCGGTGGCGCCGTCGTGGACGCCGGTGGGTTGGCCCTGGTTGTCGGTGCCGGCGGTTTCGCGCGGGTAATGGTAATGCCCGGAGAGATGGGCGAGCATGCCGTAGAACTCGTCGAAGCCGCGCTTGAGGGGGTGTCCCGGCTGGTTGGGCGCGGTGCCGGGCCCCTGCAAACCCCACTTCCCGATGGCGACGGTGGCGTAGCCCGCCTGGCGCAGAACCGTCGCGAGCGTGTGGTTGTGCTCGAGTTCCTTGTCGAACTGATTGTCGCGCACGTTGGCGTGGCCTTGGTGCACTCCCAGCAGCAGAGAGGCGCGCGACGGGGCGCAGACGGGAGCGGGGCAATAATGCCGGGTGAGGCGAGCGCCCTGGGCGGCCAGCGCGTCGAGGTGCGGCGTCGCGAACCAGGGCTCTTGCGGACGGGCGGTGGCGGCGCGCTGATTCTGATAGAACACGCCCAGGTCGCCGGGCCCGAGATCGTCGACCAGAATGAAGAGAATGTTCGGGCGCGGCGAATCGGCGGCGGGGAGGCCTGGAGGGGCGAACAGGACGGCGGCAGCGACGGCGAGCGGGAGCAGGCGCGGGAGGAGTCGCATCGCGCCTCAGGGTTTGGTGAGGCGGAAGAACCTCGTGCCGGAGGCGGCGGAAACCGTCCAGGGACTGGTGGCGCCCTCGACGTCAGCCCATAGGGCGCTCAGCGACTCGACCCCTTGCAGGATCCAGCCGTCGCCTTCCCACGCGAGGGTGAGTCCGTTGGCTCCGAGTTCGTAGGTGAGGACGCCTTCGAGGGCGCGACCCGAGGCGCGGTAATGGGTGGCGATGGCGGCGGCGGAGAGGGCTCGGCGGTAGACGGCGACTTCATCCAGCGTGCCGTCGAGGACGCTGCCTGGGGCGGCGGTGGACCCGTTGCCGGCGCCGAGGCGGAAGAAGAGGCCGAGGCTGGGCCACACTGCGACGGCTTGCTCCCCGACGGGCAGGCCGTTGACGTAGAGGCGTTTGACGGCGCCATCGTAAGTGGCGACGACGTGGGACCATTCGCCTTCGACCGCGGTTCCACCTGAGAGGTCGCTCCAGGTGGGGTTGCTGGGGTTGAGGGAGGCGGCGGTGCGGAAGCGGAAGGCCCCGCTGCTGAGGAGGTCGAGTTGGTAACCGCGGCTGGGCAGGGTGAAGGAGGCGCTTACCAGCGTGCCCTCGACCAGGAAGTTGGGTTTCACCCAGGCCTCGACGCTGAAGGCGCGCACGTCGTTGAGTTCGGGCGGGAGACTGAGTTCGGCAAAAGTGGGCGTGAACGGTTCCAGGAGCACGGCGGTATCGGTGGCGGGCTCGTTGAGGATCGCGCCGGGTTGACCCAGTTCGACGCCGGTGAAGTTGACGAACGCAGCCGGGTGAAACCCGGTGGCATCCGCGGCCTGCGTGGCCCCGGCGGACTCGCCCAGGCGCCAATAGGCCGCCGGGCCGTCGCGGAGGATGGCGGCGGCGTAGGGGGAAGTGGGAACCGGGAGGACGCGCAGCACCGCGTCGGAGCTCTGGGCGGAGTTCGATCCCAAGGTAACCCTGACCGCATAGGCGCCGGCGTCAGCCGCCTCGAGGTCCTCGAGTGCGAGGACGGCACTGGTTTGGCCCGGGAGGTCCGCGCCGTTGAAACGCCACTGGTAGGTGTAGGCGGGGCCGGAGGGCATAGTCACGCGGAAGGCGACCGGTTCGCCAACGAGGGCGGCTTGCTGATTCAACTCGACCGGGCCGGTGCCGAGGAGGAGGCGGGCGGTGCTGCTGACCGTGCCGGCGGCGTTGGAGACGGTGACTGTGTAGTCGCCGGCATCGGCGGGCGTCGCGGGGTTCAGGGTCAGGGAGGCGCCGGTTTGGCCGGTGAGGACGGCGCCGTTGAATTTCCATTCGAAGGCGAGCGGCGGACTGCCGCTGGCCGCGGCCGTGAACGTGGCCTGGGCCGCGGGGTCGCCCAGAACGATGGTCTGGTTGGCCAGCGGCTGGGTCAGCGTCGGCGGCGTGCCCGCCCCGGCCGCCAGTTCGAGAATCTGGGCATCCGACAGGGCTTCGTCATAGAGGCGGACATCGTCGATCTGCCCCTTGAACCCGTAGGCGCCGAGCGACCAGCCCCCGTTGCCGATGTGCACGAGTTCGGCGGGGACGGCGAGGTCGACCAGGGTATTCAGGGGCGCGGCGGTGCCGAAGAGGGTCCGGCTTTGGGGGACGCCATCGACGTAGAGCGTGCTGGTGTGGGCGGAACCGCCCTGGGGCGTGACCACGGCCACGTGGTGCCAGGAGCCGTCCATGACCACGGTGTCCCCGACGAGGGCGTGGCCTTGGACTTCGAGGCGGAGTTTGCCCGTGTTGGCGCCGGTGGCGGTTTCCACGCGAAAGGTGTAGCGACCGGCGGTGGCGTTGCGTCCCCAGGCGACAATGACTCCGAAGTTGGGTTGCTGGAGATCGCCTTTGATCCAGGCGGCCACCGTGCGGGCGCCGTCGCCGAGAACCCCCGGGCACGTCGTGGCGATGCGCGGGTCATTGCCGGAGTCGGTCGAATCAAACCCGACGGCGGCCGTCGTCCCGGTGGGCACGTTGGGCAAACCGCTGGTGATCCAGGCGGGGGCGAAAGTGGTGTCGGTCAGGAGTTCGCCGGTCCATCCCCCTACGGTGGAAGCAACCACGTAGACGAAAGGATCGGCCGCGCCCTCGTCGAGTTTGAAGTGGGCCAGGACACCGGCCTGGGCGCGGGCAGCCGCGAGCGCCGCGCAGCCGGCAAGCGTCGACATGAGCAGAGTTCGCTGAAGCCAGGAAGCTACGAGTTGCATAACGTTAAGGAATGGTTGGCGTTGGCAGGGTGAAGCCCTCGAGGCGCGCACAAGCGATGCAGACGGCCCTCGCGGCACCCCTCTCCATGAACCCACCCCATCCCTCTCCCCAACCGATGCCAGCGAAGCGTTGGCTCAGGTTGGGGAGAGGGAGAGAGGGAGAGGGGAAACCTAAACGGCTCAGCGGTGCAATGCCCGATTCCGATCGCGGAATCCTCTCCCCCACCCCCAAGCGCAAGGAAGCGCCGAGGAGGCGGAGGGAAGAAGAGCGGGAACGCGGGGCCATGGCAGTTCGGCTTGTTTACGGATTCGATTATTCGCCGCCGGACGATCCAGGCAGGCCAGGCTTCGGGCAGGATGGTACGGGCGGGCCCAACGGTGGCAAGCCCTAAGCGCTGTCCTGGCGCCGCGGGCGAGCGGACCTGAAGCGACCGCGGATGACGGGGATTGCGCGGTTCGGCGGCGATGAACCACAGAGGCACAGGGGCACAGAGGGGTCGATGCGGGAGTGCCCTGTTCTGGGAGTTTCACGATGGATCCCCAGGGGGTTCCTCTCTGTGTCTCCGCGCCTCTGTGGTTCGTTTCCCAGGCGAGGCGCTTTCCGCCTCCACGGTGAGCAGAGGTTGGGGAACCCCGAACCAGGCACTCCTGCCCACGCCGGGGGACGCCGCTGGGCGGAGGTTGGGCCGCCCAGTCCGGCGTGGCAGAGTTCAGCGATAGGCAGCAGGATGGGGTGCCGTGGTGTTTCAGGGGGTCCTCGACACAACGTCGAGCACCGCCCTCGACCGCGCATCCCCGCAACCGCCCGGCCATCCGTGCGAGCCGCGAGTTCCGCGGTGAGATCGAGATGCTTGGGGTCTGGCTCCGGGGAAGTTCGAGGAGTGGGAGCCCTGTAAGAAAAAAGAGACCGGGCAACGCCCGGTCTCGTGTGTTCAGGAGGGGTTAGAACGTGCTAGTCACGCTCCGCAGCCTGCGGGTGAACGCGGTGGGATAGCCCCGCCGCCAACCGCCCGCCCCGGCAAGAGAAACCCCCCTTCCAGATTCAACCCCGCGGACGCTCTCAGTGGCAGGTGTCGGCGAACCGCCATGCCTGCCTGGGCCTCTCACCACGAACCTGTCACCTTGCTGCCCAACACTCAAGC
>CAZVRY010000088.1:4630-23955 GCA_964629545.1 uncultured Verrucomicrobiota bacterium | reverse complement strand
CGGGGAGAGCGTCGGGCGCCGCAAGAGGCTGGCCAGCCCACGGCACGCCGGTTCTCAACGCAGGGTTCTGAATCAGCCGCTCCGGCAGGCGGCGCGACCCCCTCCCCCAATCCAGATGAATCAGCCTTGGGCTGGGTGACGCGGGGGCGTGTTGGGAGTGGACAGAACGGGGTTGGGGGCCTAACAAGGGCGGGTGAACAAGATTCTGGTGCTGTACGATTCGAAGACGGGGAATGTGGCGAAGATGGCGGCGTTGGTTGGGGAGGGGGCTGAGCGCATTAAGGAGACGGAGGCGAGGGTGCGTTCGGTGGAGGAGGCGCGACCGGAGGATGTGTTTTGGTGTGACGGGCTGGCGGTGGGGAGCCCGACGAATTTGGGGGTGATGTCGTGGAAGATGAAGCGGTTTTGGGACGAGGTGATGTGCGAGCATTGGATGCAGTTGGACGGGAAGGTGGCGTGTGCGTTCAGTTCCTCGGGGGCGTGGGGTGGGGGGGCGGAGCTGACGTGTCAGAATCTCCTGATGTTATTGATGAACTTCGGTTTTCTGACGTTTGGGGTAACGGATTACGCGTCGAAGCTGTTGACGGCGCATTACGGGGCGGTGGCGGCGCGGGAACCGCGGGAGGAGGAGACGCAGGCGGCCTGCCGGTTATTGGGGCAGCGGTTGGCGGAGTGGACGGCGGTGTATGTGCACGGGCGAACGGAGGAACATCCGTTGCGGAAGGCGGGGAGTCGGAGGGGGCCGGGCTGATGCGGGAGGAGATGCGATGAGGACGAACCGGAGGACGTTTTTGGGTCAAGGGACGTTGGCAGCGGCGGCGGCGCTGGGGGGTTGGCCTGGGGTGAGGGGGGGGGGGGGGGGGGGGGCGTCCGGGGATGCGGTGGGGACGGGGGAGGTGCCCTATCGATTATGGTATCGGCAGCCGGCGCCGCTGGATGCGCCGGCGCACACAACGTGGCAGACGCCGAAGGGATGGAGTCAGGCGTTGCCGGTGGGGAACGGGCGGTTGGGGGCGATGGTGTATGGGGGGGTGACGGAGGAGCGGATGCAACTGAACGAGTCCTCGATGTGGTCGGGGGGACCGGAGGATGCGAACAATCCGGCTGCGCGGGAGGCCTTGGCGCGGATTCGGGAGTTACTATGGGCGGGGAGGCATGAGGAGGCGGATGGTTTGGCGGTGAAGACGCTGGTCTGCCGGGGTGCGGGATCGGGGCAGGGGAATGGGGCGAAGCACCCGTATGGGTGTTACCAGACCTTGGGGGATTTGCGCCTGTTTTTTCCGGAGCATGAGGCGTTCACGGATTACACGCGGGAGTTGGACTTGGATACCGGGGTGGTGCGGGTGCGGTATATGGTGGGGGAGGCGATGTTTGAGCGGGAGGTGTTTGTCAGTCGACCGGACCAGGTGTTGGTGGTGCGGTTGGGGTGCGACCATCGGTTGCGGGTGAGTTTTGAGGCGACGCTGGCGAGGTTGGAAGGGGCGACGGTGAGGGGGGAATCGACGGCGGTGGTGATGCAGGGGGCGTTGGCGGATGGGCGAGGGGGAGGAGGGGTGCAGTATTACGTTCGCTTGGGGTTCCGGGTGGAGGGAGGCCGGGTGCGGGTGGTCGGGGATCGGATCGTGGTGGAGAGCGCGCATGAGGCGACGCTGGTGTTGGGGGCGGGGACGGACTATGTGAATGAGCGGCCGCGGTATCGCGGGGTGGCGCCGGCGGCGGGGGTGGATGCGCAGTTGCGGGCGATGCGGGGGAAGAGTTATGACGACCTGCGGTCGCGTCATATTGTCGAGCAGCGGCGGTTATTTCGGCGGGTGAGTTTGGATTTGGGGGGTCGGGAGGGGGAGGCGCGGCCGACGGACGAGCGGTTGGCGAGGGTGGCGGGAGGGGAGGAGGATGTGGGGTTATGCGCGTTGTTGTTTCAGTATGGCCGGTATTTGTTGATGGGCAGTTCGCGTCCGGGCGGTTTGCCGGCGAACCTGCAAGGGGTATGGGCGGAGGGGATTCAGACGCCTTGGAATGCGGATTACCATCACAACATCAACGATCAGATGAATTACTGGCCGGCGGAGGTGGGGAATCTGGCGGAGTGCCATGGTCCGTTCATTGAATTTATCGATTCGCTGCGGGAGCCTGGGCGGGAGACGGCGGCGGTGCATTATGGGGCGCGGGGCTGGTGTGTGCACACGATTTCGAACGTGTTTGGGTTTACGGCGCCTGGGGAGCATCCCGGGTGGGGTTTATTTCCGGCGGCGGGGGCGTGGTTAGCGCAGCACGTGTGGGAGCATTACGCGTTTGGGGGCGATCGGGCCTATTTGAAGCGCGCGTTTGGGATTCTGAGCGAGACGTGCGCGTTTTATTTAGACTGGCTGGTGGAGCATCCGCAGACGGGGCAACTGGTATCCGGGCCGGCGAATTCGCCGGAGAATGTGTTTGTGGCGGCGGATGGGCAGAAGGGATCGCTGAGCATGGGGCCGGCGATGGAGCAGCAGATTATTTGGGAGCTGTTTACGAACACGCTGGAGGCGGCGCGCGTTTTGGGGGTGCGGGACGAGTTGGTGGGGCGGGTGGAGGCGGCGCGGGCGAGGCTGGCGGGGCCGCGGGTGGGGAGGGATGGCCGGTTGTTGGAGTGGGCGGAGGAGTATGGGGAGGCGGAGCCGGGGCATCGGCACATGTCGCATTTATTTGCGCTTCATCCGGGGCGATGGATTACGCGGCGGGGGACGCCGGAGTGGGCGGCGGCGGCGCGGAAGTCGTTGGAGCATCGGTTGGCCAAGGGGGGCGGGCACACGGGGTGGAGCCGGGCCTGGGTCGTGAATTTCTGGGCGCGCCTGGGGGAGGGGGACGAAGCGTATGCGAATCTGAGGGCGCTGCTGGCGAAGTCCACGTTACCGAACCTGTTGGACAACCATCCGCCGTTCCAGATCGATGGCAATTTCGGGGCGGCGGCGGGGGTGGCGGAGATGTTATTGCAGAGCCACGCGGGGGAGATCGAGTTGCTGCCGGCGTTGCCGTCGGCGTGGGGGAGCGGGGCGGTCCGCGGGTTACGGGCGCGCGGGGGGTTCGAGGTGGATATTGAGTGGAAGGGGGGACGGTTGACGGGGGCGGTGGTGCGGAGCACCTGGGGGCGGCGGTGTGTGGTTCGGCATGGGGATCGGGCCTACCGGGTGACGTTGGGGAAAGGGGAGGCGAAGCGATTTCGGGCGACGGATTTCCCGGGGGTGGGGTGAGGGGCAGGGTGAGGGGGCCTGCCGATGGCAGCGTGGGGGCTGCTGAGGAGGGGGATTATTTGGTTTGGGCGAAGAGCATGAGGACGCGCGGGCCCTGTTCGGTCGCGAGTTGGTATTGTTCTTCGGCGTGTCCATGCGGGGGGGCAAAGCCGTCGCAGGTCTTGTCGTAAGTGGGGACGCCGTCGACGAGCATCATGTAGTGGTGGGTGCGATTGCCTGGGATGTGATGGATGGTGGTGTGCCAGCAATCGATTTTGCCGTCGCGTTGGAGGGGGACGCGTTGCCAGTGGGTGAAGGAGCCGACGATTTCGACGGACTTCGGCTCGTTGGTGTGGCCATCCGGGAGGCGGTAGCGGAAGACTTTGGTGTAGGTTTGGGTATTGCGGGGTCCGCCGCTGCGGGGGCCGGGGCGGACGAGGGCGGAGGAAGGCTCTGGGAGGAGGGGGCCGCCTTTGTGGGGGATGGGCTGGCGATCAAGCAGGTTGCGGATGTAGGAGATCATAATCCGAAATTAGGTCCTGATGCTTTTGGCCGGGCCGGGGTTGGTGCCCCCGGCCAGCGGGGAGAGGATAGCGCATCTTGGAAAGGGTGCAACTACGATGGCGCAACACGCAGCAATTCTCATTTTGAAACTCGGACGGCCCCTCACCCGGCCCTTGGCCGCCCTCTCCCCGCGCCTTTGATAGCAGAAGGCAGCCGAGGCGCGGGGAGAGGGAAGGGAGGGGAACTCCTTCTTTCAAAATGAGAATTGCTGCGTACCACGGCGGAGGCGGGCCTTCGCCTCTCGCTTTCGGCGCACGGCGCAGGAATCAGACATTTGTGCGTACTTCGCTGCGCCGTTGGGGTCCGATCCCCGGGCCTCGCTGGAGGGTTGGGCAAACGCGGGATTGGGGTGGGGCGGCGCGGTTAGGGGGCGCTTTCCCAGATGGCGAAGCCTGGGGACGGTTGGCCGCCGGCGTGGGTGAACTGTCCGGCGACGAAGATCCTGCGGCCTGAGATCAGGACGCGGTTGGCTTGGCCGGTGAAACGGGGGCCTAGTGGGGTGCCGTCAAAGGTTTGTTCCAGGCCGAGGCCGAGGGCGAACCAACGGGTGCCGTCCCACAAAGCAACGCCTTGGGCCGGCGTCCCGTCCACTTCGGCGCCGTTGAAGACATCGTTGACGACATACCCGAAGCTGCCCCCCAGGGCGATGCGGTCGCCGTCGAAGGTGAAGTCGCGCGTTTCGTGGAAGGGGAAGACGGTCGGGCCACGTTCCCACTCGGTGCCGGTCCAGGCGGCGAATCCCTGGACTTCGAGGTTTTGAATGAACCGGCCGGCGCGGCTGAAGTTGCCTTCGAAGTAGGCCTTGTGGTTGGCGGTGCGGACGAGGCGGGCGGAGCCGCGGTTGAAGGTGGAGGCTTGCACGCCGCCGCCGAAGTTTTCGGCGGCCTGGTTATTGCGCCAGGAGCCGACGTTGGAGCCTGGGAACTGGTAGCCGCCGGCGACGAAGAGGGTATCGCCCAGGACCGCCAGCGAATCGACCCATTCGTTGAAGTCGAACTGGCCGCGCTGGCCGCCGACGCCGTCCAGGGTCTCGTTGAACTGAGGGCCGCTGACCTTCGTCCAGGCGGAGCCGGTCCAACGGCTCAGATTGAACGTGGCGACGCCGCCGGACTCGCGGAAGAGGCCGCCGGCGTAAAGGTCCGTTCCCACGAAGGCCAGGTCGCGCACTTCGAGCAGGCTGTTGCGGAAATCCGGCGCCCGGACGGTGATGCCGCTGCCGAGCGGTTGCCAGGCGGTTCCGTCCCAACGCGCGATGCCACTCGCCTCCACGCCCCCCACGTGCGTGAAGTTGCCCGCGGCGTAAAGCGAGGCGCCGTCGTGGGCCAGTGCGTTCAGGCGCACCGGTTCGCTGTCGTCCCGGCTGGCGAGTCCAAGGATCTCCCAGCCGTTCTGGACTCGACGCGCCACACCCGGCCCGTCAGCGAAAGTTCCCGCGATAAAGACGTCATTCCCGTCGTCGCGCACCAGCAAGGCGGTAGCGGGGCCGGTGAGGGGGTTGCGTTCGTGGTTGAGGGCGAGCCATTGGCCGGCGGCTTGGCGCGCGAGTTCCAGCCTGACGTTAAACGGATCGGGCCGGCCGTTGGCGGGTTGGCGGACTTCCAAGCGATAGCGTCCGGCAGGGCCGGTTTGGCGGAAGCCATTAAAAAAGCATGAGAATGGTTCGCCTGGCCCGGGTTGGAGGAGGTTGGTGCCATCGGGGGTGAGCAGCCGGAGGTCGGTTTGGCCGCTGCACCCTTCCCCACCCACACCGATTTGGATCCGAAGGACCTCATGATCGTCCAGATCGAATTCGGCCGCCCACACGCTTCTGGGCAGGGGAAGATCGTCGTGGAATTCCAAGGTCCGCTCCGTGCGCAGGTCATGGCTGGACCGTTCCTGGCCCGGGATGCCGACGGCGAGGACGTAGCCTGGACTGAAGCTTGTGGAATCGACGGTGCCGGTGACGATGAGCCGGTATTCGCCGGGGGGGAGGGGGTCGATGACGAGACCGCCGCGGGCGCAGAGGCCTTCCGGGCCGAATATGGTTTGGCCGGCGGCGTTGACGAGTTCCCAGTTGTGGCAGGCGGCGAACTGGGGGGTGGCGAAGGCGACGGGCGTGCTGTCCAGCACTTGCAGGAGGTGGACGTCGCGGCTGCCGGGCCCGTTGATGCTGCCTTCGAGGTGGCGGTAGACGGCACCGGGGACGAGGGCAAACGGGCCGAATGGGCGTTCCAAGACGGGCTGGACCTGGAGCGACACGCTGAGGGCCTGCGCCGTGTTATTGGGCATACGGAGCGTGAACACGCCGCCGACGCTCGTGTCCGGCAGCAGCAGACGGCCGGCGGGGTCCTCGGCCACTAGTTGGCCGTTCGGGTCGAGGAGGCTCAGCGGCATGAAACTGAAGGCGAAGGGAGGTGGTGTGAAGCTGAACCGGGCTCCTGGGGGAATGGTGAAGGCGATCGCGGCAACGTCCCCAGGGTTCAGAACACCGGCCTGGCCGCTGAACTGGGCATCCTGGGCGGTCTGGTAGCTCTGGCCGGGACTCAAGGTGACCGCGAACGATCGTTCCTGGGCCTTGGTCACCCGCACGCGGGCCTGCGTGCCGGATCGAGTGGCGTCGATGCGGACGCGGACGGCACCTCCCTCCGGGGCGGTCACGACCACGCCACGGCTGGAGCAGATGGACTCGTCCAGGAGGACGGGTTGGCCGGCCGGGTCGAAGATGCTGGCGCGTTGGGAACAATTGAAGGACGAGAGGAGGACTTCCACGAAGTAAGTGGCTCCGGGTTCGGCGCGGAGTTCGAATTCGTCGGTGTCGGCGAAGTTGAGGCTGGGGCGTCCGACGAATTCCTGGGCGGCGGTGCCTGTGAGGATGTGGGTGAAGCGGGCGGTGGCGATCCGAGTGCACTGGACGTTGTAGTTTTGGGTGAAGTCGCCGTCGCCTTTGGCGATGCGGAGGACGTGGGGGAGAACGCCGACCGCGGGCACCTTGAAGAAGTCGCGGCTATCCCGCCACAGCACGGCGCCGTCGAGCGTGCGCAGGGCCAGTTCGAGGCGATTGGGATTCGACACGGCGATCTCGTCGGTTCCGTCGACTTCGAGCAGGTATTCATCGGCCGCGAAGGGTCCGCGGACGCTGCCGGTGAGGGTCAACGGATTGGAGCCGAGGGCGACGTGAGCGACGGTGAAGTCCCAGCTCAGGTCGGCTCCCATGGTATTGCCGCCGCTATCGGCGACACTGCCGGCCAGTTGGGCTCGGTAACGGCCCGGGGTGAGGGGAGGTGAGAACTCCATGCGGGCGGCCGCCGTGCCGGGCGCCATGACCAGGGTGCCGGGGACGGGGGTATCATCCGCCGTTCCGAGTTGAGCATCGGGGCCTGGGGCGTGGAACCGCCAGCCGCTGGCCACGGCAGGAACACTCATGGGCGAACTGAAGGCCAAGTCTGCTGATAATCCGGCCGATTTCCCGTCCGGTGCGGGCTGCGCGGCGAGGAGGCGTGGGCGGCGGATTTCGAAGGTCCAGGTGAAGCCTTCGCCCATGCGGTTGCCCTGCGGGTCGGCGAGTCCGGGTTGGAGGGTGGCCCGGTAGCGTCCCGCGGGCAGGCCCGGGTTGAAGCCGAAGGCCACGCCTGGCAACTCGGGGCGATAGGCGAGGCTGCCGCGCGTGACGGGCACGTCATCGGGCGTGTCGAACTGGCCGTCGGGGCCGGCTTCACTGAGGGCGAGCCGGTCGGGCGTGGCCGTGGCCGGGTTGATGGGCTCATTCAGGATCACGCCCACCAGCGGCACGGAACCGCCCTCGATCGTCGTGCCTGAGGCGGGAACCAGCTGGCTGACGGCCGGCGGCGTGCTGTCCCCGGTCAGCGTGAGGGTCAGCACGGGACTGAGGCCCACGTTGCCGCCGGTGTCGGTGGCGCGAGCCTGGATCTGCACGGCGGGGCGATCGGGCGCCCGGCGCGGGAGGGTGATCGTCAGTTCGTAGGGCGCCACGGCATCGATGCCCGCTGAGACGCCGTCCACCAGGAACTCGACCCGCGCGAGGCCGACGTCGTCGGTGGCATCCGCGGCGAACGTCGCGGGGCGGCCTTCCTCGGCTTGGGAATCGGGGAAGGGGGAGCGGAGGGTGACGGTGGGTGGGCGGCCGAGGCGATCGCTTTCGGCGTGGCGCAGGACGGCGAGGCCGGCGAGGCCGTCGGCCACGAAGGCGAAGTTGCCGCTGAGCGTGAGGGACTCGGCGCTGCCCGGGGTGGGGATTTGGTTGTCGAAGCGGAGACCGTCGCCGTTGGGCTGGAGATCGAACTGTTGCACATCGTGGGCGCCATCCGCGGTGCTGGCTGGATCGCTGGCGGCGAGGGCGCCGCCCCGGGCGTCTGGGGCGAGTTGACGCCAGCCGAACTGGCCGTCCCGATGATTGGCCACGAGGCGGAGTTCGAAGGGGAGGATCTCGAAGACCGCGACGCCGGCGGTATGCACGGCGTAGAGGCGGTTGCCCAGGGTTCCCAGCCGCAGGCGCCGTCCCCCGGCGCCCCGCGCCCCCTCGTAGGAGCCGCTCGCCAGCGCGTTGAGCTGTCCAGCCTGGATCTGGAAGGCCGTCACTTGGGGCTGGCCGCCGTTGAGGGTGAGGGCAAAGAGTCTGCCGCCGGTGACGGCGAGGTCCTCGACCGGCCCCGCGGTGAACGTGCGTGCGAACTCGGCGCCGGAGCCGAGGTCGATGGTCACGATGCGGCCGCTGGCCAGGCCCACGAAGCCCATTTGGCCCACGGCTGCCACGGCGGTGACCGGCGCGTCGAACGTCTGGAGCCCGGGCGCACTGAGGTTGGGCAGGCTCTCAAGGTCGAGGACGGCC
Source organism: uncultured Verrucomicrobiota bacterium (assembly GCA_964629545.1). Lineage (GTDB taxonomy): Bacteria > Verrucomicrobiota > Verrucomicrobiia > Limisphaerales > CAZVRY01 > CAZVRY01. The sequence continues at coordinate 15,360 of CAZVRY010000088.1, read as the reverse complement.
GCGCCGCTGGAGCCGAGTCCCACCAGGAGCCGGTTGCCGCTCGCCGCCAGGGTGGTGGCTTCACCGGGCAGGGTGCGTTGGCCAACCAGGGCAGGGCTTTCGGGGTTGACGATATTGAAGATGCTGACGCCGCCCGTGCCGTCGGCCACGGCAGCCAGTTGACCCGCGAGGGCGACGTCCCAGGCGTAACCCGGCGTGTCCGCCATGTGGACGAGGCCCAGCGGTTCTGCGGTGGCACCCTGCACCGGCGTGCCGGCCCGCACTTCTTCGGCATCGCGGACTCCGTCTCGGTCGGTGTCAGCCTGATCCGGGTTGCCTCCCACAACCAACTCGGCTGCATCAGGCAAGCCGTCGCCATCGGTGTCGGTGGGAGGAGGCGGTTGCAGGCGGAAGGTTCCCAGTTCGAGGCGGCTGCCGTTTTCGCCGGTGCGGAAGTCCTTGGAGGCCATCCAGAAGGTGTCGGCTTGGAGGATGGTTTCGCGGAGGTTCCGGTTGGCGGGGAGGACGAGGGGCCGCGGGTGGGCGATGCCGTTGCGGCCTGTGCGGCCGCGGCGGAGGACGCGGCCGGTGTCGCGATCAACGATGAGGTAGTAGTGGAGGCCGGTTTGGCGGAGGCCGGGCGGGGGAGGCGGGGGAGGGGCCACAGTGGGACGCGAAGTGGGAGTCGTGGCGGGGATGATGGCAACGGGGGGGGGAGTCGTGGGTTCGACCGAGGGAACCGCGATGGGAAGGGGCGGGATGACCGGTGCTGGGGCCACGGTGCCAGGCCAGTTCGGGGCTGGCGGAGGTGCGCTGGCGGCGCCGGCGCCGGCGGGGGCGACATTGACGGTGAGGGATTTGGAGCACTCCTGTCCGCCGGGGGTGACGAAGCGGAGGGTGAGGGTGTAGGTGCCTGGCGTGGGCACGATGCGCGACTGGCCCGCGTGGGTCTTTCTTCCGGTTCGGAAATCCTCCGCGGTGACGGGATCTTCCGATGGTCCGCCGAAACCGATCGTCAGGTCATTGACCACGGAGCCCGGCATGTCCCAGAACGCCGTGCCTGGGCCGCTGACCTGCGCGATCACGCCGAGGATATCTCCGGCTTTAAGTTTCCCTAGGTTCGCGAAGGAGTCATAGAAATCACCCAAGGCGCAGGGAGGTTCGGTGACGTGGATGGTGGTGGACTGTTCGCAGGTCTCGCCGCAGCGGTTGGTGAACCGGACGGTGACGGTGTAGGTGCCGGGTTTCTCGTAAGAGAGGAACTGACCGACGGAGGGCGTGTGGTCGTTTACAATTTGGACGGGGCCACCATCGAACTCGGGCAAGTTTTGTCCGCCCGGGTAATCCCAAACGGCGGAACCGCCGCCGGAGGCGGTGGCGCTGAGGATGATGGAGTTGGTGGTGCTGATCTCAAAGGGGCCGAATTGGCCGGCATTGAACTCGAGCGGGGAGAGCGAACAGGGGTTGGGGGTGACGACGAGGGTGACCTGGTCGGCGCAGGTGGTGCCGCAGGGGTTCTCGCGGGACCAACGGATCACTTGCGGGCCTGGGGTGCAGAAGCTGGTGCGGAAGTCGAGACCGCGCCCAGTGGCTGGGTTGGCGCCGGTGGCGGTCCAGGTGATTTCGCGCGGCTCGGGGATGTCGTTCTCGTCGAGGAAGAGGAGGCCCAGGTTGACGAGTTCGCCCGTCTTGACGGTCTCGGGCGGGAGCAAGCCCAGGAAGCCGGGGTCGCACTGGGCGCCGATTTCGGCTTCGGTGACGGTGACGCTGACGGATTTGGAGCAGGGATCGCCGCATTTGGGGCTGAGTTGGGCGGTGACGTGGTAGGTCCCGGGGGCACAGAAGGTGAACTCGACCAGGTTGCCGGCGAGGCCTTGGGCGTTGGCGGCGTCTGGGGCGAACCAATTGACGATGCCGGGCGTGCGGGCTTCGGGTTCGAGTTCGAAGCGGAAGCGGCCTTTGCCGAGGCGGGTGATCAAGATGGGTCCCATGATGCAGCCGGTTTCGTCGCATTCGGCTTCGAGGGGGCCGCCTTCGAGGTTGGTGCCGGGCTGGACGCCGTGCCAGCCGGGTTGGAGGACGCCGACGCCGGGGTCGGTCTCGACGAAGTTGCCGTCGGCCGTCACGGTCGCCGGCCCCACGACTTCCCAGTAGCCTTTGTCGTGATCGAAGCTCCAGAGGGCGGTTTTGGCTCCCGGGGGGAGTTTGAGCCCGGTGCTGGGGTCTGGGAGGTTGGGGAAGCGGACGGGGACGGGTTGGGCGAAGTTGCGGGGGCCGTCGGTTTGGATGGTGATGACGAGGGGGAAGTTCAGGTCGTCGGGAAGGGGTTCCGGGAGGCGGTCTGGGGGGACTGGGGCGATGCCGAGGCGGCCGCCGCGCGTGCCGTTGTCGTCGAAGAGGGCGCCCGCGGGGACGAGGATTTCGACGCCGGCGAGGGCGGGGTTGGCGGCGAGGACGGCACTGGGGAAGGTGATGGTCGTGGCGGCGGTTGGGCTGACCGGTTGGAGGGCGCCGGCCTGGATGAGGGGCAGGTAGATTTCGCCGGTGCCGCCAGCGAGATTGTTGTCGAGCCCGGCGACGGCTTCCCAGGCCTTGCCGACAAACGGGTAGTAGTCGCCCAGGGGCCACTGGCTGCCGACGGCGGTGCGGCCGTCGACGTGGACGAAGAAGCGGCCGGCGGGGGCGTTGGTGAGTTTGAAGTTGCCTTGGGCGTCGGTGACGGTGCGGAGGGTTTCTTCCATGCCATCGACGGTGATGGTGACGCCGGCGAGGGGACGGTTGAGGGCGTTGGTGCCGGTGTCGGTGCCCGGGACGAGTTCGCTGGCGAAGACGCGTCCGATGACGGCGGTGCCGGGCACGGACTGGTTATTGAGGGTGGTGAAGCGGATGAAGCCTACGCCGCCTTCGGTCTGGTTGCGGTCGGCGTCGACCGCTTTGTTCTCAAAGTCGCGGATGCGATCGCCGTCGAAGGTGACTTGGACTTGGGCGCCGCCGGGGAGGGGTTCGAGGTAGAAGAGGGTGGCGGTTTGGCGGTTGGGGGAGAGTTCAGCGCGGGTGAGGAGGCGGCGGCCGGCGGCTTCGGCGAAGAAAGTGTTGAGGCCGAGCACGGTATTGGGGGCGAGGGGGCGGTCGAACCAGAGGACCGTTTCGCGGGTGACGGCGATGTCGGCCTCGCCATCCGCGGGGGAGCTGGTGAAGGAGGTGAGGGTGCGTGGGAGGGCGTCGGGGATGAGCGGGTTGCTGGCGGCGAGGAGTTCGTCGACGTCGTCGCGGCCGTCGCCGTCGGAGTCGAGGGCATTGGCGCGGGGGATTTGTTGGACGCGGAAGAATTCCGGTTGGGTGGGGGCGGGGAGTTGGACCGGGCCGGTGAGGATGACGGCGGCGGGGGTATTGATCGAGGTGACGGCGGGGCCACGGAGGAGTCGGTAGTAGTGGTTGGGCTCGGCGGGGAAATGGAGCTCGAGGGTCTGGGCGGGGCCCAGGCGGATTTCCTCGATGCGGAGTTCGGCGGCGCAGGCGGGTGGGGTGAGGAGGGCGGAGAGGAGGAGGGCGGAGGAGCCGAGGGGAAGGCGGGCTGGGGAGGTGGCTGAGCGGACTTGATGCGATCGCGAACGACAAGCAGATAACATAATAGTACAAATAGGGCGGATGAATATGCTTGGTCGGTGACTAGAGTCAAGCGGGGATTCGTGGCCGGGGTTCGTCCGCGTGGTCCTGCGCGATCCTGGCGGTGGCGCAGGGCTCGCCCGTGCGCCAACGGAGTGGAGCTACGCCGGACTGAGCGCCCACATCCTCGCCGGGCGCGATCCTCCGGCGTTAGCTCGCACGCCTGTTCGACGTTCCTGGCTGGGGATCACCACGAAGATCACGAAGAACACGAAGAACCGATCCGAAGATCCAGCTCGCAGCAACCGCCCGACGGCATTGAACACTGGACGACACCGGCTCAGTCGAGCGACTCGCCACGAAGTCCCCAAAGGCACCCGAACTTGCCCGGCCAGACCTGCGGGAACCCATCACCCTTCGTGTCCTTCGTGTCCTTCGTGGTGAACTCCTTGTCGAACAGTGACTCTTACCCGAGGGAGGGTCAGGAGGCGTTGGCCGGGTGCGGTGCAGCCATTGTCATTTTGAATCAAGGAGTTCCCCTCTCCCTGTCTCCCTCCCCCCAACTTGAGTCATCGCTTCGCTGGAAACGGTTGGGGGGAGAGCCGGGGTGAGGGGTGACGGTGCCTGGGGAGGGTGGCCGGAGGCCGGGTGAGGGGGGCCGTCCGAGTTTCAATCTGAGAATTGCTGGGTGCTTTGGATTGTGGATTGCGGTTTAGGCGGGCGGGTGTTACGGAGGTGGGGATGAACACAGCGGGCGATGCGGGTGGAGCGCGGGGTTCGGAGCGGGCGGCGGGTTTGCCGGATGGGGGGATTGTGCCGCCGCTGGTGACGCCGTTGGCGGACCGGGACGTGCTGGACGTAGCGGGCTTTGAGCGGCTGGTGGAGCATGTGCTCGCGGGCGGGGTGCATGGGGTGTTTGTTTTGGGGACGAGCGGGGAGGCGCCGAGTTTGAGTCATCGGTTGCGGCGGGAGGTGGTGGAGCGGGCGTGTCGGTGGGTGCGGGGGCGGGTGCCGGTTTTGGTGGGGATCACGGACACGTGCATGGTGGAGGCGGTGGCGTTGGCGCGGCACGCGGCGGAGGCGGGGGCGCAGGCGTTGGTGACCTCGGCGCCGTATTATTTTCCGGCGGGTCAACCGGAGCTGGTGGACTTCGTGGAGCGGTTGCTGCCGGAGTTGCCGTTGCCGCTTTATCTTTACAACATGCCCCAGATGACGAAGACGTCGTTCGAGGTGGAGACGGTGCGGCGGTTGGCGTCGCGTTCCGGCATTGTTGGGGTGAAGGACAGTTCGGGCGACTTGCATTATTTTGCGGAGTTGCTTGAGTTGCGGCGGGAGCGTCCGGACTGGCGGTATTTCATGGGTCCGGAGCATTTGTTGGTGGACGCGATCCGGTTGGGCGGGCACGGCGGGGTGAACGGGGGCGGGCAGATTGATCCGCGGTTGCTGGTGGGGGTGTACGAGGCGGCGCGCCGGGGGGAGGCGACGCGGTTGGGGCCGTTGCAGGAGCGTTTGCTGAGGTTGGGGGAGGTCTACCGGGTGGGGCGGCACGCCTCGGCGGTGATCAAGGGTATGAAGTGCTCGTTGTCGTTGATGGGCATTTGCGGCGACCGGATGGCGGAGCCGATGACGCGGTTCGACGCTCCGGAGCGGGCGCGGGTGGAGGCCGTGTTGCGGGGGTTGGGCCTCGTGGTTTGAGGGGGCATGAGGACGGCCGGGTTGGCGGGGTTGGCGGTGCGCGGGGCGGTCCTTGGGATTGTGGTTGGCTGGGGGCTGGCGGGGCCGGGCGGTCGAGCGCTGGCCGTGGGCGAAGGGTTACCATTGGATGGGCAGGCAGGCATGGTGGGCGAGCGACAGATTACGACGGAGCGGCGCGGGCATCTCTTGACGAACACGGGCGTGTGGTCGCCGGATGGGGAGTGGATTGTGTATGACACGCGGTCGGATCCGGCGGGGTCGGTGTTTGACGGGGAGACGATCGAGATGGTGTGGGTGCGGACGGGGGAGGTGCGGGAGTTGTATCGGGCGGGGCGCGGGGCGCATTGCGGGGTGGTGACGTTTCATCCGCGGGCGATGAAGGTGGTGTTTATTTTAGGGCCGGAGGATCCGACGCCGGACTGGGGTTACAGTGCGTATCATCGGCGGGGGGTGATGGTGGACGTGGCGCGGCCTGGGGAGGTGAGGTCGTTGGATGCGCGGGACTTGGTGCCGCCGTTCACGGCGGGGGCATTGCGGGGCGGTTCTCATGTGCACGTGTGGGACGGGGAGGGCGATTGGGTGAGTTTCACCTATGAGGATCATGTGCTGGCCCAGTTCAGGGCTGCGACGGCGACGAACGAGGTGAACCTGAGGAGCATTGGGGTGAGCGTGCCGGGTCGGCCGGTGCGGGTGGGCCGGGGGCATCCGCGCAACCATGACGGGGACTATTTCACGGTGTTGGGGGTGCGAACGACGGCGGCGCCGCGGCGGGGGTCGGACGAGGTCCAGCGGGCGTGCGAGGAGACGTGGGTGGGGGTGCGGGGGTATCGGCGGGCGGATGGTGGTTGGCAGCGGCGGGCGTTGGCCTTCCAGGGGACGGTGGTTGATGAGCGGGGGGGGCCTTGCGTGGAGGTGTTTGTGGTGGACTTGCCGGAGGATGTGACCGTGCCTGGGGAGGGCCCGTTGGAGGGGACCGCCACGCAGGCGCCGCGTCCGCCGCGCGGGGCGGTGCAGCGTCGGTTGACCTTCACGACGGGCCGCAAGTATCCCGGCGTGCAAGGGATGAGGCATTGGCTGCGGACGACGCCGGATGGGTCGCAGGTGGGGTTCCTGATGCGGGACGAGTGGGGGGTGGTGCAGCTGTGGACCGTGTCACCGAACGGCGGGGCGCCGCGTCAGGTGACGAGCCACGCGTGGGACATCGCGTCGGCGTTCACGTTCTCTCCGGATGGTCGATGGGTGGCGCACTTGATGGATGGGAGTGTGTGTGTGACGGAGTTGGCGACGGGTCAGACGCGGCGGTTGACGGTGAAGGGGGATCCGGCGGTGGCGCCGCGTCCGGAGGCGGTGGTGTTCTCGCCGGACGGCGGGCGGGTGGCTTACGTGCGTCCGGTGCTGGTGGAGGGTCGTGCTTACAATCAGGTCTTTGTGGTGGAGGTGGGGCGGTGAGGCAGTGGGGCAGTGGGGCGGTGAGGCAGTGGGGTAGTGGGGGAGAGAGGCGTGGGGGCAGGGCGATGGATGAAGAGTCAGGTAACAATATGAAAGATGTGGTGGCGGTGAGGGTGGCTTCGTTTGGGGCATGCGTGGGGTTGGGCGATGTGGCGGGGTTGGGGCCTGGTCGGCGGGGGTCGGCCTGGAGTTTGGGGGAGGTGGAGGCGAGGGTGGCGGCGTGGTTGAGGGAGGAGGGGGTTGGGGGGGAGCGAGGGGGGTTGCTGCGCGGGGTGGCCTTGTTCTGGCATGACCATTTGCTCGAGGCGCATGAGGCAGCGCAAGAGGTGGCGGGGCCGGACGGGAGTTTTCTGCATGCGCAGATGCATCGGCGGGAGGGGGATTATTGGAATTCGAAGTATTGGTGGAAGCGGGTGGGGGTGCATCCATGTTTTCGGCCGTTGGCGGGGCGGGTGCTGGAGTTGCTGGCGGGGCGGAACGATCCGGAGTTGGCGGGCCGGTTACTGCCTGGGGGGCGGTGGAGTCCGGAGGCGTTTGTGGATGCGTGCGAGGGAGTGGCGGGGGAGGCTGAATCGGGCGCGCTTGTCGGGGTATTACGGGAGATTCAGAGACTGGAGGTGGAGGCGTTCGTGGCGCACCTGGTGGCAGGTTGCGGGGCGAAGGGCTGACGGTTAGATTCGGCTAATGAAAGTTGAAGAGATCAAGGAGTTAGTGGAGCGGAGGCCGTTTCGGCCGTTTGCGGTGCGTCTTTCGAATGGGGTGAAGTATGTGTTCAACGAGCCGAGGGAGGTGGGGGCGCCCCGGGATTTCCGGTTGATCATCTACTTTGGCGAGAGTCAGGCGGTGCGGATCGACACCGATAGCATTGTGGAGGTGATGGAGGGTTGACCGGGGGAGAGGGGGGCATGGCCCGCGCTCACTGGGTGAGCAATTCTAGGGCTTTGTCGAGCTGGGGGTCGCGGTCGGCGAGCCAGTCGTCGGGGGAGAGCCAGACCTCGACGTCTGGGGTCTCGCCGCGGTTTTCCATGGGGGAGCCGTCGAGGCGGAAGACGCCGCGGAGTGGGAGGCGGGCGGAGGTGCCGTCGACGAGGCGGAAGTTGGTGGTCCAGATGACGTAGCCCGGGGTAGGTTTACCGACGAGGCGGGCGAGGCGTTTCGCCTTCATGGCGGCGGGGAACATTTCGGCGTTGGAGAAGCTGTGTTCGTGCATGAGGACGACGATGGGTTTGGTCCAGGCGCGGGTGGGGGCATCTTCCTTTTGGCCGTCGCGGGGGCGGTAGAAGCCGTGGGGTTTGCGTTCGAGCCAGTCGATGAGGGTATCGGAGATATTACCGCCGCCGTTGAAGCGGACGTCGAGGATCATGGCGTCTTTGCCGAGGATATACTCGTAGGCCTCGCGTTCGAACTGGGCTTGGTTTTGGCCGCCCATGCCGGCGAGGTGGACGTAGCCGATGCGGCCATGAGAGCGGTCTTCGACGCGGCGGCGGAGGCGTTCGACGCGGTTGCGGTAGAGGAGGTCGTTCCATTCGTCTTGGGAGAGGGCCTGGTAGCGGACGGTGCGAGCTCCTTCGCGGTTAGTGTGGGTATTGACCGTGAATTCGAGATCGCGGTTGGGGCGATCGTTGACGAGTTGGTAGAGTTGTTCATTGAGGGTGACGTCGCGGCCGTTGATGGCGAGGATGAAGTCGCCGGGGAGAATTTGGGTTTGGGGGTAGCTGCCTGGGGCGCCGTGGGGGACGGAGGCGACGCGGAGGCCGGGGCCTGGGTGGGAGTAGTCGAAGGTGAAGCCGAGGTGGGGGGTGGTGGCAGCGCCGTCTTCGGTGGCGGCGCGGACTTCGGCATGGGAGCAGTCGAGTTCGCCGATCATCATCTGGAGGAGGGTCGCGAATTCGTCGGGGGTATCGACGGACTCGAGGAGGGGTTCGTACTGGGCGCGGAGGGCGGCCCAGTCGCGGCCGTGGAAGGTGCCGTCGTAGAAGCCGCGGTCGAGGGTTCGCCAGAATTGGGCAAAGGCGGCTTGGCGTTCGGCGGTGACGTCGCGTTCCCAGTCGGCGGTGAAGCTGATTTTGGTGGGGTTGCCGCCGCCGAGGTTGAGGGTCATGAGTTCGCCGTTTTGGATGAAGAAGGCTTTTTTGCCATCGGGGCTGACGCGGAGGGCGGCTTTGCCGCCGCCGGTGGTGAGGCGTTTGGTTTCTTTGCCATCGTAGGAGGCGGACCAGACATCGCCTTCGGAGAGGAAGACGAGGCGTCCTTCGGCGGTGACGGTGAGGCTGGACTGGGGGGGTTGGCCCGAGATCTTGCGGATGCGGCGGGTGAGGTGGGTCCAATCGATGTCGATGGTGACGGGTTCTTTGGGTTTCTCGAAGGTGAGGTCGACGTCGATGGGGCGGGCGGGTTCGGCGTGGAGGGGGAGGGCGTAGATGCCATCGCCGTCGCGGTTACTTTGGAAGAAGAGGAACTTGCCATCGGGGGACCAGGCGGGTTGGGAGTGGAGGGCGTTGAGGCGGGTGAGATTGGCGGGTTCGCCGCCGCTGGCGGGGACGAGCCAGAGGTTCCAGGCCTGGTTCTCGCCGCGGCGGGTGAAGGCGATCCAACGGCTATCGGGGGACCAAGCGAGGTCGCGGCCGCCGCTGCCGTATTCGTGCGGTCCGGGGAGGTGGACGAGGCGTTGGGCTTGGTGGTTGGTGAGGCTCATGACGTAGAGGCCGCCCTGCGGGCCGGTGACCCAGAAGGCGAGGTGTTGGCCGCCGGGCGAGAGTTGAGGGTGGATGGAGTCGTCGGGTCGGTTCCAGAGGGGTTTGACCTCGAGGTTGGCGAGGTCGAGTTGATAGAGGCGGGTATTGGCTTCCCGGTCGGAGGTGAAGTAGAGCGTTTTGCCATCGGGGGACCAGACGAAGTCGGAGTCATCGCCGGCCCAGTCAGTGAGGCGGCGGGCGAATTCGGCCCTGCGTGCGGCGACGCCGGTTGGTTTTTCGACGGCGACGGTCCAGATATCGCCGCGGAGGCCGAACGCGAACTGTTTGCCGTCGGGGGAGGGTTCTGCTTCGGTGACGCCGTTGACGATTTTTTCTTTGCGTTGGCGGTTTTGCTTATCGTCGGCGGCGGCGGTGAAGGCGAGTTCGGCGGGGTCGGCTTGGCCGGCGCGGAGGAGCCAGAGTTTGGCGTCGTATTCGAAGGCGATATCGCCGGTTTGGGTGGCCACGGAGGGGGAGCGGACGCCGCCGCGGCCGACGAAGCGGGTGAGGGGGGTTGTTTGGCCGTCGAGGTTGATGCGCCAGAGGTTGGGAGTGCGTTGGGGGGAATCCTCGAGGCGGGGGAGGGTGTGGTCGACGAGGGTGGTGGAGGGGGTAGGTTCGGCGACGGTGACGGTGACGACGTCGCGGTTGGAGGGGAGGAAGCGGGACCAGAGGTGCTGGGCCTGGTTGGAGGTGAGGGGTTGGCGTTGGCCGTTGGCGGGGTTGAGGAGCCAGACTTGGGCGGCGGCGGAGCCGTGGTAGCGGGGGCGCCACCAGGGGAAGCCGAAGCGGCCGTAGACGATCCAGGTTCCGTCGGGTGACCAGTTGGGGGTGGCCATGGTGGCGTAGTCCTCCGCGAGCTTCTTGAGTTGGAGCGATGAGATGTCGAGGGCGTAGAGGGTCCAGTCAGCGGTGTCGCGCTTGGCGGTGAAGAGGAGGGATTGGCCGTCGGGGCTCCAGCCGGATGGGAGGTCGGCGGATGCGTGCCAGGTGAGTTGGCGGGCGGGGCCGCCCTCGGCGGCCATGAGAAACAGATCCCAGTTCCCGTGGCGGCGGCTGGCGAAGGCGAGGGATTGGCCGTCTGGGGAGAAGAGGGGATAGGCGTCGAGCTCGAGGTGGCGGGTGATGGGGAGGGCGCGTCCGCCGGTGGCAGGGGCGGACCAGAGGTCGCCGCGATAGACGAAGACGATGCGTTGTCCATCGGGGCTGAGGGCGGGCATGCGGGCTCCGCGGATGGGTTGGGGGCTGGCGGGGGGATCGCCGAGG
>CAZVRY010000088.1:0-4620 GCA_964629545.1 uncultured Verrucomicrobiota bacterium | reverse complement strand
CCCGGGGGGGTGGGGGGGGGGGTGGGGGCGGGGGGGGTGGGGGGGGGGGGGGGGGGGGGCTGCGCGGTGGGCGGGGTGGGGGAGGAGGGAGGTGGCGAGGGCGAGGGTGAAGGACCGCAGCGGGGCAGGATAGGGCGTTGGCATTTGGAGGGCGTATGACTAAGCGATTTGGGGGCGGAAGGGAAGACCGCAATGAGGGCGCAAGCGGGCGGTGCAGGCGGCCGCTTGTTGGCGGCGGGGTTGGGATGTCGCCCTGCTGGCGGCGCGGTCTCTTCGGAGGCAAGGAGGTGGCGGTTGGGCTGGGGGAGGTCGTGGTAGAGGGGGGGGTTCCCGGCATGCTGACGGTCGGGTTGGGCCGGGCTGGCGTGGGTGAGGTTGCGGGCGGGCGATCATAGGGTTTGACACGGAGGGGTCGGTTCCGCGAAGGTGCGGTTGGTCTCATTGTGGTGAGTCCGAAGACCGGGCGGCGGCGGCGCGGGGACGCGCGGCGGTTGGCGCGGCGGATGAGGTGGCCAGGGTAGCTCAGAGGTAGAGCAGGGGACTCATAAGCCCTTGGTCGGGGGTTCAATTCCCTCCCCTGGCACCATCCGAGGGCGCGGGTGCCCGGGAATAAGCTTTACATGGTTTCGCTCCGTTTCCTAGAGTGCGGGGCTTTAATAGACGGTTTCCAGATTGACCGTATGCCAGAGAAAACGAAGACGATCAGTGAATTTCGGGTGCATGAGCGCGACACGGGTTCTGCCGACGTGCAGATCGCGTTACTGACCGAGCGTATCAATCACCTAACGGAGCATCTGCAGAAGAACCTGAAGGATCACAGTTCGCGGCGTGGACTGTTGATGATGGTGGGGCAGCGGAGGCGATTGTTGGACTACCTGCACCGGACCGACAGTCGGCGCTACCAGGCGGTGACGAAGAAGCTCAAGCTGCGGCATTGATTTTGGGCGGGGTTTCCTGGCGGCCTGTTCCGTGGGAAGCCCCGTATATTTTGGGTTTGGCCCTGGAAAGCGCGACTTGGGCCTGGCCTGGAACAACGCGATCGCGCAGGGAACGATTGAGCCCGTTGGCACTGGGAAATTTCATTCAGCCGCGCTGGAGGCGCGGCTGAATGAAGTTCCTCTGGGCTGGCGGGTTCATGGCAACTAGTTATGGCTGAGCAGACGAAGGTTCAAATTGGAGCACAGACGATCACCATCGAGACGGGCAAGTTGGCGCGTCAGGCGGATGGGGCGGTGACCGTAGGGTTGGGGGAGACGATCTTGGTGGTGGCGGCGGTGGCGGCTGCCAATGCGAAGGAGGGGCAGGAGTTTTTCCCTCTGACGGTGGATTACCGGGAGAAGGCGGCGGCGGCGGGGAAGTTCCCGGGAGGCTATTTCAAGCGGGAAGGTCGGCCGACGGAGAAGGAGATTCTGACGTGTCGGATGATTGACCGGCCGATTCGGCCCTTGTTTCCGAAGGGGTGGTATAACGAGGTGCAGGTTCAGTGCATTCTGTTGAGCGCGGATGGGGAGAACGATCCGGACGTTTTGGCGATCAACGGGGCTTCCGCGGCGTTGATGGTGAGCGACATCCCGTGGGCGGGGCCGATTGCGGCGGTGCGGGTGGGGCGGGTGGACGGTCGGTTCGTGGCGAATCCGACGCATACGGAGCAGGCCTTGAGCGATTTGGACTTGGTGTATGTGGGGAGCGAGAAGGAGTTGGTGATGTTCGAGGGGGCGGCCAAGGAGATCTCGGAGGCGGATTTCAACGCGGCGTTGCGGTTTGGCCAGGAGGCCATTCAGCCGCTGATCGCCGGCCAGAAGGAGTTGGCGGCGAAGGCAGGGAAGGCGAAGCGGACGATCACCGCGAGTGTGGTGCCGGAAGAGATCCTGAGCGAGGCGAAGGCATTGGCGGGGGACCGGACCATTCCCGCGTTGTTGACGCCGGGGAAGATGGCTCGGGAGGCGGCGTGGAAGGCGGTGACGGAAGACGTCGGGACGAAGCTGAAGGAGAAGTTTGGCGAGGAGAAGGTGACGTCGGGGGTATTGCGGGAGGCCTTTTACTACATGCAGAAGGAGGCGGTGCGTTCGCTCCTGATGGCGGAGGGGAAGCGCCTGGATGGGCGTTCGCTGGATGAGGTTCGGACGATCACGAGCGAGGCGGGGGTGTTGCCGCGGGCGCACGGTTCGGCGTTATTCTGCCGTGGGGAGACGCAGGCGATGGTATTGGCGACGCTGGGGACGAAGGAGGACATGCAGGAGTTCGACGCTTACACGGGCGGGGATTCGGAGAAGCAGTTCTTGTTGCACTACAACTTCCCGAATTTTTCGGTGGGGGAGACAGGGCGGATCAGCGGTCCTGGCCGGCGCGAGATTGGGCATGGGGCGTTGGCGGAGCGGTCGATCGAGCCGATGGTCCCGCTGAAGGAGTTTCCGTATGCGGTGCGGGTGACGAGCGAGATCATGGAATCGAACGGCTCGACCTCGATGGCGAGCGTGTGTGGGGGCAGTTTGGCCCTGATGGATGCGGGGGTGCCGTTGATCCGGCCGGTGGCGGGGATCAGCATTGGTCTGTGCACGGAATACGATGGGGAGGGGATGATCAGCGCCTACAAGTTGTTGACGGACATTATCGGGTGGGAGGATGCCTTCTGCGACATGGACTGCAAGATTGCGGGGACGGAGAAGGGGATTACAGGGTTCCAGTTGGACTTGAAGCTGAGGGGGGTGCCGCACGACTTGATGGCGGAGGCGGTGGAGAAGGCGCGGGTGGCGCGGCTGCACATTTTGCAGAAGATGGCGGAAACGCTCGCGGCGCCGCGGACGGAGCTGAGCAAGTATGCGCCGCGGATTTTGACGTTGAAGATCAACCCCGAGAAGATTGGGGCGATTATTGGGCCTGGTGGGAAGAACATCAAACGGATCGTCGAAGAGTCTGGCTGCGAGATCAACATTGAGGACGACGGTTCGGTGCAGATTTACTCGGTGTCGGCGGAGGGGATGCAGATTGCGCGCGAGGCGATCGAGGGGATTACCGCGGAGATCGAGGTGGGCAAGATCTACCGTGGCAAGGTGGTGACGATCAAGGAATTCGGCGCCTTCGTGGAGGTGTTTCCGGGCAAGGATGGCCTCTGCCATGTGAGCGAGTTGGCGAACTTCCGGGTGAAGCAGGTGGAGGACATCGTGAAGTTGGGCGACGAGATTTGGGTAAAGTGCATCGGGGTGGACGAGAAGGGGCGGGTGAAGTTGTCGCGGAAGGCGGCGATGGAGGAGCGTGATCGCGAGATGGCTCCGAAGAAATGACCTTCGGGCGGCAGGAGACTTGGCGGGACGGGCTGGCTGGCGACGGCTGGCCCGTCTGCTTTTGCGGAATGGAGGCCAGTCGAGGCTAGCGAGGCGCGCCTCAGCCCGGAAACTCAGACACCTGTGCTTACCTCCTTACGGTGTTTCGGCCCGATCCCCACGCCTCGCTCTTCGAATCCTTGAAACCTGGGTGATGCGAAGATCCAGATTTGACCGGTCCACCATGAGTTTCGGACTTCAAGGATAGTTATGGAGAGCGCGGATTGCCGGGGCATGGATTCGCCTGGGTCGAGGTTGCGCGCGTTGGGGTGGTCGGCGGCTTGGGAGGAGGTGCTGGCGGGGCACGGTGGGGAGGGCGGGGTGGTGGGACGGGTGGCGGTGGAGGCTCGCGGGGGGTATATCGTCTATGGCGAGGGGGTGACGTGGGAGGCGCGGGTAGCGGGTCGTGTTATGGGTCGGGCGGGCCGGGCGGCGGACTTTCCGAAGGTGGGGGACTGGGTGGTGGTGGCGCCGGTGGCTGGGGGAGGGAAGGCGGTGATTCAGTCGGTGTTGCCGCGGCGGACGCGGTTAGCGCGGAAGGTGGCGGGACGGGAGGTGGAGGAGCAGGTGCTGGTGGCGAACGTGGATCGGGCCTTCATCGTGCAGGCGTTGGACGCGGGCTACAATGGACGGTTGTTGGAGCGTTATTTGGCGATGGTGCGCGAGGCTGGGGTGGAGCCAGTGGTGCTGCTGAACAAGGTTGATTTGGACGATCACGTGAGGGAGCGGCACGCGGAGGCGGGGCAATTGGCGGGCGGGGCGAAGGTGTTGGATGTGAGCGCACTGACGGGGTGCGGGGTGGAGTTGATGGGGGCGCTGGTCGGGCCTGGGACGACGGCGGTATTTGTGGGGAAATCGGGGGTAGGCAAGTCGAGTTTGATCAACCGTTTGTATGGGGAGGAGGTCCAGGCCACGGCGGAGGTGAGGGAGCACGATGCGAAGGGCCGGCACACGACGTCTTGGCGGGAGTTGATCGTGTTGCCGGGTGGCGGAGTGGTGATCGACACGCCGGGGATGCGGGAGTTTCACCTTTGGATGGCTGGGGTGGATCTGCACGAGGCGTTTCCGGACGTGGTGGCTTTGGCGGCGGGGTGCAGGTTCAGCGATTGCGGGCACGAGGGGGTGAGGGGGTGTGCGGTCTTGGCGGCGGTGGAGGCAGGGGCGCTGGGGCCGGATCGCGTGGCGGCCTTTCGCAAGTTGAAGGCGGAGTTGATCTATCTGGAGGAGGCGCGACGGGAGACGGTCTGGCTGCGTGGGCGGGGGCGCCGGCCGAGGGAGAGGGACGGGCGAAGCGGTTGGA
>CAZVRY010000087.1:0-24000 GCA_964629545.1 uncultured Verrucomicrobiota bacterium | reverse complement strand
ACGCCGCCGCCTCCGCCCCCGAACGCACCCCGTGGTTCAACGCCACGCTCAGCCCCAGCGTCCCCGTGAACACGATCAGGTCCTGATCGAACTTGCCGTAAAACACCAGGAAAAACCCGAACCGGGCCACGAAATAGGCCAACAGGAACGTGTTCACCTGCCGCAGCCGATCATCCCCATACCGCCGGTTCCGCCCTAACACCCACACCCCGCCCAACCCCAACCACAGGAACCCCGCCATCCCCCAGGCCCCGAACGGAATCATCAGGGTCAACAGCCCACTATGATAATCCCCCGTCACCAACGCCTCCTCGTACCCCCGATAAATCCCATGCTTGACCGCCTCCTGGGTCAGATAAAACTCGGCCCCGCTGAAGCTATACCCCTTCCCCAACCATAGGTACTTCGGGATCTCCGGGACCATGATCCGCCACATCGTGACCCGCCAGTCCAACGTGGCCGCCGCGTCCGCCCGCGCCTGCGGATCCACCTGCACCGGCAGAAAACTCAGACTCCGCTGAATGGTCAGCGGCAACCGATCCAACCGCGTCGCCACCCCCGCCCCCACCAGCGTCCCCACCACCAGCAGCATCGGCAAAATCCGCGTCCGATGCAGCCCCTCACAGAAAAACTGCACCCCGAACACCAACCCCATCAACAGCACCGAACTCCGATAGCCCCCATAGAATCCACCCCAGACCCCCGCCAGAAAGAGAGCCATCCGCCACGGCCGCCGCAGGTCCAACACCCCCCGAATCCCAAACCGCAGCAAGGTGAAGTAATACAGCGACAGCGCCGCCCAGGTCAGCCCCGTCGACCGCACCAGTGCGTCCTGCGTGATCGCCTGCAAATAGGCCAACTGGGTCGGGAAAAACGCATACAAAAAGTAAAACTCCGGCCCCGCCAGGAAGACCAGGTCGCTCGCCAGCGCCGTCATCCCCCCCAGGAAAAACAACGACGCCATCAACACCCCGCGCTCCGTCGGGATCGGCTGCGTCACCAGCCCGAAGTAACCCAGCACCCCCGCTATGGTGGCAAAATACCGCGACCCGCCATAGATCTCCGACCCGAACACCTGCGCCCCCATCCCGCCCGTGAAGAGCGCGGTCACGATCACCACCAGCCCCAGAAACGCCACCGCCCACCCCAACACCGGCACATGGATGAACAGGGTCTCCTTGCGCACGGCCCGCTCCAACAGGGAAATCCCAACCGAACAGCCCGCCAATACCATCCAGAGATTCGGCTGCCCCGGCACGAAGTAGACAATCAACGCCGTGTTCGACGCGCAGACCAGCAGCGGATGATGCCACACCAGCAAGACCGGCACCGAGAGCACCAGGAAAAAGGCCGCCAACCCCACCGAGTTAACCAGATCCTCCGGGTTCGCCAGCAACGTCCCCACCACCAACGCCACCACCAGGCAGGCCACATACACCCCCTGCCCGAACGTCAGCCTGAGCTCCCGCGTCATCCGCGCCTGCCCCTCAGGTCCGCCGGACCCCCGCCTCGCCCACCGCCCCCTCCACCTCCTCCGGTTTCCGCACCCCGGCGTTCAGGGAAATGCTCAACCCGACGGTCCCCGTAAACACAAACAGGTCCTGGTCGAACTTCCCATAGAGGGTGAAGTAAAACAGAAACCGCGCGGCAAAATAGGCCAGGAGAAACGTGTTCACTTGCCTCAATACTTCATCCCCATACCGCCAGTTCCGCCACAAGACCCAGAGCCCCGCACCCCCTAACCAGAGGAAACCGATCATCCCCCAAACCCCAAACGGAATCAGCAACGTCAGCAGCCCATTGTGGTAATCCCCCGTCACCAACGCCTCCTCGAACCCAAAGTAAATCCCTTTCTTTACCGCCTCCTGCGTCAGGTAAAACTCCGACCCGCTGAAGCTATACCCTTTCCCTAACAGCAAATACCGCGGGATCTCCGGCACCATGATCCGCCACATCGTCACCCGCCAATCCACCGTCGCCGCCGCATCCGCCTTCGCCTGCGGATCCACCTTCACCGGCAAGAAACTGAAACTCCGCTGCACCGTCAGCGGCATCCGATCCAGGTTCCCCAGGAAGACCGGCCCCCCCACCGCCAAGGCCACCAGGACCACCAGCAAAAACCGCGTCCGATGCAGCCCCTCGAAGAAAAACTGCACCAGGAACACAAACCCCATCAGCAACACCGAACTCCGGTAGCCCCCGTAAAACCCGCCCACCAGCGCCGCAAAAAACATCGCCAGACGCCACGGACGCCGCAAGTCCAACAACCCCCGAATCCCGAACCGCAATAACGTGAAGTAAAACACCGACAACGCCGCCCACGTCAACCCCGTCGACCGCACCATCGCATCCTGCGTGATCGCCTGCAGATACGCCAACTGGGTCGGAAAGAACGCGTAAAGAAAATAGAACCGCGGCCCCGCCGCATACACGACGTCGCTCGCCACCGCCGTCACCCCGCCCAGGAAAAACAACGACGCCATCAACACCCCGCGCTCCCGCGGAATCGCCTGCGTCACCAGCCCGAAATAGCCCACCATCGCCGCGAAGGTGGC
Source organism: uncultured Verrucomicrobiota bacterium (assembly GCA_964629545.1). GTDB lineage: Bacteria > Verrucomicrobiota > Verrucomicrobiia > Limisphaerales > CAZVRY01 > CAZVRY01. The sequence goes on along the minus strand of CAZVRY010000087.1, from coordinate 21,445 downwards.
AAAATACCGCGACCCCCCATACGTGTCCGACCCCAACACCCGTGCCCCGATGCCACCGGTCAGCAACGCCGTCCCCATCACCACCGCCCCCAAATACACCAACGCCCACGACACCTGCGGCACATGGATGTAGTTCACCTCCTTCTTCAAGGTCCGGTTCAACATCGCAAACCCGATGTTCCCCAACGCCAACACCACCCACAGCGGAGGTTGCCCCGGCAGGAAATACAGGATCAACGACGCATGCCACGCCACCACCAACATCGCATGGTGCTGCCGCATGAACACCGGAAACGCCAACACCAGCAAACACAACGACACCACCCCCAAACTCCCCACGTTCAGCGGCGTCGCCAACCGGTAGCCGATAAACAAAGCCAGCGGGATGCTGATCAGGTAAATCAGCAGCAGCCGCGGCATGCCAAAATCGCGCGTCATCAGCCGCGCAGTAGACTGGTTTCATGCCCCGGGCGCAACCCTTTATCGGCACCTTCATTTTCGTTTACTTCACCCCAGACCTCCGTAAGTTCAACCCATGGAACTTACCGTGGCTACGTTCAAGCCCGAAATGGCCGAAGCCCTCCGGAACTTCGAAAAACATGTCGTCTGCCTCCACAAAGCCCCCGACGATTGCCAGGCCTCCCTCCTCTCCCTCATGGAAAAGGCCATCAAAGCCTACCTCAACCGCGCCCCCGGCCTCCGCCACGGCATCGCCCTCGACCAGCAAATCACCATCATCCTCAGCCAAACCGACGGCGACCAACCCCTCTGTGGCATCTACTTCAACCTCCACTCCCCCTACAACCGCAAGCCCTCCCGGAAATAATCGCAAAGGCATTAAGGCAGTGAGGCAGTGAGGCAGTAAGTCGGGCGCTCGGCAAATCAGTGAGCCCGTAAGACCCATCTCCTATTGATGAGTGCATAAGTAGGCAGACACAGGATGGCTCCCCTCTCCCTTTCTCCCTCTCCCCAACCCCGTTCCATCGCTTCGCTTTCAAGGGTTGGGGAGAGGGATGGGGTGTATGCTTACTTCTGCACTGATGAATATCTCCCATCTCCTACTCCAATCGCACCTCGTCCTCGGACCGCGCGTCCCCGCTCGTGATGTCCCCGACAATGTTGGTCTCCTCCTGCGGCCCCGTGATTTTTACCTCGCCCACCTTGAGCCCGCCGCGATACACCCCCCATCGGGTTCCCACCGACGGCATCCTCCCCAACCCAAAATCGATCACCACAAACCGCAGGCTCGCGTTCACGGACACCACCCGGCCCCGCGGCGCCTCCGACACCCCCACCCGCGGCACCGCCCGGGCCGGGGCATCCCGCTGCGGGGACGACCTGGTCGTGACCCCCGCGCGCGGTGGAACCGGGCTGCGCACCGACTGGAACTCGCTTGTCTCCGAGGCCGGGCCCCGACAGCCCGCCAGCAAGCCCGCCATCATCATCAACACACACCCGCGCATCCCCCGAGTTAAAGTCCCGCCCCCCCACACCGTCAACCCTGCGCCGTCCCATGCCCCCCCCTTCGCCCCGCCGCGGCGCCGCTTCCAACCCGGCCAACCGTTTCGATCGGCTTCACCTCGAACCCGACCCCGACAACCCCAACCCGGACGAACCCCCGCCGCCCACTGAGTTCTACGTGGATGCGTCGGAGGGCATCATCTCTTACAACGATAGCCCCGACGTAGGGTTCGACGCCAGCATCAACCCCTACCGCGGATGCGAACATGGGTGCATTTACTGCTACGCGCGGCCCACCCACGAGTACCTGGGCTTCTCGGCCGGCCTGGACTTCGAGACCCGGATCATGGTCAAACTGCGGGCTGGGGCCCTGCTCCGACGGGAGCTGGCGGCTCCGGGTTGGCGGCCGCAGACCATCGCCCTCAGCGGAGTCACCGACTGCTACCAGCCCATCGAACGCCGACTCCGACTCACCCGTGCCTGCCTCGAGGTCCTCGCCGAATGCCGCAACCCGGTCGCGATCGTGACCAAGAACCAACTGGTGACGCGCGACCTCGATCTGCTGGCCGAACTGGCCCGCTCCCAGGCGGTGGTCGTCCACCTGTCCCTGACCACCCTCGATCCGGACCTGCGCCGCGTCCTCGAACCGCGCACCGCCCCGCCGGCCGCGCGGCTGGTCACGATCGAAACCCTGGCCCGGGCCGGCATCCCGGTCGGCGTGTTCGTCGCCCCCGTCATCCCCGGGCTCAACGACCACGAAGTCCCCCAACTGCTGGCCGCCGCGGCCAGCGCCGGGGCCCGCTCCGCCCATTACCAAATCCTCCGACTCCCCCACGGAGTGCTCGACCTGTTCGACGACTGGCTGCAACAACACCGACCCGCCCGCCGCGAGCGCGTCCTGGCCGGGCTGCGCGCCCTGCGCGAGGGCCAACTGACCGAGGGACGTTTCCACCGCCGAATGCGGGGCGAGGGGCCCGCGGCCGCTTGGCTGAAGCGAGTGTTCGAGGTGTCCTGCCGCCGCGCCGGCTTGACCCAAGAATTCCCCACCCTCTCCACCGCCTCCTTCCGCCGTCCGCGCCAGGCCCAACTCGACCTCTTCGACCGCTCCTGATGAATGCCTGTGGGGCTCATGGCGCCCCGAGCGCACCCTACCGCCCTTCCGCCGGCTCCCGCTCCAGCAACCGGTTCTCCGGTGTGCGCACCAACATCGTAAACTCCATCTTGAACGCAAGCCGAGGCTCGGGGCTCGTCTCCAGGTAACCCGCCGCCGGCTCCAAATCCAGCCGCCGAATCCGCATGGTCGGGAACTGATTCTCGAACTCGGCCAGGAACTCCCCAAACCCGAAATACGTCCCCGTTCCGCTGACCGCAAACCGCGCCGCCTTGTAGGGCACCTTCGGCAGGACGTCCACCTCCCCCACCTGCGGCGGGTCGAATTCCAGGAACTCAATCCCAAAGGGCTCCCGATACTGCAGAAGCCGATTGATGATCCACAAGTAGACGTCCCCCTCGGCCATCCCCTCCTCCAGCGCCTCCAACCGCTCCATGTTCTGGGCCAACTCCATCTCCATCTGCTCGGCCAACTGCGCGTTCTTCCGCGCCACCCCAATCTTCGCCACCACCTGCGCCCGGGTCTCGCGCGCCGCGTCGATGGCCTGGTACTCCGCCCGAATCAGGAAATACCAAATCGCCGCACACACCGCCACCGTCCCCGCCGCCAACCCCAGCAACACATTGCGCTTCTCCTGGAGTTGCTCATTCATCGCGAGTCACTTTCTCCGGGAAAAGACACTCCACCGTGAACAGGATGAACGTCCGCGTCGGATCCGTCGGATCCACCTGCTCCGCCCCGCGCTCCTTCAGCCGCACCGACTGGCCTAGACTCAGGTTGTCGCGAAACCACGGCAACTCGGTCAGCGCCTTGATGAACTTGTCCGTGGCCGGCGGATTCCCCGTGTCCTTCGCCTGCAACGTCATGGTGAACCGCTGCGTCACCGTGGCCGGCTTGGCCGGGATCACCTTCTCCCCCACCCGGCTCTCCTTCGTCCCAGCCGTGTGGGTCACCCCCTCCTCGATCCGCACCTGGATCATCCGAATATGCTCCACCATCGCCGCCGGCAACTCGCTCAACGGCAAGGCCCAGAGAAACCGGTTCGTCGCATGCTGCGTCAACACCCGCAGCGCCCGCTCCAACTCCCCAATCCGCTTCGACAACACCGCCACCCGAATGGCCTTCTTCTGCACGGTGTGCAGGGCCTTCTCCGAATTCCCCAATAAGACCTCCGCCTGCCGATGCACATACCACAAATACCCCGCCCACGACAGGGTCGCCACCACGCAGCCGATGGCCAACCGCACCCCCCAGCGGACCGGATCCCGCCGCCGCCGCTCCCGGGTCTCATGCTCCTGGGCCAGGAAATCGATGTGCAACAAATGCTGGTCAAACCAGGTCATCGCCGCCCCAATCGCCACCGCCAATTGCGGCGCATCCTTCCCCACCTCCTCCATCCGCTGGGCCGGCAACTTCAGGTTCAAGGTCGTCGTCGGATCCCACTTGCTCACCGGCAGCGCCAACCCCCCCGCCAACGCCTGCACGATGAACTCCGACCGCGCCGACCCCCCCGACACCAACACCCGTTCCACCCGCTGATTGTGCTCATCCTCGAAGAAATCGATCGACGCCCGCAATTCCTGATGCAACGGCGCCAACAACCCCTGCAACTGCGCCCGCACCTTGTCCGTCATCACCAGGATCGCCCCCTCCGCCGCCTGGTGACTAATGCTCATCGCCTCCGCCAATCCGTGCGTGAACGCCTGCGCCCCCATGGCCACCACCCGGCTCAACATCACCTCGCCCCGCACCAGGAAACTGATCGTCGAACTCGCAAACCCCACATCCACCAACGCCACCACCCCGCCCTTGATCACGTCCGGCAACGCAATCCACGCCGCGTTCACCAGCCCCACCTGGCTCAACGTAATGTGCTCCGGAATCAACCCCGCCGCCGTCAACGCCGCCCGCAAATCCTGCACCAACTGCCGCCGGGCTCCCCCAATCAAGACCTTGCACTTCGCACCCCCACGCCCCTCCCCACCACTCCGCAACACGTGGCAGTCAATCACATGCTCCGACAAATCCTGCTGCAGCAAGTTCTTGGAGTTGTTCTGAATCAACCCCCGCAGCTCCGATAACCCCATCGCAGGCACCTCCGCATGCCGCAAAATCGAGTCCCCCATCCCAATCACCATCACCACCCGCCGCGTCGGCGTCTCCAACGCCTGATACACCCGCTTGAAGTGCTCCACCAGCATCTCATGACTCAACCCAGGCACCCGCGCCGGCGTCGGCTGCAAGGTGTAATTCAGGAAGTTGAAACCATTGCCCACCCGCTCCAGATGAATAGCGTTCGTCGTGCGCGCCCCCAAAACGATCACCACGATCTGGTCGCGCTTCTTTGCCCCGATGGTCAGCACAGGATGGCCGTTCAACCCATCCTATGCACCCAACCCGCTCCAAAGCAAGTCAATGCCCCGCCGCCGCAGCCACCCTCCTTCCGAAACTCGGACGCCCCCTCACCCGGCCTTTGGCCAGCCTCTCCCTGAACCGGAAAGGCAGAAGGCAGAGTGCAAGAGGCAGAATTCGTACTCTTGCTCTTGCTCTTGCTCTTGCTCTTGCTCCCGGTCCGCCCGGTTCATGGTCCCACTGCGCGTCAGAAATTCGGAGGTCGAGTCTCTCCCTGAACCTTCCCTTAACCCTCAACCCGCGCTCGAACCGTAACTGCGGAAGAAACTCTGCTCCGCCTCGAGCGTCCCGATCAGGATGATCTCCGAATCGGCTGGCAGCGGACGTTGCGGGTCAGGGTTGATCTGCACCTGGCCGCCCTCCTGCAGGGCCAGGGCGTGGCACCCGGTCGCCCGCCGGAGTTCGGTCTGCGCCAGCGACTTGCCAGCCAACGCCGCCGGGGTCTTGAGCCGAAAGACGTTCAGCCCCTCCGCCAACATCAGGATGTCGCTCCGCTTGAGGAGATTGAAAATGATGTTCGACCCCATCGAGGCGTAGGACATCACGAAATCCGCCCCCGCCCGGTGCAAGGTCGACACATTGCGCTCGTGCGTCGCCCGGCTGATGATCTGAATGTCCGGCCGGAGCCGGCGACAGAAGATCGTGAGGTAAATGCTGATGTCATCGTCGTGGGGCGTCACAATCACCGCCGGCGCCCGGTCGATGCCCGCCCGCCGCAACGTGTCCGAATCCGCCGCGTCCCCCAAAATGTAGCGATCCGCCTGCCCGGCCGGGATCCGCTCGGGCAGCAGTTCGACAATCCGATAGTCCAGATTGCGCTGGGTCAGGGACTCCCCCGTGGCCTTCCCCACCCGACCGCCCCCCAGCACCACCACCGGCGCATGCACCTGATTGTAAATGCAGAACAACTCGTTGTAATGACGGACCTGCTCGGCCGACCCCGCCAACACCAAGACCGTGTTCGGCCCAATCAACGTGTCCGCCCGGGCCGTCTCATACCGCCCGCGCTCCCATACCCCGATCACCGTCAGCCCAACCAACTCGCGCAGCCGGGACTCCGCCAGCGTCTTGCCCTGGAGCGGCGTGCCGGAGGCCGTCGCCTCCGCAATCAGCAACTCGTCGAACCGCCCCAGCAGGTGCGCCGCCGCGTCGCCCCCCAAGGTGCGCCGGGCCAGCGATTGCCCCATCAATTGTCCCAACCGAATCACGTGCGAACTGCCGGCCATCTTCAGAATCTCCTCGGCCGCCGCGGTCTTCGCGGTGGTCACGATCGGAACCGTCTTGGACAGTTCCCGGGCGGTGAACGCGATATTCGTGCTGTGGACTTCCGACCCCGTCGCCGCCAGGAGGGCAGCCTGATGGATGTTCACTCGCTGGTAGGTGGCGGGGAGATCCGGTTCGCCCAAGACGACGTTCAATCCGAGGTCGTGCAGCCGCAACGCCTCTTCCAGTTCCCTCACCACCAACACATAACCGTAACCGTACTGCTCCAGCCGATTGATCAAGGCGTGGGTCACCGGATCGTAGTTCGTCAAAATGACATGCCCCGCCGTCTCCGGCGGCAGTTGCCGAGGCGCCCGCGCCGCGGTCTGGGCCTCCATCCACGGCGCATAAAAAAACTGAATGAAGGTGAAAGGAAGCAGCACCAGGAGAAACACCACCCCCGAAAGCAGGACCACGATTGAGAACAACCGCCCGAGATCGCTGTGAAACGTGATGTCCCCAAACCCCAGTGTCGTCATCACCGTGAGCGTCCAGTAAAAGCCCGTGACCCAACTGTAACTGCGCCCCTCCCACGCCATCAGGAAGTGAAACAATACACTGTACCCCGCCACCATCACCCCCAACACCAACAGAAACCCCCCGGCCAGCTTGATGTTCCGCACCGCCTTCTTCAGGCGTAAAAACCTCGCCAGCTGGGCACTGAAGGACTTCATCGACCCTCCACCGTCCCGGGCCACGCCCACCCCAACCAGCGCACGCCGCGCGGCGGCAACCGGTGACACGAGCGGGCGGTGGCAAACCCAGCAAGCACGGACCCAACCTAACCGGCCCGGCCCGGCCCGGCCAGAATGGAATGCGGACCGGATTGCCCCCCGGTGCAGGCCGAGGGGTGGGCCGCCCCAGGTGGACCGCCGCCAGCTCCCCCAACTCCCAGGCACTCCACACTCGACACCGGGAGGCCGCTGCGGTTTCCTTGGCCGGCCTCGAATCGAAGACCCAACACGGTGAAAGAACTGACCCCCGAACTCCTGGCCCGCGCGAAATCGCTCGGGTTCTCCGACCGCCAAATCGCCCACCTGACCGGCCGCACCGAGGACCAGGTGCGCGACCGCCGCAAGGCTCTCGGCCTCGTCCCCAGCTATCGCCTGGTCGACACCTGCGCCGCCGAGTTCGAAGCCTACACCCCGTATTACTACTCGACCTACGACCGGGGCGAGGACGAGGTCAAACGGACCGACCGCCGCAAGGTGATGATCCTCGGCGGCGGCCCCAATCGGATCGGACAAGGCATCGAGTTCGATTACTGCTGCGTGCACGCCGCCTTCGCCCTCAAGGAGGAGGGATTCGAGACCATCATGGTCAACTCGAATCCGGAAACCGTCTCCACCGACTACGACACCAGCGACAAACTCTTCTTCGAACCGCTGACCCTCGAGGACGTCCTCCATATCTATGAGCGCGAGGGCTGCTGGGGCGCCATCGCCCAGTTCGGCGGCCAAACCCCGCTCAACCTCGCCCTCGGCCTCCAGCGCAACGGCGTCAATATCATCGGCACCTCCCCCCAAAGCATCGAGGTGGCTGAAGACCGCAAGTTGTTCGCCGCGATGCTGGATCGACTCGGCATCCCGCAACCCCCCAACGGCATCGCCACCAACGAAACCGAGGCCCTCGAGGCCGCCCACCGCCTCGGCTACCCCGTCCTCGTCCGCCCCTCCTTCGTCCTCGGCGGCCGGGCCATGCAAATCGTCTACGCCGATTCCGAATTGACCCATTACATGCGCTTCGCCGTCGAGGCGTCCCCCGAACGCCCCGTCCTGGTCGACAAGTTCCTCGAAGACGCCACCGAGGTCGACGTGGATTGCATCGCCGATGTCGGCCTGTTTGGCTCCGCCGACGAAGGGACCATCGTCGTGGGCGGGATGCTCGAGCACATCGAGTTCGCCGGGGTCCACTCGGGCGATGCCGCCATGGTGCTCCCGCCCCATTCGTTGTCCCCGCGGGCCATCGAGACCATCCGCCAACACACCCACGCCATGGCCCGCGAGCTGCGCGTGGCCGGGCTCATGAACGTCCAATACGCCGTCAAAGACGAAACCGTCTACGTCCTCGAAGTCAACCCCCGCGCCTCCCGCACCGTGCCCTTTGTCAGCAAGGCCATCGGAGTGCCCTTGGCCAAGCTGGCCGCCAAAGTCATGGCCGGCCGCACCTTGCAGGACCTGGGCTTCACCCAGGAGGTCTGGACCGCCCACTGGACCGTCAAAGAGTCCGTGTTCCCCTTCAGTCGCTTCCTCGGCCAGGACATCCTCCTCTCCCCGGAAATGCGCTCGACCGGAGAGGTCATGGGCCTCGACCCCGACCTGGGCGTCGCCTACGCCAAATCGCAAATGGCCGCCGGCGGGCCCCTCCCCCTCAGTGGCCGCGTCTTCCTCAGCGTCAACGACCAACACAAACACCACGTGGCCGACGTCGCGCGCCAGTTCGCCGAGCTGGGCTTCGACCTCATCGCCACCAGCGGCACCGCCACCGTCCTCGAAAAGGCCGGACTCAAAGTCCAACGCGTCTTCAAACTCCAAGAGGGCCGACCCAATGCCATCGATTTCCTCAAAAACAAGGAAATCCAATTGGTCATCAATACGCCCAGCGGACAAATCCCCCGCGCCGACGAAGTCAAAATCCGCACCACCGCCGTCTACACCGGCACCCCCATCATGACCACCCTCTCCGGCGCCCGCGCCGCCGCCCTCGGCATCGCCGCCCTCAAACGCCAAGGCTACACCGTGCGCACCCTGCAGGAATACCACTGACCCTGGAAAACGCCGTCCTCCCGCGCTGCCGCAACGCCCCCCCCCTCACCGCCCCCGCCACCACGGCGCCACCACGTCGTAGCCAAACCGCAGCACCATCGCCGCGGCCACCAACAGGAAAAACCGCCGCACAAACCGGTTGCCCTTCAACATCGCCATCCGCGTTCCCAACACCGACCCCACTACATTGCTCACCGCCATCGCCACCCCATACCCGTAATAAATGTTGTCCGTCGCCGCAAAGTAACCCAACGCCGAAAGATTGGTCGCAAAGTTGATCACCTTGGCACTCGCCGTCGCCGTCAGGAAGTCGAACCCAAACCACCCAATGAACAAAAACATCAGAAAACTCCCCGTCCCCGGCCCGAAAAACCCGTCGTAAAACCCAATCACCACCCCCACCACCATCCCCCACCGCCGCTCCCAAGCCGGCGCATGCCGCGGGGCGTGCCGCTCCCCCAAACCCCGCTGCACCCACGTGTAGACCATCACCCCCACCAGCAGCACCAGAATAATCGGACGCAACGCCTCCCGCGGCAACGCACTCAACGTCCGCGCCCCCAAGTAAGAAAACCCAAACGCCGCCACCGCCGACGGCAGCAGCGTCGACCAATGGATCGGGATGCGCCGCGTGTATTGCCATAACGCCATCCCCGTCCCGCAGATCGACGAGAGCTTGTTCGTCCCCAGCACCGCCGGAATCTGCGCCGCCAGCGGCCCCGGCAGCAAGAGCAACAACGCCGGAATCTGAATCAACCCCCCCCCCCCCACCACCGAGTCCACAAACCCGGCCAGCAACGCAAAACCACTGAGCCAAACCCACTCCATCACTACGGCTCCGCGTCCGCCGCCTCCAGCACCCCCAGGATCCGATCGAACGCGCCCCGCAGCGCCGCCGGATCACGCAGATCCACCGTGAACCGCCCCTCGCGATTCAGCCGCGAAGCCACACTGCCATCCGCCGCCAGACTGTTCGCCAACCGCAACCGATGATGCGTCCGCGGCCGGACTTGAAAATCGTCGAGCTCCGGCGGACAGAGAAACAACGTGTCGATCGCCAATACCCGAATCGGCCGGCCCTGCCGGTTCAACCCGAGCTGATCCAACCGCGGCGCCGTGGGGGGATTGGTGCTCCCCGGGAGATCGAAGAGCTGCGTGTTGCCAGCATGCCGATAATAGTAGCTCCCCTGCGCCTGCGCCTGTCCCACCTTCGCCAATTCCCCATTCGCATCCACCGCCTGATCCGTCCCCGGGCAAAACAACACCCGCGCCTGGTCCGCCAAGTAGTGGGGCAGCAAAAGCCCCAGCCCCACCTCCGCCCCCGATTGCAGCGAGAGCAGACTCGTGGGCGCTCCCGTGGACGGATAGAAACTCGCCGGGCTCGTGAACGGCGGCGCTTTGGGCCCGAACGGAATCCTCCCGTCGTGGTCCTGCGCATACGCCGTCACCGCGATCCCCACCTGCCGCAGGTTGTTCAAACAGGCCGCCTTCCGAGCCGTCGCCTGCGCCTTGCTCAGACCCGGCATCAGCAGCGAGGCAAGCACCCCAATAATCGCCACCACCACCAGCAACTCGATCAAGGTAAAACCCCCGACGCCACCGCCAGGAACCGATTCTGATCCTGCCTTCACGGCTGCTCCCGCACCCGATAGAAACGGCCGGCCACGCCCTCCAGCCCCTCCGAAAAACTCGCCGTCCCCGTGCTGTTCGTGGTCGTTCCCAACACGGTCCACCCCTCATCCGCCACCGTAACCCCAGCCGCCCCTAACAACTCGTAAACGCGCCCCGGCTCCCCCTCGAACGTCAACACCAAACGCCCCCCCTCCACCACCGGCACCTGCAGACGCGGCGCCCTCACCTCGACCAGCCGGACGTGATCGACATCCCAGTAACCGCCCTGAAGTTCCAGGCCCACCGTCGAGAGGAACCGTATCCCCAGCTTGCGTCCCGCCCACGGATCCGTCTCCCGAACCACCGGCACCCGAACCTGAAAATCCACCAGCCGCGTGCCCACGGGAAACAGTTCCGGCGAATGGACAATCGCCGTGCTCCCCACGGCCCTGCGCTCTCCTTCCCCATCCAAATAGTACAAGCTCAGCTCCAAACTCGCCCCGGGCAGCATCCCCCCAAGCCCCCCCAGCACCCCCACCGTCAATTCGTAGGCCCATCCTACACGAAAGGTCACATCCAAACCGTGACTCGGCTCCCCATCGTTCCAATCGCGCGTCTCGTAATCCTGAAACACCGCCACCTCCGGCACCGCAAACAGCCACAACGCCTGCCGCCCATCCAGGTTCGTAACCCGATCCGGCTGACCCTCCGCCGGATTGACAAACAACCCCATCAGTTGCGTCCACAAAAACCCCCCATCCTCAGAATACCAGTCCGGCTTGGACGCCTCCTGCCAGGAATCGACAAAGACCGAAACGAAACTGGTCGACGGACTCTCGAACGAGGCATTGGGCACCGCAAGGCCCCCGGCCACCACCCGCCCGCATACCATCGAGAACGTCAGAACCGCCTTCGTCCAGACCTGAGGTCTCCTGCCCATGGAACTCCTATCCCTGCCGGCAACGCCGCATCCGCAACAGCGCCAGACCAGCCAAACCAACCCCCACCAACCCCAGCGACATCGGCTCCGGCACCGCCGTCACCCGCACATTGTCCACATCCCAAAATCCACTGCCCGTCCCGAACGTCGATTCCAACATCACCCCAATCGGCTCCCCTGCCCAGGCGTCGCCCGCCTGCACCACCGGCACCTCCACCACAAACTCCGAAAAATGCGTGGTCGACGGAAACGCCGCCGCCGAATAGACGATCGGCAACGTCCCCACGCTCACCGCCTGATCCGCGTCATCCCGGTAATACAAGCCCAACGTCAGGATCGACCCCTCCGTTAATCCCTTCCCAAACAGGTCCACCTCCAGCCGATACGCAAGCCCCGGCGTGTAACGTGCCTCCGCCTCCGGCAATTCCTGGAAAAGCGCCGCCTGAGGAAACCCCAACAGGAACGCCGACTGCAACCCATCCATGTTGTCAATGTGGTCGGGCGACCCGGGCGCCGTGTTGGCGAAAACCCCCGCCGTCTGCACCCACTGGAAACCAAAGGCCGCCTCGTCGAAATAGTCCGGCTTCGCAGGCTTCTGCCAGTCATCCACAAACGGACTCGCGAAGGACGTGCTCGGCGACTCGAACGAACCATTCGGCACCACAAAACTCTGGCCCTGCGCCATCCACGGACCCACCCCTAACGCCAACGCGGCGAGCCCAACCACCCCAAGCCCTCGCCCCCGCCCGAGCACGGGAGCCGGGGAAGTTCCCCGCCCCACCAACACCACGTCCAGCCCGCCATCATTTGTCGTCATAAATGTAGTGTGATTACTTCCACGACCCCCGCCCTCGCGCAAGCGCTTTCACCAGGAAATCCTCCCCCATCAACCCTGTGCCCCAGTGCCCTCCCGCACGGCCATGATCCCCAGCGGCGCCTTGTGACCGTCCTTCACGTTCACCATGACCGCGAAGGTCCGAAACACGTCCACCTTCGTGCGCGCATTGATCGCCCAGATGACCACCTTGCACGAGGTGTGCCCCTCGCTCTCCACTTCGCTGTAGATCTTGATGATGTCCCCCTGGCGCACCGGCGATTGGAAATCGAAAGGGCCAAACAGCTTGGTGACAAAATCCGCCTCGGGATAGGCCAGGGAAGCGGCGTTGTACGCCATATCGTCCGCCCACTGCATCATGTAGCCCCCAAACAGCGTCCCCGCGTGGTTGAGGAACTCCGGCCGAATCAATAACGTCTTTTCGTGCAGCATGTTACCCGGATGGACACTCGCGACCCGGACAGGAGAAACGGTCCGACTTGCCCAGCACCGTCCTCCCCACGATGCCCCCTTCCGTAACCCATCCCCACCCGACCAACACGACCATCCATCCCCATGCCGCCGCTCTCATCGCCATCCGCGTTGCCGGGCGAACCTACCACCCGCTCCCCGCTCGCGCACCACATTTCCAAGGACAATTCCAAGGCCTCCCTCGGGCAACCGTCACTCTTGGCGGCCGGGGAAAGCAACCGCGATCGGTTCGCTCCTCCCGGTCAGACATCCGGGATTGACTGGCACCACGTGTCGCCCGACGGTGCTCCCGTGCCGAGCATGCCCATCGACCCCGCGACCCTCGACTCCACGAGGGAACCACCCCCGCTGGCCATCGAGCTTTCCATCGAAGGGATGAACTGCCAGAGCTGCGCCCGAAAGGCCCGCGAAGCCCTCCAAACGGTGCCCGGCGTCCTGGACGTCCACCTCACGCTCGAATCCGGCCAGGCGACCATCCGTGCCAACCCCTCGCTCTTGGCCAATGCGGAACCGCTCATGGCCGCCATCCGTCAGGCCGGCTTCCAGGCGAAAGCCGCCTCCCCCAGCCGACCCCAGGATCCGCTGGCCGGATGGCGCTTCAATGTCCTGCTCGGCGCCAGCCTGACCCTCCCCCTCATGCTGGGAGAATGGGCGTTCGGCTGGGCGCATGCTCCGTGGTTCCGCTGGCTCTCCTTTTGCCTCGCCCTCCCGGTCCAAATCCTGGCTGGGGCGCGCTTCTACCGCGGAGCCTGGCGCCAACTCAAGGCCCGCCAGACCAGCATGGATACCCTCGTCGCCCTGGGCTCCACCACCGCCTTCACCTACAGCCTGGTCGGCCTGGCCGCCCGCTGGCCCGGCCACCTCTACTTCATGGAAGCCGCCGCCATCATCACGCTCATCAGCCTCGGCCACTGGATGGAAGCCATGGCCTCCACCCGCGCCACCCGCGCACTCCAATCCCTCCTGGAACTCGCCCCCGCCCGCGCCCGCCGCCTCGACGACCAAGACCAAGAACACGAGGTCAACGCTTCCACCCTCCAACCAGGCGACCGCTTCGTCGTCCGGCCCGGCGACCGCGTCCCCTCCGACGGCGAGGTCGAAGCCGGCTGCTCCCACGTCGAGGAATCCATGCTCACCGGCGAATCCATGCCGGTCCAAAAAACGCCCGGCTCCCTGGTCTACGGAGGAACCCAGAACACCACCGGACGCCTCCTCGTCCGCGCCTCCCGCACCGGTGCCGACAGCGCCCTGGCCCATATCATCCAAGCCGTGCAACGGGCCCAGTCCAGCCGCGCCTCCATCCAACGCCTGGCCGATCGAGTCAGCAACGTCTTCGTCCCCCTCGTCGTCCTCGTCGCCGTGGCCACCGCCCTGGTTTGGGCGCTCGCCTACGAGACGGCCAGCGGTTGGCACCAAGGCCTGACCCCGTGGCTCTGGCCGGGCGAACTCCCCGCCACCCCACTCGCCGCCGCCTTCATCCAGGCCGCCGCCGTCCTCATCGTCGCCTGCCCCTGCGCACTCGGACTCGCTACCCCCGCCGCCATCATGGTCGCCGCCAATGTCGCGTCCCGCCGCGGTATCCTCATCCGCGACGGTCAGGTCCTCGAACGAAGCGGCGACGTCACCGCCGTCCTCTTCGACAAAACCGGCACCCTCACCCAAGGGAAGCCAACCCTCGTCGCGACCTCCGACCTCCGACCGCCCTCCGAATCCGGCCGCCCGCTCCTGACCCTGGCTGCCCAACTGGCCCGCACCTCCTCCCACCCCCTCGCCCAAGCCATCGCGCTCGCAGCCGGCCAAACCGCCCCACCCGCCCCGCCCCCTCACGAGGAAGCCGACGCCCCGTCCCACGAAGTCCCAGGCCAAGGCATCGAACTCCGTCCCCCCGGCCGGAACCCGGAATCCACCCTGCGCCTCGGATCCTTGGAATGGCTGGCCGCCTGCGGCGTCCACCCCCCGCCCCCCTCCGCCTCCGCCACCTCCCCCACCGAGGGAACCTCCCAAGTCGCCTTGGCCCAAGGCGACAGATTGCTCGGCCTCTTCCACCTCCGCGACCCCCTCAAGCAAGGCGCCCGCCAACTCATCCATCACCTGCAACAACAACGCATCCGCGTCTTCCTCGTCAGCGGCGACCACCCAGCCGTGGCTGCCGCCATCGCCACCGAAGCCGGCATCGCCAGCGACCACGTCTTCGCCGGCGTCCGGCCTGAACAAAAGGCCCAGGTGGTCCGCGATCTCCAGGCTCGCGGCCTGGTCGTCGCCTTCGTGGGCGACGGCATCAATGACGCCCCTGCCCTCGAGCAAGCCGACCTTGGGGTGGCCGTGGCCCGGGCCAGCGATGTGGCCCGCGAATCGGCCGACCTCGTGCTCTTGCGGTCCGATCTTGAAGCGATCCCCGAGGCAATCAGCCTGGCCCGCGCCGCCCTCCGCACCATCCGCCAGAACCTCTTCTGGGCGTTCTTCTACAATATTGCCGCCATCCCCCTGGCCGCGATGGGCTTCCTTAGCCCCATCGTCTGCGCGCTCGCCATGGGCGTCTCCGACCTCATCGTCATCGGCAACGCCCTCCGACTCTACCGCTGGAACCGGCCCTGACCCCGCCGGGGACCAGCGCCCCCCACCGTGAACGCTCCCGGCTACCGCCTCGTCCCACTGCCCAATGGCGTCACCGGGCTCTACTCCGAACGTCATCACGAAATGTTCCACCCAGCCATCGGCCCCGCCGCCGAGGGCGATTCTCTCTACGTCCGCCAACTCCAACTGCCCGAGCGGATCCCGGCGGTCCGCCAACCGTTTGTCCTCTGGGACGTCGGCCTTGGCGCCGCCGGCAACCCCATCGCCGTCCTCCACGCCCTCCCCCATTGCCCCGCCGACCTCACCATCGTGAGCTTCGACCAGACGGCGGAGGCCTTGCGTTTCGCCCTGCGCCACCTCCACGCCCTGCCGTCGCTCGCGCCGTTCGCTGGCCCCATGCACCACCTCCTCGATCAGGGACAGGCCTCGTTCGCTGCCGGCTCCCTCCGCGTAACATGGCAGTTGATCCTCGGCGATTTCCCAGCCCTCCTCCACACCCCCGCCGCCCAACGCCTGCCCCCACCCGACGCGATCTGCTGGGATCCCCACTCGCCCAAACGCAACCCGGACATGTGGACCCTGCCATTGTTCGCCGACGTCTTCGCGATCCTCTCCCCGGACCGGCCCTGCCTCCTGGCCACCTACTCCCGCAGCACCCTCGTGCGCACGTCCCTCCTCCTGGCCGGCTTCTTCGTAGGCACCGGCGAGGCCGTCGGCGCAAAAGAGGAAACGACCCTCGCCGCCAACCACCGAACCCTCCTCTCCCGCCCGTTCGACCAGAACTGGCTGGATCGCGTCCGACGATCGGCCAGCGCCGAACCGCTGCGGACGCCCGCCTACGTCCAAGGTCCCCTCCACCCCGACACTCTCACCCAACTCCTCGCCCACCCCCAGTTCGCCCCCACCTCCCCCGAACCCCGACCCCCTACCTGTCGCTAACCGCAGCAGTCCTCGGCCTGACGGGTTCATAGTCGCCCTCCGGCCTTCTTCATGGTCGCCCTCCGGCCTTCTTCATGGTCGCCCTGAATTCATGAGGCTCACCCCGACGGGGGCAAACAGGGTGACAGGTTCACCCCAAGGGGGCAAGCAAGGTGACGGGTTCACCCCAAGGCGTTCGGTGTCCACGCTTCAGCGTGCCGGGCAGGGCGGAAATGCGGTGACAGGTTCAGCGCCGCCCCCCTGGACAATCCGCGATGCACGTGCATCGGGGATTGTCCACCACCGGGGGCGGTCTGACGTCTTTGCCTCTCACCCGGGGGAGCGTTCCAGAGTCAAGGTGACAGGTTCACCATGCTCGGGGGGCGAACAGGGTGACAGGTTCCCTCCCTCTCTCGCGTCCGGCCGTCGGCCCGGTGGCGCTCGCGCCAAGATCGGAGGTCATTTTTGCACAGACCCTCCGGCAACCTCGGCATCCGGCAACCTCGGCATCCGGCAACCTCGGCATCCGGCAACCTCGGCATTGCCACAACCGTTGCGAGGACCATAATCCGACCCTCATCTCCCCCTAACCATGACTACGCGTCGTAATCGGTCCCTCGTCCTGGGCCTGCTCGCCGCCGGCCTTGCGGTCGGCCTCGCCACCAACCTCGTGGCGGCTCCCCCCACATCGCCCCCCCTCCCCCCCGCTTCCCTCAACCTAAGACTCGCCGCCCCCATCGCCTCCTGGGACGAAGCCATCCCTCTCGGCAACGGTCTGATGGGCGGCCTGCTCTGGGGACACGACACCACCCTCCGCCTTTCCCTCGACCGCGGGGATCTCTGGGACGAGCGGCCTCACGGGGAACCGAACTGGTGGACGAACCGCACCTTCGCCAAAGCTGCCGCCCTCATCGCCCGGGGCGACTTCGCGACCGTCATCCGCTGGTGGGATGACCCCTACAACGGGGTCACCCCCACGAAACTTCCCGCCGGCAGGCTCGAGGTCGCCCTCGATCCCTCCCTCCGCATTGCTTCCTTCGAACTCGACCTCGCCACCGCCGAAGGCCGGGTCCACTTCGCCGACGGCCGCCAGGCCGAAGTCATCTTTGGCGCGACCGAACACGTCGCCCTCCTTCGGCTTCCCGGCCCAGCGCCGGCCAACCTGACGCTGCTCCCGGCGGGTGCTCAACGTGCCGCCGGTGATGCCGGCCCCAGCAGCGGGGGGGCCGTTTCCCGCCTCGGTTATCCCCCCGCCCGCCATGGGCACACGAACGAGATCCAATGGTTCGAACAGGAGGCCGCCCAGGGGTTCGCCTTCGCCGCCGCGGTTGGCCAGCGCCGGGTCGGCGAAGCCACTGTCCTCGCGATCGCTCTCACCACCCGGCCCGAGGGCGATCCTCCTCATCGCCTGGCCCAGGACCGGGTTAGAGCAGCTCTGGACCGTGGGTTTGAGGCGGCTCGCCAGGCCCATGCCGCCTGGTGGCGCCAATTCTGGACCCAATCGGCCGTCACCCTCCCGGAGAACGCCTCTGCCATTGCCCGCCAGTACTATGTTGTCCGCTATTTTTACGGTGCCGCCTCCCGACGCGGCGCACCCCCGATGCCTCTGCAAGGGGTTTGGACGGCCGACAACGGCGGTCTGCCCCCCTGGAAAGGCGATTACCACAACGACCTCAACACGCAGATGACCTATATCGCCTATCCCGCTGCCGGGCACTTTGACGAAGGTCTTTCCTACCTGGAGTTCCTCTGGGATCGGCGCGACGTCTTCACCGCCTTCGCCCGTGACTTCTATGGTACTCCCGGTCTCGCCTGCCCAGGGGTCATGTCCCTCGCCGGCCAACCCCTTGGCGGCTGGGGCATGTACAGCATGTCTCCCACCATGAGCGCCTGGAGCGCCCACCTGTTCTACCTCCACTGGCGCTATACCCTCGACGACGCTTTCCTCCGCCAACGCGCCTGGCCCTGGGCCCGCGAGGTTGGTGTCTGCATGAAGGGACTCCTCCGCCCCGACCCCCAAGGTCTCCTCGTCCTCCCCCTCTCGTCCTCCCCCGAAGTCTTCGATAACACCCCTCGCGCTTGGCTCCAACCCAACAGCAACTACGACCTCATGTCCCTGCGCATGCTCTTCCTCGCCCTGGCCGAAATGGCCGACGCCCAGGGTCTCGCCGCCGAGACGGCCGACTGGACCGAGTTTGCCCGCC
Organism: uncultured Verrucomicrobiota bacterium; assembly: GCA_964629545.1. GTDB lineage: Bacteria > Verrucomicrobiota > Verrucomicrobiia > Limisphaerales > CAZVRY01 > CAZVRY01. The sequence continues at coordinate 2,880 of CAZVRY010000087.1, read as the reverse complement.
GCCTCGGGCCCTACCACACCCGCCCGGACGGCACCCTCAAGCTCTGCGCCCGCGAAGAACTCCCCGGCAGCCACCGCCACCTTTCCAACCTCATGGGCCTGCACCCCTTCAACCTCATCAACATCGACCATCCCGGCCCGGATCAAGACACGATCGCCCCCACCCTCGCCGAATGGGAGCGCCTCGGACCCCGGGCCTGGTGCGGCTACAGCTACTCCTGGATGTCCGCCCTCCGCGCCCGGCTCGGACATACCGATGAGGCCTTCCGCCTCCTGGACATCTTCGCCAAGGCCTTCGTCCTCCGCAACGGCTTCCACGTCAATGGCGATCAGACCAAGTCCGGCTACTCGGACTTCACCTACCGGCCCTTCACCCTCGAAGGCAATTTCCTCGCCATGCACGCTGTCCACGAAATGCTCCTCCAAAGCTGGAGCCCAACCCCCGGCCGGCGGGATACCGAGATCATCCGTCTCTTCCCCGCCACCCCGCCCCACTGGATCGAAGCCAGCTTCCACGACCTGCGGGCCGAAGGTGGCTATCGCGTCTCCGCCCGCCGCGAACACGGCGTCACCACGTGGTTCCGCATCGCCGCCACCCGCGAGGGCCTGCTTCGACTCCGCGATAACTTCGGCGACTCCGCCCCGTCCTGGAACCGCCCCGCTCCCCGCAAGGTCGGTCCCAATTACGAGGTCCCGGTTCGGGCCGGCGACGTGATCGAGGCCACGCTCACACGGCCCGTTTCCTGAGGGTCTCTGCAGATCATGGTTGCCCACCTCTGCCCGACCCTCCCCGCCCGCTGCGGGCAGGGAGGGAGATCAGAAAGGGGTGAGCGGAGCAAACCACCGCGTTCATGACTCCCTCGCCTCCGTTCGTCGGAGGAGGGGGGTCAGGATGGGCGGTGGGCGGTCTGGCCGCGGAGTTGGGCCAGGTCGCGGAGGCCTTCAGCGATCATGCGGTTGCGGAGGCCTTGGACGATGGTGCGGGCGATGGAGGGGCCTTCGTAGACCATTCCCGTGTAGATTTGGAGCAGGGTGGCGCCCGCCTTGATTTTCTCCCAGGCATCGTCGGTGGTGAAGATGCCGCCGACGCCGATGATGGGGAGTTTGCCATGGGTTTGGCGGTAGAGGTGGCGGATGACGTCGGTGCTGCGTTGGCGGAGGGGGCGGCCGCTGAGTCCTCCGGCTTCGGCGTAGACCTGGCGAAGGGTGGGGGGGGGGGCGGGGGGACGGTCGAGGGTGGTGTTCGTGGCGACCAGACCCGCGAGACGTCGGGGTTCGACCAAGGCCAGGATGTCATCGAGGGCGTCGAAGGTCAGGTCGGGGGCGACCTTCACGAGGAGGGGTTTGGGCTGGGCGCCGGCCTCCGTGGCGAGTTGGTCGTTGAGGTCGCTGAGGACGGCGAGGATGGCGTCGAGGGCGTCCTTGTCCTGGAGTTGGCGCAGGTTGGGGGTGTTAGGGGAGCTGACGTTGACGACGAAGAAGTCGGCGTGGGGCCAGAGCACGCGGAGAGAGTGGGCGTAGTCGGCCGCAGCCTGGTCGAGGGGGGTTGTTTTGGACTTGCCGATGTTGATGCCGACGGGGTGAGGGGGCCAGCGGCGGGTTTGGCGCCAGGCGTGGAGTTGGGCGGCCATGGCGTCGGCGCCTTCGTTGTTGAAGCCCATGCGGTTGATAATGGCCTGGTCAGGGATGGCGCGGAAGACGCGGGGTCGAGGGTTGCCGGGTTGGGGGTGGCGGGTGACGCCGCCGAGTTCGCTGAAGCCGAATCCGAGGGCGGCCCAGGCGGGGACGGCTTCGGCGTGTTTATCCATGCCGGCGGCGAGGCCGATGGGGTTGGGGAACTCGAGGTTCCACAGTCGGACTTCGCAGCCGGAGGGGGCGGCGAGGAAGGAGGCCAGGGCTTCCGTGAGGACGGGGTAGCGGCTGATCCAGCCCAGGCAATGCAGCGTGCGGTTATGAATGACCTCGCCATCCTGGGCGAACAGGAAAGGGCGGAGCAATTGGCGGTAGATCCAACTCATGCGCGAGGCGGCGGCGGATCCGGGCCGGTGGTTCACGCGGTGACCGGCCGGCGGTACCGGGGTGCCGCATGTCAGCGAGTGTAATGGGCGGCCGGGAACTGGGAAGCTGGATCTGCCGGCAATTCTTGACGGATCCTAACGGGGCGACCGGTTGAGCCAGGGCTCGTGGTCGGCATTCCAGCGGCGGCGCCAGCGTTCGTCCCGCATCACCCAGAACTTCTGCTTGGCGTATTCGGCGTGGCCGTCGCAGAACATGGCGACAGCACCGCCGTTATGGCGTCGGGAGGGCCATTCGGAGGCCTCGACATTGGGGCCGCCGCCAGGGCGGTCAGCGGGGTCGATGGCGGTGTCCCAGACAGCATCCGAGCGGCTGTCGGCCAGGCAGATCATATCGGATGGCACACGGACGTGGGATTCGGCGGGTTCTTTGTTCCAGGGCTGGTTGCCGGCGGGATCGAGGTCGGCGCCCAAGCCCTCGTAGGGGAGGGTGAATTCGTCGACGCCGCCCCAGTCGTTGTAGCCGTAGGTGAAGCCTGTGTTGGGGGTGACGCGCATGGGGCGGAAGAGGCGGATGTCGTTGGTGTAATAGAACTTGGGCTTCTCGGTGGGGCAATTGAAGACGAGCAGATTGCTGGCCACGCCGGGCAGGAGTCGGGGCGGGAAGACGATGTCTCCGCTGGGGACGTAGTAATGGCCGGGGTATTTGGCGTGCTCCTGGAGGTACATTTGGAGGGAGGTGCCGACCTGGCGGAGGTTGTTGAGGCAGCGGGTCTGCTGACCCTGCGCCTTGGCCTTGGAGAGGGCCGGGAGGAGCATGCTGGCCAGGACGGCAATGATGGCGATGACCACGAGGAGTTCGATGA
>CAZVRY010000086.1:0-24124 GCA_964629545.1 uncultured Verrucomicrobiota bacterium | reverse complement strand
TTCCTTTTCGCGGATGATCTGGCGCAAGGCATCGAGGCCGCCCTTCATCATCTCCCTCGGATCGAACGGCGTCTGGCCCACAAGGAGTTCGTACAGCAGCACGCCCAAGCTGTAGATGTCCGCGCGGGTATCCACGTCCAGCCCGCTCATCTCCGCCTGCTCTGGGCTGATGTAGGCCGGCGTCCCGACGAACTGTTGGAACTGGGTGAACACGGTCTTCTCCGTCAGCTCCTGCTCGGTGGCCTTGGCGATGCCGAAATCAATCACCTTGGGCACCGGCACGCCGTCGTGCAGCGTCACCAGGATGTTCGAGGGCTTGATGTCCCGGTGGATGACCCCCTTCTGGTGCGCGTGCTGGATCGCCTGGCACACCTTGATGAACAGCTCCAACCGTTCCTGCGTGCCGAGACAGGCTTCGTCGCAGTAGTCGGTGATCTTGATCCCCCGCACCAGCTCCATCACGAAGTAGGGACGGCCCATGTCGGTCGTGCCCGCATCCAGCACCTTGGCGATGTTCGGATGGTCCATCATGGCCAGCGCCTGCCGCTCCGCCTCAAACCGCGCCACCACCTGCTTGGTGTCCATCCCCAGCTTGATCACCTTCAGCGCCACCCGCCGCTTGACCGGTTCCCGCTGCTCCGCCGCCCACACCGTCCCAAACCCGCCCTCCCCAAGCCGCTCCAGCAGCCGGTAGCGCCCCAGCGTCTGCCCCACCGCCTCGTCCGGCGTTTCGGGCATGGCCAGTTTGATCGTCGGCTCGCCCATCTCACCCAGCTCCGTCGCTGGTTGCTCGTGCGCTGCGAGCAGGGCTTCGAGACGGGTGCGCAACGCCTTGTCCTCGCCGCAAACCGCCTGGAGAAAAGCCGCCCGTGCGGCAACGGGCTGCTCGAGGGTCAACGCGACCAAGGCGGCCTCACGTTCTGGCGGCGATAAAGAGGGCATCTGGAATTCGTTCATTTGCTTTCAGGCACCCGAGCGCGGCACGCTGCTGATCGCGGGGGCTGGACCGCACCAGCGCTGTCCCGCAGAACGGGGTGCTGGCGGCGAGTTTGCGTTGTTCGAGCCGGACTCATAGAGCCTATGAGTCAAACTTATCCACCCGGCGCCCCGCGAATCGCGGTCGCGTCGAAAAAAAGCGGCGCTACTCGGCCTTGAACCAAGCGGCGGAGACTTCGAGGTAGCGTCCCGGGATGGGCGGATCGCCGTTCCTGGGCGGAGTCTGTCCCGGCAGTTGCCAGGCCACCGCAAAATGATCGCCCACGATTCCTTCCTTCATCAGGCCTTCGATGTAATACCTGCGACCCGACTCGAGGCGGATGGGACGGGAAATGTTCGGAGTGCCCGCACGCCGCCTCGTCGCGATCCAGGCACGCGGCGACTGCCAAATGGGCTCCTGAGCGATGAGTTCCTTGGCGGCTGGATCTTCGCTTGGGCTGAGAAACAACTGGCTTTGGTCGTCCGACGCGACATAGAACACGTACTCGCCTGTGATCGGGGGCACGAGGTAGCCCGAGATCCGGAGGCCGAAGTTATCGCCCTGATTCCACGGGGCCTCGAGGGAACGAAGGAGTTTCACGCTGTCGGGCCGGTTGGGGAACTTGGCGTTTGCCACCAGATTCGAAACTGGCCTCCCGGGTATGTCAGCATAGAACTCCATGCGAACACCTCCCCGAAGCCACGATCCCGACTCGACCTCGAGCGTCGCCGGAGCTGACTCGGTGAAGGCCACATCGCCGCCGTCCGCCACCGTCATGCGGACGGCATAGCTGCCAGCGTGGTCCGCGGCCACCGGGTCCAACCGCAGGACGTCGTTGGTCGCCCCGGGGATGGCTTCGCCGTCGTGCAACCACTGATACACGACCGGCATGGCCGACTTGATCTCGACTCGGAACTCCGCCGACTGGCGCAGGGCCACTCGCTGGGATTGCGACGGCCGTTGGATCTTGACGATCGAATTGGTTTCAACCGTCAGGGCCACCGTGAAAAAGACAGCGTCGCTTCCGCCGGCCGCTTCCACGTCGATGTGGGCGACCGCCGCGTCGGGCCGCGGGTTCTCCCACACTTGATGATACAAGCGCAGGAAACGGTCCGTCGCGGCCCATCCCCGCCAGGCCGCTGACGTCGTGATACCGTCTGCCGTGATGACGTCCACATCGTCGGGCCGGTTTACCGGGATGGACGCCTCGGACCCGTCCACGTAATGGACACGGTAACGGGCCACCACCGAGGAGGAACCGCTCACGAGCCCCTGGAGGGCGTGGAGACGCTGAAACGCTCGGCCTACGGGCACTCCGGTCACCGACGCTTTCAAGGCTCCAGGTTCGGCCGCTAGTGTGATGTTCGTGGTGACGACCAGAAGCCCGCGAATGTCGAAGCGGACGCCGTCGACGACCTGAACGCCTTCGAGAAGGCCGCCCAACCGCGACTCGACCATCTCCGGATCCCGGTCTCGGGGAAGATCGAGCGAGAGACCTCCTGTGTAATGGCGCGACAGGTCCAGCAACAGCGGCGAGGTCGAGGGATCCCTGGGCTTGATCGATGCCTGGACCGCTGTGGTGAACGACGGGCTGGCGGGTTTCAGGGCGGCAACCTGCCCCAAAGAGAGGTCAAAGACGTCTACGAACGCATTCGTTTCAATGTCGCGGCTATCGGGGCGGGTCGCCATTCGGTTGGTGGCCGTGTCGGGAGACGGCAGCTCGCGCCACGGCAGTGCGTTCCAGAATCGAACGGATCCGCTCGTATCCGCGCCAAGCACGACGCTCGTCCGAGGCAGGAAAATCAGGCGTGCCATGCTATTGGTGTCGCCCAGGACGAGAAGAGGGCGGCCTGTGGTGGTGTCCCAGACCCGCCCCGGCGTCGCCTTGGCCTGCAGATCGAATGGGCCCTCCGAAGTCAGGAAACGGCGGCCGTCCTCGCTGAAGTCAATGGTTCCAACGCCTTCCGGCGCGCGTAGGGTCCGCGTCAGGGCAAACGTCGCGGCATCCCAGAACCTGACCGTGGCCGCGCCTGCGGCACCCTCGCTCGTCATAATGGAGGCGCCATCCGGTGTGAAACAGGCGAAGCGTACGGATGCGGAGTTGGTTAACACTCCCAGCTCCTGACCGGTGGCCGCGTCCAGGACTCGAGCGGTCGAATCCGCCGCCCCGCTTGTGACCAGTCGACGGCCGTCAGGGCTGAATCGAATGGAAACCGCGATGAGGGCAGGAGACCCGTCATTCAGGTAGGGATGGGCTTGCCGATGCCACAGGACGGAACCCGATCGCTGGTCGAATAGCGTCACGCGGCCGACTCCGTTCAGCGTGGCCAAAGAGTGGCCATCGGGGGCCAAGGCTGCGTCGGCAAGGAGAGTGCGCGATGGCGAGGAGTACTCTCTCTCGATTTGGCCTGATTCCACATTCCAGAGAAGCGCCTTGCCCTGCGTGCCCAGGGTCAAAAGCCCGGTTCCTTCTGGGCTGAACTCCACGGTGGTCACGCCCCGGCCGGCGTCGAGCGTGCGCAGCAGTTTCCAACCGCGGACCTCCCAGAGGTGCACCAACCCATCCCACCCTCCCGTGGCCACCCGTTGCCCGTCCGGACTGGCCGCGAGAGCGGAGATGGCCCGCCGATGCGCCGCCAGCGGCAGGCCGTCCTCGATCCGAGACAAGTCGATGATACGGACGGCGTTGTCCGTGTCCGCGGTCGCCAGCCGCTTTCCGTCCGGGCTAAGGTCCAGTGACGTTACAAACCAAGATTGGAACGGGATGGACGCGAATGGACGGAGGTCGTCGAGCGTGTAGATGTCGACCGTCCTCTCGCCGGAGGCGAACAAGAGCCGGCCGTTGGGGCTGATCTTGAGAGATCCGACGAATCCGAACGAGACTGGCAGATTCCACCGTTCCCTGCCTGTCTCCAAGTCCCAGGCCCGGATCGTCCGTTCCCAACCCCCCGTCACCATCCATGGCTCGCTCGGGTGCAAGGCGAGAGACACGATTCCATCGGCGTGCCCGGAAAACTCCTGGAGCAGCTTCCCGCTCGAGAACTCCCAAACGCGCGCGCGCGCCTCTCGATTGAGGTCTCCCACGCCCCATTTGCCGGTCACCGTGATGAGGCGCAACCCGTCCCGGGTAAACGCGATCTGCCGAACGATGTCGCCGTGGCCGGAGAACCGGCGCACAACCGCGCCGGAGCCGGAATCGTAGAGCAACACGTCTGGTTCCTTCCCGCCCACCGCTAGCCAACGTCCGTCCGGGCTGAAAGCAACGCTTGCGCAAGGGCTCGGGACATCAAGGGCTTTGATGAGGGCGCCGGTCCGCGCGTCTTGGATCCAGGCGTAGGGGCCGGTCGTTCCCATGCTCGTCACCGCCATGCGCCGACCCTCGGGAGCGAAGGCATACTCGGCGGGTTCGCCCGCCCTGGAGACTAGGTTCGTGGCATAGAGAAGAGCCCCGGTCTCGGAATCGTGGGTTCGCAGTTCGCCTCCGGATCGGCTGGTCAGAAGCTTGCCGTCGGGACTGAACTTCGGTCCCCACGCCCAGCCGGGGTAAGTGTCCAAGGGAACACCTCGGGCCGTCGCCCGGTGCATCAAGTGGCCATACTCCCAATGCCGAAGGTGTTCCGGAACATCTTCGAGAAGGGTCTGCCTGGCATCCTGGTTGCGACCATTCTCGATCTGGCTCTCGGCCAGGCCAATCACGGACACGTAGCCCTGGCGGGCAGCCTCCGCCTGCAGGGCTTGGGCCTTGACGGTTGCCGCCTTGGCCCGACCTTCGCTGGCCCGAGCAAGCTGTTCTTTCACCTGGGCTGCCCGTGCGTTTTCGCCCGCCTCGCCCCATTTCGCGATCGCGATCACGGTCGCCCAAATGGCCACCAGGGTCACCAAACCCAACGCGCGCACCAGCACCCGCAGCCGTTTCGCACTCCGAGCCTGCTCTTCCGCACGGCGACGTTCGGCTTCGGCCAGCGCCTTGGCCTGCTCGAGCTCCCGTAGCCTTGCCGCTTCCCGCGCAGCCTCCTCAGCCCGGCGCGCCTCGGCGCTGCCTTGCAGAAACCCCATGGCCGCCGCAAACCCGTCATGATAGCGGGCCGCCCACGCCGCCGTTGGTTCCTCCTTCTCGCGCCACGTCCACGCGATCTGGAGATCCGGATCCCGATAGAGCCCGGCTTTCCCTTCCGCATGCAAAGAAGCGGTCTCGGCCAGACGACGGTAGATGCGCGCCGATTGCGCCTCTTCGTCCACCCAAGCTCTCAACCGCTGCCAAACCCGCATCAGGCTCTCGTGCGAAATGTCGACCACCGTCTCCGGCCTCAACTCGGCCGGCTCCATCGGCATCAGAAACGTCCGTCCCGCGGCCCGAAAGGCCTCAATCACCTCGATCACTTCTGACGACGTGGCGTCGACGATTTCGGCGAGCCGGTCGAGTCGGACGGGCCGCCGCACGCCGCGCGCGTCCGCCCCGCGCTCGGTCAACGCCCGGAACAACCGCTCGGCGAGGCGCCGCTGTCGGTCGTTAGGCAGGCCCGAGTAGACTTCGTCGGCGTGGCGCGACAGGGCTTCCGTCATGCCGCCCACTTCTTGATAATCCTCCAAATCAATCGGGGTTCCTCCGCGGGCGGAAGCGGCGGCGGCGGCGGTTCTTCCAGACCAGTGATCCCACGTTCGCATGAGCGCGTGTTGGAGCACGGGCAGTTGGTCGGGATCGTCGCCAATCTCGTTGAGCAGCCGCTGAACGAGGCGCGGTGCCATCCCCGCTCCTCCCACCCGCGCCGGTCCTTCGATGGCCAGTTGGCACTGGTCGCGGTCCATCCGGGGTATCAGATACTCCCCCTCGTTGACGGCTTCCGCCAGACCGCTGAACACAGCGCAGTCGCCGAGGAAATCCGATCGCATGGTCAGCACCACAAAGATCGGGACGGCATCCTGTCGAGTGGCCTCCAGCAGGAGGTTGATGAAATCCACCGCGTGTTCGTCGCCGGGCGCTGTCTGACTATGAAAGCGGAAGATCTCTTCGAACTGGTCGACGATCACGAGGAAGTTCGTGCCCGGTTCGACCTCCGATTGCCGCACGGCCTCCACGAGGCCAAACCGACTCCGGTTCAGAGTGGCCAGCAACGCCGCCGAGGCATCCGGCTGCTCGGCGTCGTAGAGATCGCCCTCCAACAGCGCCCGGGCGAGGTTGTGCATCGGCCCGGCGCCCGGCCGCATCACCGCGACTTCCCAGCGAGTTCCCGCGCGGACCATGTTGCCGCCGTGCAGTTCGGGGAGGAGCCCCGCGCGGACCAGCGACGACTTGCCGCTGCCGGAGGTGCCTACCACCGCGAGGAACCGGGTGCGCCCGAGCCGATCCACCAACTCAGCGACCTGCCGTTCCCGCCCGAAAAACAGGTGGCGCTCGCGGGTCAAAAAGGGCCGCAGGCCGGGGAAGGGATTGGAGGGTTGATTCACGGGAGGTTATCCGGGGGAGGATGCCGCCAAGACGCGCTGGAGAAAGGGCTGGAGACTCGAAGTGTCCGGGTAGGTTGGCGGGCGGATCACTTCCGCGAGGTGCGTGCGGAACCGGTTCTTGCGGCGGTCCTCGGAAGGCGGCACGAGAACGGCCTGCGCCTTGAAGGGCCGCGCCCGGCCGTAACCCGGGGCTTGGGCCATGTCCATGAGCTTGATCTCGACCCAATGGCTCGTCGGCGTTCCGAAGAAGACGAGCACGGCGTCGCAGCGGACCAGGTTGCGGCGGTGGGCCTCCGCAATCTCGCCGCTGGTGCCCTGAAACAAGGGCAGCGACACCTCGCATCCGCTCTCGAACAGGTAATCCTCGATCGACGACACCTGATCCTCGTCACTGGGATCACAGACCAGGTAGACGCGCGGCGGACCCCCCATGGTCGTCGAGTCGGCGGCGGGCGCGGCTTCTGCAGGCGGATCGAGGCGTCTCAGCAAGAGGTCTTTGAGGAGGTTCAAGCTGCCGCAGATGAGGTCTCCGCCGGTGTGCAGGGCTGGATCGTCGTGGAGCCTTCGGACGAATTCCGATTGCCGCGGGTCCTGGGGGGCAAGGTCGGCGGGCATCCAGACCAGGCGCACCAGTTGGGCGCCGGCATCGGCGGCCCTGGCGATTCGCAATTGCAGTTCGACGACCGACTCGGTGGCGCCCTCGGGGACAAGGCCGTAGCGGGTGCCGACCAAGTGGACGGCGGCGTTGCATTGTGGAAGGAGTGCGCGGAGGCTGGCCTCCAGTTCGGGGCCGATCACAGGCAGCGGATGGTCGGGCAAGACCCGATGGCCCCGTTCGATCAATTCGCGACGCAACTTGTCGCGTTCGCTCCGGAGGTCCGCGGTGGTCTCCGCCAGGAAGACCACTTTGCCCGTTCGAGACGCTTCGGCACCGCCGGCGGCCTTGGACTCGGTCAGTTGCCGGTACGCCTTGAGGACTTGGGTGACTTCGCGGGCCAGATCGTAGACGCGCTCGTGATAGCGCTGCTTGGCTTGAGTCCCGAATGACTCGTCATACTCCCAAAGCCGGCCCGTTACGGGGTCCACCTCGAAAAAATCGAAGCCGCTCAAGCGTGGCAGCACGTCCGAAAGTGGCGGAGCCAGCTCCGCGAAATCGACAGGCCGGCGAACGACCTTGAGCAGGCGTGATCGATTGTCCACGCGCAGCGAGCCACTTCGCTCCGCGGCGTCCCAGAAAGTCGCGATATCCTCCTGGCAACCGCCCGATTTCACGAATGGAGGCGACACCACGGAGATCATCGCCTTGACCTTCGGGAGCAGTTCCTTGAGCCGAGCGTCCGAGGGCGGCTGGCCCGAGGGATTGGGATGGCGCCCAATCCTCACCGGTTCACCCGACAATTGCTCGATACGCACCTCCAGGTCCCGATGGAATCGAGAAACCCAGCCGATGGGTTGTTCGCCCATCGGGAGATCGTCCACCACCGCATAGCTGAGCAGTAGATCGCCCTTCTCGAGTTGGTCCGCCGCGGCGGGTTGCCCTGTCCCCGGAGCCGGTGCCACGAGCGTTTTTGCCTCTTCGGCCGGAGGCGCAGAGGCGGGTGTGCCCGCCGAGATCGCGCGCTCGAGTTGACGCAGGTCAGCCAAAAGGTCCCGCGGTGTGGCGTAGCGCTGATGGGCGTCCTTCTCGAGGCATTTCTGCACGATCCGCTCGAATTCCCGGGGGAGATCCGGAGCCAGCGTGACGAGCGATTCCGGCTGCCGATGGAGGATTCGGTCGATGGTGTCGCCAAAGCTGGCGCCTACGAACGGACGGCGTCCGGTGGCCAATTCGTAGAGCACGACACCGAGGCTGAACAAGTCGGACCGATGGTCCACATCGCGCCCAAGGGCTTGCTCGGGGCTCATGTAGCTCGGGGTGCCCACCAGTTGCCCCGACCGCGTTTCCCCCTGGCTCTCGTCCGTTGCGTCCAACCCGAGCCGTTTGGCGAGACCGAAATCGAGCACCTTCACCTGCCCGCGTTCGGTCAGGCAGATGTTCGAAGGCTTGATGTCGCGATGCACCATCCGCAAGTCAAAGGCCGCATCCAAAGCGTCGGCGATCTGAATACCCAACTTCAACAGCGTCGCCAGAGGAATCCGCTCCTGGCGGATGACCTCGGCCAAGGTCCGTCCCTTGACATACTCCATCGCGAAATAGGGGCGTCCTTCGGAAGTCTCGCCCACTTCGTAGATGGTGCAAACGTTGGGGTGGGTGAGGGCCGACGCGGCCCTTACTTCAGCAAGGAAACGTCGTTGGCGGGCAGGATCGGGGATGGCCGCTGGCGGCAGGAGTTTCAGGGCGACCAACCGGTCCAGCTTGGTGTCCTTGGCCAGGAACACCTCCCCCATGCCGCCCTCGCCAAGCTTGGCGACGACCTCAAAATGATGCAGGGCACGGCCGATCATCCCAAGGGACGTGTCAGCCGGGTGTGGATTCCACTCGATGCGATGTCCCGCAAGACAGCCGAGCCATCAATAGAAACTCTCATGCGACAGAGGAAGGATCTTAATGGGGTGGTTTGGGGGACGCAAGGCTTTCATATTGACGCTTTCAGGCCTCCCCCGGGGTTATCGCGGGAGCCAGCCCAGAAAGAGGCGGGACTTGTGGGGGGGGGTCGATACTTTGGCCCATTTTTGGGATCAGGGTTGTTGGTGTAAAAGTCTGTTCTTTAAATGGTTGTATAAATGCTAGGGGCGATATACGAGCTCTGAGGTAGAGTTTGGGGGGGGGTGGAAAGCGCGGTCGCAGGCGGGAGGCGATCTCCTAGCCGGGATGCCCAACCCTGATCCACAGGTTCCGTTTCCTAATCAGCTCCCGAACCACCGGAGGTTGCCTGACCGGGTTGCTCATCTCACCTGATCAAACCTGCAAACGGGGCTGGAGGCAAACCGGTTCTTGCCGAAGTCGCATTCCAACTGGCCCCAGCCTGCTCGCGGCCACGGGGACAAATGGCGCCAGCGCAGTCCCAGCAGCGTGGCTTGTTGGTCTTCAACCTCCAGTAAAAGCTCCAGTAACGGCAGAGTTCCGGCAGAGTGGCAGGATAGTGCCAGCAGAGTTCCGGCAATCTCAGAAATCCGCCATTGCAGCGCGGAACTGGCTGTGGCAGTGTATTTTCCACTGAGCAACGAGCGTAGCGGCTTGATCTGCATGGAGTTCGAGAGACACGGTTAAAGCTGGGGAAACGCAAAAGACCTCGGCCGATTCCGACCTCCGCCTCCAAAAGTTGAGGAAAAGTAGCCGCAGAGTTCAGACAGAGTTCCAGCAGAGTGGGAGGATAGTGACCAGACGGCGCGCACCTTGCTTCAGGCCTCTCTGCTGAATTCCCCAGCTCCGATCAAACGGCTCACCTCATTCAAGATCAGGTGGTTCCACGATCTTGGGCGTTCAATACGAGGCGAAAAGGCGGGAATTGAAAACCGACCTCCGCCTTCTCTTTCCGTCCAGGAAAAGTGGCGACAGGCTTCGGGCAGAGTTCACGAATAGTGGCGGAAACGTTCCGTGGCGGCCCGCCGGGTGCTCCTCCTTGCGTGACCCAGTTCACGCAGGGTTTCTCTCTCACGCGATCAGCCCCTGCCGGACCAGGTCGGCCGACGCGAATGATCTTCGACCCGGTGACCTTCCCCTCAACGAAACCCATTCCTGGGACGCACAGCCCGGATCCAGAGGTTGTTATCTGTTGTCTGCGGGGCTGGGATAGTAGACCCGGAAGAGCTGTAACGCGGTGCTGTCGAAGGAGCGCGAGTCCCACTTGCATTCAATGGTGTCCACCTCATCTCGGCGGTGGGCGAGCACGAAGTCCACCTCGCGGCCGGCCTTGTCGCGCCAATAGCGGATGGTCGTGTCCGGGAAGTGCGCCTGCAGATGTTCGAGGACGAGGTGTTCCCAGAGCGCGCCGAGGGCACGATCACCAACAGGCCAAGCGTGGTGCCCTCGGGATCCCGTACGGCCTCGCGCGCGTCCAGGTCTGACCCCGATGGCGTTCGAGACGCGCTCCCGGGCGTTCGAGGTTGGCGACATGCTGCGGGCGGAAATCGGTGTGTCGGCGGCTGAGTTCAGGACCGAGATTCACTCGGCTGCAATGCAGTTCCCCTCAAATCGACGGGTCGAGCACGCCTCGTTCGCGGGCGCGGGTCAAAGTCTGCGGGCGAGTTCCTTTTCGATGGTGCTCACCAGTTGGGCGCACTCCTGCTCGTTGTAGCCCACCGGCTGGCAGAGGATCTTGCCGTCCCGGTCGATCACATAACTGCGGGGGATGACCCGACCTGGTCTCCTCCCATTGGGTCCACCGCGCGGTTCCAGGCGACGTTCGCGACGGAAGCCCGATCATCGCGATCACTTCACGCCCGACCTGCTGCCCTCGGGTATTGGCGGGGTTTGGATCAGCCGGCGAGATCTCGGGGCCGCTAGTCGAGGCCTCTTGCCGCGCGGCGGAACTGACGGGGCGATTGGCCGCACTGCGCGCGAAAGACGGCCGCGAAGTAAGCCTGCGAGCCAAAGCCGGCTTGCTCGGCCACCTGCGACATGGGGAGGTCGGTATCGGCCAGCAACTGCCGGGCTCGGTCGAGTTGGTGGCGTCGCAACTCGGTGGCGGGCGTCCGCTGGAGTTGCTCCGTGAACCTCCGCTCCAGCCCGCGCTGTGACACCCCGGCATGGCGAGCAACCTCGTTGACCCCCACCCGCAGATTCGCCTGCTGCCGGATGAAGGCCAGTGCCCTGGCCAGCACTGGATCTGGGATGGCCAGGGTGTCGGTGGACTGGCGTTGCACGATGCTCAAGGGGGCGATGGCGAGCGGCGTCTTCGGCGGTGCGCCCCCCCGCATCAAGCGGTGCAGGAGCCGGGCGGCCTGAAAGCCGATGGTGGAGCCGACGCGGGCAATCACGCCGTCGCCGAGCGCTCTGGCCTCCGGCGGGGTCCGATGCCATGCTGGCGGGCGTCGATGACGAACGACGGTCGAATGACAACACCCGAGGCTCGCGAGCTTTCGCACCGGCTGGCAGCGCCCCATCCGGCTGCGGGCGTGTTGTCCCTGGTCATTCGGGCTGGTGGCGGGGTCCGACATTGGGTGTGCGCCGGTTCTCCCGCCGGCCCGACCCGGGAGGCTCCCGTTTGAGACTCCGCGGCCTGCGATGGTGGATCGTCGCGTGGCTCTTCGGGGCAGCGGTGCTCAACTGCGTGGACGGGCAGACCCTCTCGGCGCTCGCGCCCACCATCCAGCACGACCTGGCACTGGATGACCGCGCCTACGCCCATGTCGTCAACCTCTTTCTCGTAGCCTACACGATCGCGTATCTGGTTTCCGGCCGCGTCGCCGACCTCTTCGGCACGCGCGCGAGCATGGTGCTGTTTGTGGCGTGGTGGTCGGTGGCTAACATGCTCACGGCGGCGGCGCGCGGCGCCTCTTCGCTCGGAGCCTATCGCTGCGCGCTCGGACTGGGCGAAGCCGGAGTCTGGCCGGCCGCTTCCAAGGCTGTGAGCGAATGGTTCCCGGCGCGGGAGCGCGCCCAGGCCATCGGTTGGTATACGATGGGGGCCACCATCGGCGCGACGGTCGCACCCTACCTTTTCATCCCGTTGGCGACCCACGCCTACCACGAGACGATGCCGGCGGTGGCGGACTTCCTGGTGCAGGGCCAGGGTTATGCCCCATGGTTCTTGGCCATGGCTTTCCTCCACCCGATCGCATGGGTGATTCTTCGCTGCGGTGGCCTCCATCGCCTGAAAAAGGAGTCGTCAGGATGAGTCACTCGCTCCTGATGGCCATCATCACGAGTGCTGCCCTGGCGGCCTCGGCCCAGCCCCGCAGCGTCTCGCGCATTTACGCGCATCTCGCGATGTTCAACGATGAAGGCGACTGCGGGCCGGGGACCGTGGCGCCCTGGGCGGGCCGTCTCTGGGTCGTCAGCTACGCGCCGCACAAACCCCTCGGCTCCACGGACAGGCTTTACGAAATCACGTCCCAGTTGGAGCAGATCATCCGACCCGAGAGCCTGGGCGGCACAGCGGCGAACCGCATGATCCACCGCAAGTCGGAGCAGTTCTTCATTGGACCTTACGCCATCCGGAAGGATGGCTCGGTGCGTGCGAAGGGGGCGTGATAGACGAACTGCTGGTCGAGAACATGTTCCGGAACCCCGAGGGGAACCCCGTGATTGTGGACACGATTCTCCTCGAGATGGTCGTGAGCGAGCCAAACATCACGCTGCTGCTCAACACTGCGGTTCACGACCTGGACAAGTCCGAGGCGGACAGCATCAGATCAATTCGTGCCTTTTGCTCTCAAAACTCCACCGTCTACGAGATCAGCGCCCCCGTGTTTGTAGACGCCAGTGGCGACGGGATTGTGGGATTCCTTTCGGGAGCCGCGTTTCGGATGGGGGCCGAGGCGCGCGCCGAGTTTGGCGAGCTGTTCGCACCGGAGATTGCTTCCAACCAACTGCTGGGGCACACCATCTACTTCTACGCCAAGGACACCGGCCGGCCGGTGAAGTTCGTTCCGCCGAGTTTCGCGTTAAGCGACATCACAGAAATTCCACGCTGGCGTGACATCCGGTTCAACGACACCGGGTGCCGGCTCTGGTGGCTGGAATGGGTCGGCACCATCCCCGGCAAGCGCGAAAGCCGGCGGTTCGAGGGCGACTACATGCGCAACCAGCAGGACGTTGTCGAGCAGCGCCGGCATGCAGACGCGGTTTCCTTTGGCGGCTGGGCAATCGACCTTCACCCGGGGGACGGGGTTTACAGCCGCCAACCGGGGTGCCAGCAATGGCACAGCAAGGGCGTGTACCAGATCCCGTATCGGGCGATGTATTCGCGCAACATCAAGAACCTGTTTCTCGCCGGCCGCATCATCAGCGCGTCGCACATCGCGTTCGGCTCATCGCGGGTGATGGCCACCTGCGCCCATGGTGGCCAGGCTGTCGGCATGGCGGCGGCGATGTGCGTGCGGAATGAACTGCTGCCCCGCGACCTCCTTGCTCCAGCCCGACTGCGCGCGCTGCAACGGGACCTGCTGCGAGCCGGTCAGTACATTCCCGAGTTTAGATTAGATGACACGGAGGACCTGGTTCGCTCGGCTCGGATCAGCGTCAGTAGCGAGCTGAAACTGTCGGGGTTCGCGCCCAATGGCGAAACCACGGCGCTGGACGCCGCATCGGCGATGATGTTGCCGGTGCAAGCCGGACCGATGCCCTGTGTGGAGTACCTGGTGGACGTGAGAACCGCGGCCACACTGCGGGCCGATCTGAGGATCAGCAGCAAACCAGAGAATCACACGCCGGACGTGACGCTGGCGGCGTTGGACATCCCCTTGCGCGCGGGGGAAGGCCAGTCTGCGAAGCTGGATTTCCTCGCGCAAATCGACGAACCGCGTTACGCTTTCGTATGCCTCCTGCCCAACCCTGAGGTCTCCGTGCAGCTGAGCGACCAGCGCGTCACCGGGGTGCTGGCGGTGTCCCAGAAGTTCAACCGCGCGGTGGCGAAGTCACCACGGCAGGAACCTCCGCCAGGCTCTGGGCTGGACCGTTTCGAGTTTTGGATCCCGCAGCGCCGGCCGGCGGGAAAGAACCTCGCCTGCAGTATTGTGCCCTCGCTCGCTGTTTTCGGTCCCGGCAATCTGACCAACGGTTCCGCGCGCCCCACAACCCAGCCGAATGCCTGGGTGGGCGATTTTGCCCAGGCAGAGCCGGTCTTGCGGCTGGCTTGGGATGCGCCCCAGACCATTTCCCGCATTGAACTGAGTTTTGACACGGACTTTGACCATCCGATGGAGTTGGTCTTGATGGGGCATCCGGAGCGGGTGATGCCGTTCTGCGTGCGCGACGTGCGAGTTGCGGAGGGGCGGATGACGATGCTCGCGGACGGCCAGCACGAAGGTTCACCCCCAGACCCCCCGCGGCTGCTCGCAGCCGTCTCCCAGAACCATCAGTCCCGCCGCACCCTGCACTTCAGCGAGGCGATCGTCACCGATCGCTTGGAAATCCGGCTGCTGGCCCCAGATGCCAACATCCCGGCGGCACTCTTTGCCGTGCGCTGCTACGCCAGGCCATGAAAGACTTCCACGACAGGCTCTCTGCCCTGCCTTCTTCAAGGTATGGGGTAGCAACGGCGCTGGCCTGCTTCCTAATGGCTGCCGGGCCTGCCCTGGCGGCCATGATGCCCTACGGTTACGACTTTGCCACGATGCTTCAGCCGGTTCCCGCAACCGCCAGGCTCGCTGACCCCGATCACAACATCAGGTGCGGCTCTGCGGGCAAAGGAGACGACGGCCAGTCCCACCTGTGTTACTCCCGCCTTGCCGGCACCGATTGGGCGTCGCCAACGAATTGGTGCGTTGCCTCCGTGTTCACCAGGGACCTCGTCCGCTTCGAGGGGGACCTCGATGTATCCCCCAACGGGCACGCGTCGCCGGGCGAATGTCCTCGGGCACGCTCTCACCCGCGATCCTCGACTCGAGCAATGGGAAATCCTCTCCACCAACGCCCCCCTGCTGGGAGTTTCCGAGCGCGCCTCGGATGGAGTCGAGAACGTGATGATCTTCCGCACCGGGGATCACTGGACCATGGTTTACCGCGATGGGCTGGCCAACCAGCACCTCGCGCTGGCGACTTCCACCGACCTCCGCGCCTGGAAGCTCGAAGGACCGATCGGATGGCCCAGCCAGAGCTGGATGGCGCGCACAGACGGGGCGCCCTTTGTCTGGCGTGAGGCCGACCGTTGGCTGATGATCCTCATGGGCCGGAGCGCCACCGGCAGGACGACGTCCGGCCTGCTTACCTCGTTCGAGGGCAGGCGCTGGACGCCGCTGCCGGAATGACCCTGGCTCTTTGCGGCGATGAACAGAGCGTTGCGTGTAAGACCATGAAAACCATGACGACGATGCGAGTGACTGTGGCGTGCCTGGCAGCCTGCTTGGTATCTGCCCGGGGGCAAACTCCCGGAGCCAGGCGGCCGAGCCTCCCTGAAGGAGCGACCGCGCACCGCGACCTGGCCTACGTGCCCGGCGGCCACGAGCGCCAGAAGCTGGATCTGTATTTGCCGAAGGCCGGCACGCTCCTCCCGCTCATCATCAACATTCACGGGGGAGCGTTCAAAATGGGCAGCAAGGAGGACGGCGTGCCTTGGGCGTATCTCCGCCAGGGCTACGCGGTTGCCTCCATCAATTACCGGCTCAGCCCACACGCCAAGTTCCCCGCACAAATCGAGGATTGCAAGGCCGCCGTGCGCTGGCTCCGTGCACACGCCTCGGAGTACCGGCTCGACCCGAAGCGCTTCGCCGCCTGGGGCAGTTCAGCGGGCGGGCACCTGGCGGCGATGCTCGGCACAACCGGCGACACCAAGGAATTTGATCTCGGCGCTCACCTGGACCAATCCAGCGGCGTGCAGGCGGTAGTGGATTATTTCGGGCCGACCGACTTTCTGCAAATGGACGCGCATCGCCTGCCAAACGGCATGGAGCACGATCGGGCCGATTCGCCGGAGTCGGAGCTAATCGGTGGTCCGATTCAAGAGAACAAGGCCAAGGCTGCTCAAGCAAATCCCATCACCTACGTCAGCTCCAACGACCCCCCTTCCCTGATCTGCCACGGCGACCGAGACCCGCTGGTGCCTCATCATCAGAGCGAACTGCTGGCGGCCGCGCTGAAGAAGGCCGGCGTGCCCGTGGTGTTCTACACCGTGAAAGGCGCCGGGCATGGTGGATTCCACGACCCCAAGGTCGCGGAGTTGACGGGCGAATTCCTGGCCCAGCACTTGAAACCAACCCAACCCACTCCATGAACGCCCCTGGGGATTGAAGCAGATGGGGAAGGATGAGGCTGGCGCCGGCTGCGGCAGCGTCGCCTGATGCCCAATGATGACGAACTCCGAGAACCACGAGGATGCACCGCCATCCGAACCGCCCTGCTGGCGCCACCCTGCGCGGATGCCTCCTGGTTTCGATCCTCCATCCCGTTATGAAACCAAGCCCGATTCCGCAAGCCCTGCTGCTGAGCGGCATGCTCGCCGCGCTGGCCCCGGCGGTTGACGTGCAAGCCCAGGAACTGGTGCCGTCGGCACCGCTCCAGGAGGTTCCACTCTCCCGCATTCGCCTGCTGGCAGGCCCTTTCAAGCAACGCCAGGACGTCCATCGACGTCTGCTCCTCGAATACGATCTGGACCGCCTGCTCCACAACTTCCGAGTGCATGCAGGGCTGCCCTCCCGCGCCAGACCTTATGGCGGCTGGGAAGCCCCGGAGGTAGGGCTGCGCGGCCATTTCACGGGACACTACCTCAGCGCCTGCGCATTGATGTATGCGGCAACCGGTGATGCCCAGTTCAGGGACCGCAGTGACACCTTGGTCGCGGAACTGGCAAGATGTCAGGCGCAGATGAGCGGCGGCTATCTTTCTGCCTTCCCAGCGAGCCAGTTCGATGTCCTGGAGACCAAGTTCTTTGAGGGGATTTGGGCTCCGTACTATACCATTCACAAAATCCTGGCCGGCTTGATTGATGCGCACGAGCAGACCGGAAACCGGCAGGCGCTCGCCGTGGCCACGCGCATGGGGGAATACTTTGAGTCGAGGATCAGCAAACTCACGCCCGAGGCCATAGAAAAGATGACTCGCACCGATTACAAAGGCAACCCGGTGAACGAATACGGCGGCGTGGCCGAGTCATGGCTGGCGCTGTATCGCCTCACCGGCCAGGAGCGCTATCTCCGGCTCGCCCGCGTGTTCATGCGCGAGTGGTTCATTGCGCCGCTGGCAGCCGGCGAGGACCGGCTGGAAGGGTTGCACGCCAACACCCATATTGCGCAGGCGATTTCGTTGGCCCAGGCTGCGCAACTCACCCGCGATGCGCGTCTGCACCAAGCCGCCGATTTCTTCTGGCGCTCCGTGACGGAGCGACACTCGTTCGCCCTGGGTGGCAATGCGGTGGACGAGAAGTTCAAAGCGCCCGGAGTCGAGGCAGCGGACCTCACGCCTTTGAGCGCCGAAACCTGCAACACGCACAACATGCTCAAGCTGACACGGGCGCTGTTCGCTTCGAATCCGGACAGTGCCTACACCGACTTTCTCGAGCACGCCTTGTATAACCACATCCTTGCTTCCCTCGCGCCGGATACCGGAGGCACGACGTATCACGTTTCCGTGAAGCCCGGACACTTTAAAGTGTATGGCACGCACGAGGACAGCATGTGGTGCTGCACGGGCACGGGCATCGAAAACACGGCCCGCTATGGCCAAGGGATTTACTCCAGCGGCACGAACTCGTTGTGGGTGAACCTGTATATCCCTTCAAAGGTTGAACTGCCGGGAAACGGCCTCACGCTGTCCCAGGAAACACGCTTTCCGGAAGATGACCGGGTGAAACTGAGAATCTCCTGCCGAAGGCCAGTGCGCTGTGCTCTGCGTCTGCGGTTGCCTGGCTGGCTGGCGCCGGGGGCGGAAGTGAAGGTAAACGGCAGGGCGCTGAAAACGGTTCCTGGCCCAGGACAATACCTGACGCTCGACCGGGAATGGCGCGATGGGAACATGGTCGAATTGCGTCTGCCGATGTCCGTTCGGGTGCGTCCGGCGATGGATAATCCGAGGGTGGTCTCCTTCTTCTACGGCCCGGTGCTGCTGGCGGGCGCGCTGGGAACTCAAGCTATGCCGGCGAGCGATAGCACGACCAACCCGCAGGGATTTCACAAGTTGCCAGTCCCGTCCGTGCCAGCTTTGAGATCAGGTCTGCCCGCAGCCATTACGGCGTCGGCAAACCAGCCGCTGCGCTTCCGCGCCGCCGTCGCGGAGGCGACCGGAAGCCCTTCCACCATTACCCTGATGCCCTTCTACGATTTGCATCACCAGCGCTACACGATTTATTGGCACACTCGGTGACCGGACTGGTCCCGCCGCCGGGGTAGTCCGACCAATTCGGGCCGATGCCGACGTGGATCGTATTCGTCTGCGCCTGCAATTTGTAGCTGCCGTCCCACGAGGATTGCAGAGAGTCACCCGAGCGCGTGAATTCGAGCGCAGGCGGAGCGCTGGACGTCACGAGGAGGCTGCCTGGCCCTGCCAGGCATTCCGGATCGGTGCTACGGTTGTAAACGCCCGGCGGTTTGAGTCGTTTTCCACCTGCAACAGGCTTCCCGGCAGCAGCCGTTTTGGAGCCGGCAAGGGAGCCGTCCCGGTTCTTCGCAGCACCGCATTGTGCAGCATCGGCGAGGGGCGCCCCAGTTCCCGGTAGCCTGCGACCTCGACCTGGTCGCCCAGGCTCAGGTCGTTGGTGTCGCCAGCGATGAAACGCAGGCCGGCGGACCCGTCCATCAGGAAGAACTCGTGGTTCCAGGCTCCGACGATCTGCCCGGCCACCCGCACGCGCCGAAAGACGCCCGCGTGGTAATCGAACAGCTTGAGCTGGCTTGCCGCTTTCATGGGCAGGCTGAAGGGATCCCCCGGGACAGCCTGGTCCACCGCGATGATCACGTCGTCGAGCCGAATGGCGCCACATTTGAGCTGATGGGTCGTGCCATCCCACAGCGCCTTGAAACAGCCCCGCAGACGGACCAGTTGGTGTTCGTAGGGCGCGAGCGCCTTGAGGTCCCGGCCGAAGCTCGTCACGGTGATCTTGCCCCAGTGGGTCAGCATCTCGAGCGATTTCGCACCGGTTTGGGTGATGATGCCTTCGACTTCAACATACTGATTGTCCAGGCTGCCATTGTTCAACTGATCCCAGGACGGGTGGACGGGTTCGGGCAGTTGGCCTGGACCGAGCAGACGCGGATTGACCGCGAGGGCAAACGGGGAAGAAGCCCCCGCTCCACTCGCGCCTTCGATCTGCCAGAACTCCCCCAACTGCGGGCATTGGCCCGGCGCAAGATTCGTCGCCTGGATGAAGATGCCGCGGGTGGCGTCTTGGAGGACAAAGTTGCGGCAATCTTGTTCCAAATTGCGCCAAGCCAGCCGCCGTCGCCCCGCCGCGCCCAACCGTTGTCTTCCCGGTTCCTCGCCCGGGCCAGCGGAATGCGGTGTCACGGCACCCGCGGGATTACGCAAACCCGGCATGCCCCGGACCCGTCATGGACCCTGCAAAACCACCGCGGCGGTGCGGGCCCGGAAGATCGCCCGGGGGTGAGTTGTTCGACGCGCACAGAGCACCTCATGGGATCATGGCTGCCAGCGGTAAAGGACATTCTTGCAGCGGTGAGGTTGCCGCCTTCGCGGGTGTGGCCGCATCCAGCCCCAGCACCCAATCGTGGCCGACGCCCGGTTCACCCGGCGGCGCGAAGGCGCGCTCGTTACCCCGCGCGAATTGCCCGAGGGCGGTGGTCTGGCCGGTCCGGGGATTGAACCACCACGCTGTTACTTGCTGGCCGGTCAGCTTGTCCAACCGCGCACGAAAGGGCCGGCCCGTGGGCGTGTAGATCATCGCGTAGCCATCCCCACGCAACGCGCGGAGGTGATCGCTCCCCGCGCCGGCATCACTGGCGATCAAGGTCTGGTCTGGCACCCGGCTCAACATGGGCCGCGACTCGAGCAGCCGCCGCAGGTAGCCCATCTGCGCGGCGCTGGGCGCGTCGAGGGCCTCCCGCCAGGTTTGTTTGGCCTCAAGGATCGGTGTGCGCGGTGGCGCGTACATCTGCCAGATCGAGTTGTGGCCGTAGGTGTGTCCCGCCGCGCCGGCGAATACCGCCCAATAGGCCGCCCGCCGCGCGTGATCGTCGGTGGAGGGTTGGGAGGAACGATGCGAGGCACGCAGGGGTTCGGGCAGCCAGGCCGCCGGAATGAGCGCGCCGGGATAGCTGCTCTCCAGGTCGATCACCGGCTTGAGGGGTTGCCGGTTCCAATGCTTCTCGATGAATCGCCAGCTCTCCACCAGGTCGCCATGGCTTGATTGCGCCGACGTAAAATCCAGCCACGGCTCGGTGTGGATGTAATCGGAAACATGCCCCGGCCCGGACGTGTGATACGTCATCAGGACCGCGTCGATGTCCTCGCGCCCCGATACGCCCAGGCGAATGCCGCGGGCCAGCGCCCGCCAGATGGCGACGGCCTCCGGCGTCGAGGGCGCCTTGTCGCCGCCGAGGATCCACACGAGATGCGCGCGACCACGGTAGCGGGTTCCGAGGAACTGCCCATACGCGAGCGCGTTGCTCACGGTGAAGATGCCATCGACCTTGCCGTCGAACGCCGACGAGGTCACGTATTTACCCCACGTGGGCAGAAACCCGACATACAGGCCTTGTGCGGCGGCGAGGTCCAGCACGGCATCGACAAAGTCCCAGTAGTCGTTGTTCGGACCGTCCTTGACCGCGGGGCGCGCGGGGTTTTGCTCCTCCAGGGGCAAATGCCCATACCGGTTGGGTTCGGTGATGCCGTTCAACTCCGCGAGGGCGACGGCTTGGATGACAGTGAACCCCTTGCCGGCGCGGTCGGCGAGGTAATGCTCCGCCTCCCCCCGGTCCAGCCGGTGGAACAGTTCCCAGGCGGTATCACCGAGCCAGAAGAATGGCCGGCCGCTGGCGGTGACGAGCAAACGGTTGTTCTCGGAAACGCGCAGTCGTTCGGGCCGCGGTCCCGCGGCGGGCTGCTCCGGCCCTTCCAACACCCAGGGCGCATTGGCGACCTGCCCGTGCCCCCGCGGGCCGAACTCGGTGATCAGGTAAGGCCGGCGCCAGCCCTGGCGGGCCAGTTCGTCAGACCCCTTCCACCCGACGGCTCCTTTGCTGAACAGCGGTTGGCCGTCGCGCATTAACGGCCACCCGTCGCCTTGCCGTTGGAGGTGGACGGCCCCGCGTTCCGCCCTAGCCGTCGCACTGGAGCGCTGCGCATCATGCCCGAGCATCGGCCAGGCATGGGCGACTGCGGGCAGCGCCAGGCCCAGCATTGCCAGGCAGCGGAGTGTGAGTTTACACAGGGCAGTCATCGTGATGGCTTTCATTTCTGGAGCGCCCACTGGAATCCAAGGGGTAGTGCCACTCAAGCTTCCCTTTGACCCTTACCGGCTCGATTTCCAGAAGCCGACGCCAAGGGGAAACCGGCCGCTGCCCGCGTTGCTATTGGTGAGTGCGGAAATAAGCAGACACCCCTCACCCCTTCCCTCTCCCCAACCCCTGAACGCGAAGTCATCCAGCGGGGTTGGGGAGAGGGAGACAGGGAGAGGGGAGCCGTTGCATGTCTGCTCACAGATGAACTCTGCAATGAAAGGCCGTTCATCGCCGGTGCTAGCGGGTGGCGGTTGCGCTCGAGCCATAGGCAGGACCGTTTCTCGGCTATTTCGTCGAGCCTTTGGCCCAATCCACCAGGGCACGGTATTTGTGCGCCTCGGAGAGGGGTTGTCCGGTGTATTCGATAGCGCCCCAGGCTCCGCCTTTGCCGGCCTGGCCAACGTGGGCATAATAGCAGAAGTGCTCGAAATACCGGCTCATCTCGCGCAGGTACTCCTGGGTGAGATCGTGCATGGCCAGGCTGCGGTTGATCTCCCGGGCCATTTTGACGACGTGCTGGCCGCCCTCGTAAGCAATGAGCTTGAGCCCGGCTTCATGGGCGATCTTCTGGTGCCGGGCCGAATCCTGGGCGGATTTCTGAATGGCCGCGCGCAGCAGGGCCACGGCGTTGGTGGCATCGCCCTGGACCTGGTGGCCAAAGTAAGGGGCGGTGGCGATGGCGGAAGCCTTCACGCCCCAGGGATTGTGCCGGGCGTTGCGCAGGATGCCCAGGTGCTGCCCCGAGACCCAGGAATTGGCCGAGTGCGTGGCCAGCACTTTGACGACGCGGGGCGAGTCGGGCCCAAACACAAGGTCCGCCGCCCGGAACAGGCGGATGGCCGCCCATGCGTGGTAGCGGAACCCGGCGGTCCATCGATTCGTGTCCAGGCCCAGGGCTTCTCCCTCGTCACAGCAGTAATGGGCCTGCTTGAAGCCGCCGTTCCAGGTCTCGTTCGAGTATTCCACGTAGAGCTTCAGGCTGGGATCGAGCGGAGCGCAGGTTTTTACCCCGCCGGCGTGGAGGAGATCCTCGGGGCTGAGGGTGCTGAGGGTGGACAGGAGGGGCTTGAGGTCCGCCTCGCGCATGTCGATGCCGGTTTTCACCAGGAGGCACAGGCGCAGGGCGTAATCGCTCGGCTCGTTGGTCGGCGCACGGGCAATCGTGCGGTGGGGCACGGTGACCCACAGGTCCGCGGGATTACGGTTACATAAGTCGATCATCCACTCGTAGGCTACCGGGTTCTGCTCGGGGTTGCTCCGTTGCGGGCGCTGGGACCAGCGCTCACGCTCGGAGCCGTTGGTGTGATCCCAATCCATGAAGCGGAGAGAGCGGTAGATGGAGATCTCCTTTAGAAACTGCGGGTTCCACGGGTTGTCGCCGCTGACCTTCTTAAAATCCTGGAAGCAATCGTTCGGCCGATGCCAACCGAGGTTCCAGAAATTGGCGCCCAGGTCCATCGCCGCGGCGTGGAAGTGGGCGCCGAGCAGGGCGACGGCTGAGCAAAGAGCAAGAAAACGGCGTGCATGACCCAGAGCTGGAGCGCTCGCCAAGGCAAACCCAAAGGACAGCGGTGTCATGCCTTAAACTCTTGGAAATGCCGCCTCGTCCAACAAGCAAAAAAGCCCCCTTCAAGAAGCCATGAACTACGGCACCTGTGGCGTGCGACGGAAAAACTCCTCACCGGACGCACCAGCGTGACCAGGCCATCGCCCACCAAACGTTGGATGCAACGCTTCTGATTGCATGACACGCCCGGTCAGAGAGGGCATCATCCGGCGCGGCAACCATATGACACTTACAAACCGCCGTGACCGGAATGCTGCTTCGCCGAAACGCCTGAAGCGGGGCCTTGCGCTTTCAACCTTTCTGCTGCCAATTCTCCTCAGGTGTGCTGCGGGTCCGACTCCGGTCCTCGCTGCGGAGGCGAAGCGCACAGTTCCCCCCAATGGTCCGGTTCATTATGAGGCGTTCGGGGCGGTCGGAGACGGTGTGGCGGACGACCTGCCGGCCATCGTCGAGGCGCACGCGTTCGCCAATGCCCAGGGTCTGTCAGTCCAGGCCAAGCCCGGCGCCACCTACCACCTCGGTCGCCGGGCGCTCACCGCCATCATCGCCACCGACACCGACTGGGGCACAGCGCGGTTCATCATTGACGACACCGAGGTCGAAAACCATCGCGCGTCGCTCTTTGCCGTCCGTTCGCTGCTCGAGCCCGTGCAGCTCTCGATTCCGCGGCTGACCCGTGACCAGCAGCGTCTCGACGCGCCGCCGCCCCGCGACTGCTGGGTGCGGGTGGAAAACGAGCACCAGCGGCGCTACATCCGCCGCGGCCTCAACCAGAACAACGGTTCGACCCAGCGCGATTGCTTCATCCTGCGCCGGGACGGCACCATCGAGGGCGCCATCGACTGGGACTACGACACGATCACGCGGGTCGAAGCCCGCCCGATCGACGAGCGGCCGCTGGTGCTCCAGGGCGGGATCTTCACCACCACCGCCAACCGGATGAAGCAAGCCAAAGGTTACAACTACTGGGCGCGGAACATCGCCATCAACCGCTCAGGCACCACCGTCGTGGGACTGACCCATCACGTCGTGGGCGAGACGGACACCGGCCATCCCTACGGCGGGTTTCTGGCGGTGAGCAGTTGCGCCAACGTCACGCTGCGCGACTGTTTCGTCACCGGCCACAAGACCTACACGACCATCGG
>CAZVRY010000085.1:0-24144 GCA_964629545.1 uncultured Verrucomicrobiota bacterium | reverse complement strand
CGAGATAATCTCGGTTTTATTGGGCTTTTCGCTCAAGGCGAAAGGAACTTAGGCTGGCCACGGCGGGCCGGGCGGGGCGATCCGGGAAAGTAGCACGAGGTGTTCACGAAGTTCCGGGAGCGGTTTGGGGCCAAGCGGACGACGGGGGCGCGTCCCCTGCGGGGTTAGCGGCTTTGGCCCCCCTCTGCACCCTGCGGAACCTGCGGCGGAACGTGGTCGGAAAGCCCCGCGTTGCGCTGCCCCACCTGACCAGCGAACCGCCGCTCCATCTACCACAGCGAGGCCGTCGCCTGCGGGATGCGTCTGCGGGACGGTTTTGCCGCCCGGGCCCGCAAAGGGTTGTCCCGACCCCATCGGCCCGTTCTTGCGCCCTGCTGGCCTCCTCCATCTCCATCCACCCGTCGCGATCCAAGCGAAGTCCCACCACGAACCTGTCACCCTATCGTTCTCCTGATACTCTGAACCTGTCACTTTTCTTGGTCCAGGTGACCAGGTTGGTCATGCGGCCTTGGGTGTCGTAAAGGTATTGCACCGGGTAGGTGCGGCTGCCGAAGATCTTCTTGGGCAACTGGCTGGTAAAGAAAAGGTTGCAGCGCCCTCATGGGTGAAGCCCCTCTCAAGATCTCCATTGTCGTGACTTGACCCCATGGTTCATGTTCTCAGGATTGATCCCCACCGGCGGGCCTGGATCCGCACACCCTCCTCCCCTCGCAAGCAAATGAAATCCGGCCAGGCCGCGTTCCCGCCGAGACCCGAAGTTATTTTTGCCCAGACCCTGACCGTGCGCTAAACCGGTAGATGGTGGTGGATTTGAAGGTCTGGCCGGGCCGAAGCACGACCGAGGGGAAGTGGGGCTTGTTCGTCGAATCGGGATAATGCTGCGTCTCGAGGCAGAACCCGGCGTGGCGTCCGTAACTTACCCCCCCCACTCCGGTGAGCTTCCCGTCGAGCCAATTCGCCGTGTAGAGCTGCACCCCCGGCTCCGTGGTCAGCGCCTCCATCACCCGCCCGCTCCTCGGGTCATAGGCGCGCGCGGCCAGGACGGGGGTCCCATCGGGTGACGGATTGAGGACGTAATTGTGGTCGTAGCCGTTTGGGCGGGGCCGGAGCTGGTCGATGCGCGCGCCGATCGGGTGCGGGGCGGTGAAGTCCAGCGGGGTTCCCTGGACCGGGGCGATCTCGCCCGTGGGGATCAGGTCCTGGTCGGCCGGCGTGTAGCGGTCCGCCATGATCTGGAGCTCGGTGGCCAGGACATCGCCGGAGCCGGCCAGGTTGAAGTAGCTGTGGTTGGTGAGGTTGACCACGGTGGCCTTGTCGGTGGTGGCCCGGTAATCGATGCGCAGCGCGCCGTCAGCGGTCAGCGTATAGGTGACCGTCACCTCGAGGTTACCGGGATACCCCTCATCGCCATCGGGGCTCAGGTAGGACATCGCGACGCCGACCGACTGGTCGGTGGCGGGCAGGGGTTGGGCCCGCCAGACTTTCTTGTCGAATCCCTTGGGGCCACCATGGATGTGGTGGCGGCCGTTGTTGGCGGCGAGGGCGTATTCGACGCCGTCGAGGGTGAAGCGGGCGCCGCCGATCCGGTTGGCATAGCGGCCAATGGTGGCGCCGAAGCCCGGGTGCCCTTTGAGGTACTGGGCGAGGTTGTCGAAACCCAGCACGACGTTGCCGGGCTTGCCGTCGCGATCGGGGATGTGGAGTTCGGTGAGGATGGCGCCGTAGGTAGTGACCTTGGCCACCAACCCGCGCGGTCCAGCCAGGGTGAAAAGGTGGACGGGGACGCCGTCAGGGGTCTGGCCCCAGGTTTTCTGTTCGAGGGTCATGGTCGAGGGGGAGGCGGCGAAGGCTTGCGACTGGAACCACAACGCGGCGAAGGGGGCCAGCAGCGGCCAAAAGGCACAAGACTTCATGCGAGAGAGGCGTAATCGAGCAGTTGACGGAAACGATGTTCGATGATGGCCGGGGTCAGCCGGGTCGTGCGGGTCAGCCCGAACCCTTCGCAGCAGAATGAGGCCACCACCGCCCCGTAGAGCATCCCGCGCCGCAGTTCCTTCTCGCTGACCTCGTCCACCCCGGCCAAGTGGCCAATCACCGCGCCGACGAACGAATCGCCGGCGCCCGTCGGGTCCACGACCTTGCGCAGCGGGAAGGCCGGGGCGAGGAAAAGGCCGCGGCGCGAGGAGAGGATCGAGCCGTGCTCGCCTTTCTTGACGATCACGTATTGGGGGCCGAGGCGATGGATCTTCGGGAGGGCGTTAACGATGTTGTCCTCCTTGGTCAGTTGGCGGGCTTCGCTGTCGTTGAGCACGAAGGCATGCACCCGCGGCAGTAACCGGAGGAGGTCCTTCATCGCGATGTTCAGCCACAAATCCATCGTGTCAGCCACCACGAAACGCGGTCGCCGCACCTGGTCGAGGACATGATGCTGAAGGGCGGGGGCGATGTTCGCGAGGAGGACGAAGGGACTCGTCCGATGGCTCTCCGGGAGCTCGGGGCTGAAATGCTCGAACACCCCCAACTCGGTCGCCAGGGTGCGCCGGTTGTTCATGTTCACCTCATACTCCCCGGACCAATGAAACGTCTTGCCGGGCTCGATCTGCAACCCGTCGAGGTTGATGCCGTGGCGGCGATAGAGCTGCAGATAACGCCGGGGGAAGTCCTCCCCAACGACCCCAATCATCCGCACCGGGGCAAAGAAACTGGCTGCCACGGCGGCGTGGCTGGCGGACCCGCCCAGCAGCCTGGGGTTCGAAGCCTTGGGGGTCTTGATCGAGTCAAGGGCAGTGGATCCGACAATGAGGACGCTCATGATAATCGCTCTAGGCAGCCGACCTTAGGCGGTCGCGGAATTGCTGACAAGCCTTGGCAATGTCGGGCGCGTTAAGGATTGCGGAAACCACACAGACGCGCCGGGCGCCAGCCGCCAACACCAAGTCCACGTTCCCGAGATCGATGCCACCAATCGCAAACCAAGGAACGCGCACATGTTGGGCGGCCCACCGGACGTACTCGAGGGTGACGGGGCGCGCTTGGGGTTTGGTTGCGGTGGGGAAGACAGGCCCGATGGCGATGTAGTCTGCACCGGCAGCCACGGCTCGTTCGGCCTGGGCTGGCGCATGAGAACTCAGGCCAATGGCAACCCCCGGAACGCGGAGTTGGCTCACCTGGGTGAAGCCAGCATCGAAGAAGTCCTCTTGGCCAAGGTGACAGCATTCGGCCCCGAGTTGGGCGGCGATCTGGGGATGATCGTTAACGACCAAAGGCACCCGCGCCGCTTGGGTGATCGGCATGATCAGTGCAGCCAAGCCGAGGATTTGCTCGGGGGAAGCACCCTTGGCGCGGAGTTGGATGACGTCCGAGCCCCCGTCGCAGAGTTGGCGGGCGATCTCAGTCGGGGCCCGGCCGTGGAGATAGGCCGTGTCAACGAACGTGTAAAGTTGGGCCTTCGCGAGGTTCAGGCGCGGTCTTCGAAGAGGTCGCGGCGGGCCCCGACCAGAAGTTGCTCGACGAAACCCGTCGAATACACCCCGCGCCGGAAGTTGGGATCGAGGAGGATCGCCTGCTCGAACGGGATGGTCGTCTTGATCCCGGTGATCATGAACTCTCCCAGGGCCCGGCTCATTTTGTCCATGGCCTCGCGCCGATCGCGGCCGTAAGTGATGACCTTCCCGATCATCGAGTCGTAGTTGGGGGGGATGGAGTAGCCGGCGTAGACGTGGCTGTCGAGGCGGACGCCCCGCCCCCCGGGCGGATAGTACATCTCAATGCGTCCGGGGGAGGGGCGGAAGTCGTCGAAGGGATCCTCCGCATTGATGCGGCACTCGATGGCATGGCCTTTGAACACGACCTCCTTTTCGGAGAGTCGGAGTGGCTCACCCATCGCGATGAGGATCTGTTGCTTGACGATGTCGACGCCGGTAACCTCTTCCGTGATAGGGTGTTCCACCTGGACACGCTTGTTCACCTCGAGGAAGTAGAAGTTGCCGGCCTCGTCCACGATGAACTCGACCGTCCCGGCGTTGGTGTAGTGAGCGAGTTCGGCGATGCGCAGCGCGGCCTTGCCCATCTTCTTGCGCAGGTCTTTGAAGCGGGTCTCAATGAGCGGCGAGGGCGTTTCCTCCAGGATCTTCTGGTTGCGCCGTTGGATGGAGCAATCGCGTTCGCCGAGGTGAATCAGGTTACCACGTTGATCGCCAAGGATTTGGAATTCGATATGGTGGGGGTTCTCGATGAACTTCTCCACATACACGTTCCCATTGCCGAACGCCTTCTCCGCCTCCGCTCGGGCGGTCTGGAACCCTTTGACGAGCGAGATATCGTTGTGGGCAACCCGCATGCCCCGCCCCCCGCCCCCGGCCACTGCCTTAACGAGGACGGGATAACCGATGCGTTTGGCGATTTCCCTCGCCTGCTGGTCGTTCTCCACGACCCCGTCCGAGCCCGGCGGCGTGGGCACGCCCGCCTTCTTGGCAAGGTCGCGGCTGACCGCCTTGTCATGCAAGGCGTTCATCGCGCGCGAACTGGGCCCGATGAAACGGATGTTGCAGCTCTCGCACACGTCTGCGAAGTGGGCGTTCTCGCTGAGGAAACCGTAGCCGGGGTGGATGGCATCGACATCGGCGATCTCAGCGGCACTGATGATCCGGTCGATGCGCAGGTAGCTGTCGGCGCTGGGGGCTTTACCGATGCAGATGGCCTCGTCAGCCATCTGCACGTGCATTGAACTGGCGTCGACCTCCGAGTAAACGGCGACCGTTCGGATGTTGAGTTCCTTGCAGGCGCGGATCACGCGCACCGCGATCTCACCTCGATTGGCGACGAGGATCTTTTCGAACATGACGTGGAGGGCGATCAGGGCCGACCCAGGGAATGGGCGCGGCGAGGGTCAGACGGGCCGTATCCTGAAGAGCGGTTGGCCGAATTCGACCGGCTTGGAGTTTTCCCCGAGGATCTGGGTGATGACTCCCCGGACCTCGGCCTTGATCTCGTTCATCACCTTCATCGCCTCGATGATGCACACCACGGTGTCAGGATCGACCTGGGAGCCGACCTCGACATAGGGAGCTGATTCGGGTGAGGGGGCACGGTAGAGGGTGCCGACCATGGGTGATTTAATCTCCGTTTCCCCGGCGGCGGGTCCGCTCAAGGGTTGGGCCGAAGCGGGTGGAGGCAGGATCTGAGCGGAGGGAGCCGGCGCGTAGGCCACCACGGGCGACTCATCGTAGCCTGGGCCCATCCCCCCTCCGTTCAGCCCGCGTTTGAGGCGGATCTTGAAATCCTGCCGTTCCATCTCGAACTCCGAGATCGAGTTCTTCTTCATCAAATCGATGATCGCTTTGATGTCTTTAAGGTCCACAGCGAGCTCCGGGTTTGAACGGCCGCCGGTCGAGACCGGATGGATTCATGTTCATTAGGCAAGAAAAGCAGCGGTCGGCTCAACGACCCTGCCTGCGCGCATGACGAATTTCGGGGGGCAGACTAGGAATCCGGGGGCGACACGTCAAGATGAGATTCAGGAGGCGGAAACGTCGCAAAATCCCGGAATGCACTGAATAATCGCCATTAATTGGCGTGGTTCAGGCTCGAGAGAACGTTAACGGCGGCTTGGGCACCAAGGGTGTAGGAGTCCGGGCCGAAACCCGCAATCACCCCCCGGCACACCGGAGCGATCATCGACACATGCCTGAATTCCTCCCTTGCGTGAACGTTAGAGAGGTGAATTTCAATCGTCGGAAGCCCAATTCCCGCAATGGCGTCCCGCAATGCCACGCTCGTGTGCGTGTAGGCCGCCGCATTCAGCACGATCGCATCGAATCGTCCCCGCGCCTCCTGGATCCAAGTCACCAACTCCCCTTCCAGGTTCGATTGCCGGAAGTCCATCGTGGCCCCTAATTCCCCGCAGACCGCCCGAACCTTGGCCTCGATCTCCGCCAACGTCATGGCGCCATACACCCCAGGCTCGCGGGTCCCGAGCAGGTTCAGGTTAGGCCCGTTGAGGAAGAGAATTCTCATGCCGAGCCCGGAGGCTAGGCCCGCTGGCCGAGGTTGTCGATTCGTTTCCCACCCTCGCCCAAAGCCACCCCAGCAACGTGAACGCCGGCCATGCGCTGGCCGGGATATAGAGCCCAAACTCGACCACCCCATGCAGCCCCCAGCCCAACAGGCCAAGCCAGACCGCGAACCCCCACCCCTTCTGCCAACTCCACCGACCCAACAATACCAACGACCCTAACCAAAACGCCGCGTAACTCCCAAAGCCGACCAAGCCCGAATCGCTCGCCTGTTCCAAATAGTCGTTGTGCGTCAACTGCGCCATCTCCGCTTCCGGCGGCTTGACCCGTCGATAGATGACCCCGAACGTCCCCGGACCGGTCCCCCAAAGCGGCCGACTGCGGAACCCGTCCACCGCCGCCTCCCAATACTGGAATCGCGCGCTCACACTCGTCGCCCCCCGTTCAAAGTAACTCGCAAACCGTAACGTAAAGGCCAAGCCCCCCAGGACGAGGATCGCCACGCCCAAGCCCAACTTGAGCCGCCCAGACCAGGGGATCTGGAGAACCCATACCACAAGGATGATCGTCGCAACCAGCCAGCCAGCCTTCGACCCGGTCCAAAACAGGCAGGCGGCCGAGGCCACGCTTAGCACGAACGCGGCAACGCGCCCCGCCCGTCGCCGAGACCCAACCCCCGCATGCCAAAGGAAGCCGGCCAAGCCTGGGAGCAAGAGCAGGATCGAACCCGCCAGGGCATTCGCGTAGACGAACGTGCCGAAAATGCGCCGGCTCTCGATGCGTTTCAGCAGTTCCGGGGGTGGGTCCGGGATTTTGGGCAGACTGTAGAGGTAAAAGTACTGGCGCATGGCCTCCAGCCCGCGGAAGTGCTGATCCCAACCCACCACCAGCGAGTAACTGAATCCCAGGAGTAGCCCCGCCCAGAATGGCCAAGCATTGGGGGTGCCGCCCAGTACCAGCAGCCCCAGGAAAAAGCAGGCGACGCAACCGATAAAGTGCTTCAGGGTCGCCGTCGTCAGGCCCGTGTCCACAGTCTGAACCGCCGCCACGAATTGCCACCCGAGCCAAACCAGCGGGAGGAGCATCACCCACCGGGGAACGCCGCGCGGGCGGCGGCTGAGTGTAAACCCCAGCAAGGCGATCGCGCCCAAACCCAGGTAGCGGGTGTTGGTCGGTGCCTCGGCCGGGGTCATGGGAATGAGGATGGGGCTGGGGGCGGCGGGGTCGTCGAGGATGACAGGGTTGGCATATTTAACGATGCAGGCGGCGAAGAACACCCCGAGCAGACCCGACCAGAGGAGCCTTAGCCGATCACGCGGATCGGCCTCGGAACCACCCGCTTCCGAGTTCACACCCACCTGCTCGTGGGAATCCGCCTTCTTCATCTTGATCGAGGTTCGAGGTCTGCGATCTGGGACGTGAGCGCCGTCGTGCCGCCGTTCGCTGGCCCGGATGCCTCGCCGGACCTCGTCCCGACCCCAATCCGCCATCCGCCATCTGCCATCATCAAAGCTGCAGCTTCAGCAGGCCAACCTCCAAAGCGAGCGCCTCCTGGATGTTCGATCCGAGCAACCGTTGGGTTTCTTCCATGACCTCCAGGTTCAGTTGCGCCGACCTCGGGGTGATCCGCGATCCGACTGTTTCGGTCGCCCCCGCGAGCGTCGGTTGGAAAGGGGAAGGCACGGGCAGCCGACGGCTGGTGAGCCAGACATCCCGCAGCCAGCCCTGAAGTGCCTCGAGGAGTTCGGCGCGTTGACGGCGGTATTCGGCCTCGATGGCCGCGGCCAACTCCTCCTCCCAGCGGTCCTTCAAGGCCGGCTCGATCTCGTCGTGAGTCTCGAGGGGGGACTTCTTGGTGAGGACTTTTTCGATCTGAGCCTTCATCTCCCCGAGCCGGGCTAGGAGCTGGCCGAGGAGCCGATATCGTTCGAGGGTGCCGGCCTTAGTCTGGGTGACCAAGGCCGCAAAGGAGATCAGCCAATCGCCATGCGCTTTCACGGTCCCGCCCTCGCCCGCCTCGGCGACGTGCAGGCGCAGGCAGCGGGAGAGGATCGTCTCGAGCAGCTTCTGCGGTTCCCGCGAGAGGAGGATCAAGGTGGACCGGGGCGGCGGTTCTTCCAGGGTCTTGAGAAAGGAGTTGGCGGCTTGCTGATTCAGCCGGTCGGCCGCCATCAGGATGGCCACCTTCCAGCCCTGCTCGCTGGGCTTCATCATCACCGATTGCATCACGCTGCGCATCTGGTCCACGGTGATGACGCGGGTCTTGGATTCCGGCCGCACCCAGCGGACATCGGGGTGGTTGTCGTCGTCCACCTTCCGGCAACTGAGGCAGCGGTCGCAGCAATCCGCCGCCACCCCGCCCTCCCCCCGGCGCGGGGGCGCTTGGCAATTCAGTGTTTTGGCGAGAGTGCGCGCCAGGCGTTCGGGGGCGTCGAGTTGGTCACCACTGATCAAATAGGCGTGACCGAGGCGACCGCGGGCGAGGCTCCGTTGGAGCAACTCGACCCCGGCGCCCAAGCTGGCAAGGTCGGCGAAGGCCATGGATTCGGCGCCTCGCAAGATGGCGAGGGCGATGCGGGCTGACGAGCAAAATCAGATGCTGATGGCGGTCTCGCGGTCTTCGACGTGCAAGTGTTCGAGGACGCGAGCCACGCATTCGGCCAGGGTCAACTGGTCGGTGCGGATTTCCAGTTCGGGCTGGAGGGGCGGTTCATAGGGGGCGCTGATGCCGGTGAACTCCTTGATCTGGTTGGCCCTGGCCTTGGCGTAGAGACCCTTCGTGTCTCGCGCCTCACAGGTCTCGAGCGACGCGTTCACGTAAACCTCCACGAACCGGCCGGCCGTCATCATCTGGCGAACCAGGTCCCGATCGGCCCGGTAGGGCGAGATGAAGGCCGTGATACAGATCAAACCGGAATCGGCGAACAGCTTGGCCACCTCGCCCACCCGCCGGATGTTCTCGCGACGATCCTGCGCGCTGAACCCGAGGTCGGAGCACAACCCGTGACGGATGTTGTCGCCATCAAGGACATAGGCGTGGCGGCCCAGGTTGAACAACTCGCGCTCGAGTTCGGTCGCCAGGGTGCTCTTGCCCGCACCAGACAGCCCCGTCAACCACACCACACACCCCGGATGACCATGGCGGCGCGCCCGGTGCGCGTGCGTCACCTTGCCCTGGCTCCAAAACAGATTCTCCGCCTTCGGACCCCCTCCCGCCGTCCCCCGCGGATAGTCCCCCGCCGCCACAATGCCGCCTCCCGCCACATCGTAACCGTCCACAATCACAAACCGCCCCGTCGCCACCAGGTCCGCATGGGCGTCAAAGGCCACCGGCCGACGCGTGCGCAAGGTGAGTTCCGCGACCTCGTGACGTCCCACGAAAATCTCGTTGTGCTGCCGGGAGACGGCCGCCAGCGAGGAGGCGTCAATGACCTTCTGGATCGACTCGATCTCACACTCGGCCTCCTGGGTGGCCAGCTTGAGCTTGTAACGGCGTCCCTTGGTGAACGGCTGGCGGCCCAGCCAGAAGAGCCGCACGGCCAACCGATTGGTCTCGTAGGGAGGCTGCGCCTCGACCCCGGCCACGGCGCCGCGCTCGACGAAAATCTGCTCGGTCAGCGTGATGCCAATGCTCTCGCCGGCCTCCGCCTCGTCGCGCGAGGGCGCATTCCAACGCTCGACCGTCTTGACCACGCTGCTCTTGCCCCCCGGCGAAAACACCAGCCGATCGCCCACCCGCAGCCGCCCGGATTCGATCCGCCCAGCCAGGATGCGGCGTTCGTCGAATCGGTAAACATCCTGAATCGGAAACCGTAACGGCTGGTGGACAGGACGGTCGGCAACCTGGAACTCGTCGAGGACTTGG
This sequence comes from uncultured Verrucomicrobiota bacterium, assembly GCA_964629545.1. Taxonomy (GTDB): domain Bacteria; phylum Verrucomicrobiota; class Verrucomicrobiia; order Limisphaerales; family CAZVRY01; genus CAZVRY01. The sequence continues at coordinate 14,265 of CAZVRY010000085.1, read as the reverse complement.
ACCACCGTCGGGCCGTGCCACCAGGGGAGATGGGCGCTCAGGGCGGCAATGTTGTCTCCCTCGCGCGCGGCGATGGGAACGAACAGTTTAGGTTCCACCCCGATCTGCCGGAGGTAGGCGCGGTATTCGGATTCGAGCTGGCGAAAGCGTTCTTCGGAGTAGCCGACCAGATCCATCTTGTTGACCAGGACCGCGATCTGGCGGATGCCGAGGAGGTTGAGCAGGTAGCCATGCCGCCGCGAGTTCTCCTGAACCCCTTCCTGGGCATCGATGAGCAGCAGCGCCGCCTCGGCGTTGGCCGCGCCGGTCACCATGTTCTTGAGGAACTCCTTGTGCCCGGGCGCATCGATAATGACATACTGCCGCTTGCGGGTGTGGAACCAGATCTGGGCGGTGTCGATGGTGATGTTCTGGTCGCGCTCCGACTGGAGGGCGTCCATGAGGTTGGCCCACTCGAACGGCACGCCGCGACGTTCGGCAACCTGGCGCAGTTGCTCGAGCTTGCCGTCGGGCAAGGAGCCGGTCTCGTGGAAGAGCCGGCCGACAAAGGTGGACTTGCCATGATCGACATGGCCCACAATCACGATCTTGAGCTGCTCAGTGGGGGACTCGGACGGGTTCATGACACAACAGGAGGTGGGAGGGGGAACGGGGGGGCGTTCGCGGGGGGTTGACGAAGTCCTCGGGGCCGGAGACGGTCAAGACGCTCACATGTAGCCGTCGCGCCGGAGCTTCTCGAAGGCGTCTTCGCTCTCCTTGTCCTGGGCGCGCCCGGCCCGCTCGGGCGTGCGCGTGGCTCGCAGCTCCTCGATGATCTCGCGGACGGTGCGGGCCTGGGAGCGAATGGGCGCGGTGCAAGGCCAGCAGCCGATGGACCGGTAGCGCTCGCCCTTCTCGTTGGCGAAGTAGAGGGGGATGATGGGCATGTTCTCGCGCTCGATGTACTCCCAGATGTTGAGCTCGGTCCAGTGCAGCAGGGGATGGATGCGAATGTGCGCCCCCGGCTCGAAATCCGTCTTGAACTGATCCCACAACTCCGGCGGCTGGTCCTCGACGTTCCACTCCATGTTCTTGTCCCGCGGGCTGAAGTAACGTTCCTTGGCCCGCGTGGGCTCCTCGTCGCGCCGCACCCCGACAATGACCCCGGTGTAGCGGTGTCGATCGAGCACCTGGCGCAGGGCGTCCTTCTTCAGCGACCCGCAGCACGCGACCCGCGAGGCCCGGCCATTCGGGAAGGTCTCGCCTCGCGCCAAAACCTCCTCGTTCTTCCCCACCACCAACTGTAACCCCCACTGCTGGCAGAGCCGATCCCGATACTCGATCATGCTGGGTATCTTGTAGGTGGTGTCGACATGCACCAGCGGGAACGGCACATGCCCGAAAAACGCCTTCCGCGCCAGCCATAACAACACGGTCGAATCCTTGCCAATGCTCCACAGCATGGCCAGGTTCTCGAACTTGTTGAACGCCTCGCGCATGATGTAGATGCTCTGGTTCTCCAGTCGGGAAAGTGAATCCATAGTCAGTCTCCAACCCTGCCCCCCTCACGCCCGCCTCACGCCCGGCGCTGCATAAACGTGTGAATCCCGCACTCGGTCTTCGCAAAACCCGTCCAGCGGCCCGCCCGCTCCCCTCCCCCGTCCGCCGCCCTCGCCGTGCAGGGCCAGCAACCAATGCTGCGATAGCCGCGGTCGTGTAGCGGATTGTAGGGCACCCCGTGGCGGCGGATGTAGTCCCACACCTCCTCGCGACTCCACCTCACCATGGGATTGAGCTTCACCAGCGGACGCCCGCCCACCTCGTCATCCACCTGCAACTCCAACAGCCCGATCCCCGCCCGCGTCTCCGACTGCTCGCGACGCAACCCCGTGATCCAGCCATCGAGGTCGCGTAGACGATCCCGCAAGGGCAGGACCTTGCGCAGGGTGCAGCACAAATCAGGATCCCGCTCCCACAAGGCCGCCCCCTGCTGGCGCGCCTGCGCCTCCACGTCCAACTCGGGAACCAACGTCTCGATCCGGATGCCCAGGAACCCCTCCAACCTCTCCTTCAACGCCACCGTCTCCGGAAACAGCAACCCCGTGTCGATCGTAAAAACAGGAAAGCGCAGGCCCGCCTCCGCCGCCAAGTGCATCATCACCAAACCCGCCCCCTGAAAACTCGTCCCGATCGCCGCCCGCGCCCCGAACTGACCCCACGCCCAGGCCAACACATCCGCCGTCGCCCGCCCCTCCAACTCCCGGGACCAGCGCGCTATGTCCGTGGCGTCGATCATGACGTCGCCGCTCCACCCATCTCCGGCCACACCACCCGCGCGCAAAAATCGCCGAACCGCTCCCTCCCCTCCCGCTCCGACCCGAACCGCTCCAGAAGCGGCCGCAGCGTGGCCATCAATTCCTCGGTCCGCACCGTGTCCTTCCACAGCCGATTCAACCGCGTGCAGGCCTCGTTCCCCCCGACGTAGAGCTGGTAGCGATCCGGCGCCTTCCCCACCAGCGCCAACTCCGCGGTCGACGGCCGCGCGCACCCGTTCGGACAACCCGTCATCCGCACCACAATCTCCTCGCCACCCAGCCGCAAGTCCTCCAACAACCCCTCCAGCCGCGTCAGGATCTGCGGGAGCACCCGCTCGGATTCCGCCAAGGCCAATCCGCAGGTCGGCAGCGCCGGACACGCCATCGAGGCCAGCCGCGTTCGCGAAAACGCCGGCTCCACCCCCACCCCGTGCTCCGCCAGGGTCTGCGATAGCGCCCGCTGGGCCGACGCGGGCAGGTTGATCAGCAGCACATTCTGGGACGCCGTGAGGCGGACGTCAGGCCGATGCGCCGCTACGACCGCCCGCAAGGCGGTCTTCAGCCGATACCCTTCACGATCCCGCACCCGTCCGTTCTCCACGAATAATCCCAGGAACCAGCGGCCATCCAGCTGCCGATGCCAACCGAGAAGATCTGCGTGGCGGTCGAAGTGCATCGGCCGCGGCGGCTCGAAGGCAAACCCCAATCGCCGCTCCAACTCGCCGCGACACCAGTCGGCCCCCCGCTCCTCCAACACATACTTCAAACGCGCATGCTTGCGATTGCTGCGATCGCCGAAGTCCCGGTGAATGCCCAGCACCGCCTTGGCCACCACCTCCAACTGCGGGGCCGCGAAAAACCCTAATGCGTCCGCTAGGCGCGGGAACGTCTGCACATTGCCGTGCGACCGCCCCAACCCCCCGCCCACCAGGAGATTGTAACCCGCCAGGGTCTCGCCGTCGGCGATGGCCACGAAGCCCAGGTCGTTGGTGTAAACGTCCGTGTCGTTGCGCGGCGGAATCGCGAAGGCGGTCTTGAACTTGCGCGGCAAATAATGCCGGCCATACAACGGGTCCTCGTAGCTCCGAACGACCTCCTCCGCCAACTTCAACTCCTGCCCCTCAACCCAGATCTGATGGTAGGCTGGCGTGCGCGGCGCCAACGCCGCCGAGAGCAACCGCGCATCCGCCTGCACCCGCTCCACCAACGGACTCGTCGCCGGAATCGGCGGCGCCATCACGTTCCGAGCCACGTCGCCACAGGCCGCGATCGTCGTCATCAACGCCTCGTTCAGCCGGTGGATGGTCGCCCGCAGGTTCGCCTTCAGCACCCCGTGAAACTGAAAATCCTGCCGCGTGGTGATCCGCATCGACCCCTCCCCAAACCGGTCCGCAATCTCGTCGCAAACCAAATACTGGTCGGCGTTCAAGGCCCCCCCGGGAAACCGCGTCCGCACCATGAGCTGGTAATGCTTGCCCTGCTTGCGCTTGTCACGGTCGTCCTGCTGGTAAACCCCGTGGAACTTCAGGAACTCGTAGTCGTCCTCCGAGAAATGATCGGTCGTCGGATCGGCCAGGGCCTGGGCGATGGTGCCCTCGAGAAGCGGATGCCGCTCCTTCAGCCCCTCGTTGCGAGACAGCTTCGACCCGGTCTGTGAAGTAATCATCAGTAACTAAGTAATGATAGTTATATATTCCTGGACCGGGTTTGTCAACTCGCTCCCACCCCCACCCTCACTTCGCCCGCACGTCATAACAAGAAACCAATTCCTGATCCCGTAAATACAAATGGCCGTTCACAATCACCGGATGCGTCCAAACCCGACCCCGCGGACTCCGCTGTTGGGTCTGCGGATCCAGCTTGAACCGCCCCCGCTCCTTCCACCCGTCCTGCGAGGCATCGATCAACGCCAGCGTGCCGTCCTTCTCCGCCAGGCAATAAAACATGCCGTCGGCGTAGGCGATGGCGCCCTTGCCCAGTGCGGCATTCTCCGCCCAGGCGCGGTCGCCCGTCTTGAAATCCTGGCATAACCATCCCCCCCGTTCGGAATGCCCGTAAACCTTGCCGTCCAGCAGGATCACGCCCCCATGGTGATTCACCATCTCCTTGTTCTCATAGACCACGCTGGCCTTGTTCGCCTCGTCGAGACGGATCAACTTGCAGCCCGCATTGTAACCCGCGGTCACGTACACATGCCCATCGTGGTAAATCGGAGTCGGAATCACCGCCGTGCGGCCCGGGAAATCCATGCTCCACAGCAGCTTGCCGTCCGCCGCCGCAATCCCCACCACGTGCCTCTCGGTGAGCTGGATATACTGGCGCACCCCGGCGTGCTCGGCCGCGATGACCGACGAATAATGCGCCGGATCCATGAACTCTGTGCTCCGCCACACGGGTTCGCCCGTCTCCTTGTCCAACGCCACGATCGCCCCCTTGCTCCCTCCCGGGGTGCAGATCACCCGCTGACCGTCCACCAACACCGATTCCGCATAGCCCCAGCTCGGGACTTCCCCCCCCAATTCCTGCATCGTCCGCGTCCAGCGCACCTTGCCGTCCGCCGTGCTCGCACACACCAGGTCGCCCCGGCCGCTCAGGGCATACACCCGGTCGCCGTCCACGGTCGGCGTTCCCCGGGGTCCGTCCCCCCACCCGTTCTTCAGCAACTCGCCGATTTTCACGGCCCAGACCTCCTTGCCCGTCGCGGCGTCCAGCGCGATCAACTCCTCCTGGTCCGCCCGGGCCCCCATCGTGTAGAGCCGTCCCGCCACAATCGCCGGCCCCGAATAGCCCAGGCCCGCGTTTCGGAAGAGCCAAACCCGCTGCGGCCCGCCCTCGGGCCACGTCTTGAGCAGCCCGGTTTCGCGAGAAAGGTCCGTCCGGTCCGGACCGCGCCATTGGGGCCAATCGGCGGCGTGGACGGTCCAGGACCAGCTGGCGACGAGGGCCAGGACGGAGAGGTAACCCGGGGAGTGGGAGCGAGGAGGATTGAGACGCATACGTTGGCTGGTGTTGTTGTGCCTAGGATTGTGGCCTGACCGGACCGACTTGTCGATCCTGCTAACGAAACCAGGCCATCAACTGCGGATGCAGAATCAGTTCCAGGCCGGTCAGGAACGTGCACACATAGACGACGCCCGCGAACTGGGATTCAGAGGTCCGCCGGTTGAGCCACACCCCCACCCACACCCCCAGGGGGACCAACGGCAGAAGCAGCGCGCTCTGACCCAGGGTCTCCTGCGTCAACAACCCGCGTTCGGCGAAGAACGGGAGTTTGATCCAGTTGATCCAGGTAAAGATCAGGATCGTGGTGCCCACATAGACGTCCTTGGCCAGGCGCTGGGGAATGAGGAACACGCTCACCACCGGCGCCGCGCCGTGGGCCAGGGTTGATGTGATCCCCGCCAGGACCCCACAGGGGACGCCAAGGGAGTGGCTCGGGGCGAACGCGCCCTCCGCCGCGAAGACCTTCTCCTTAACGACCTGGAAGGTCACGAAGAGCACGGCGAGCGTCCCGATCACCGCGTTCAGTTGCTGCGGCGAAAGCCGACCCACCAACTGCACGCCCATCAATACCCCGGCTACCACCCCAGGGAGCAGGTAACGGAGGTTGCGTCGATCCCATTGACCCCAGTAGTAACGCAGAGAAACCAGGTCGCCCACGCACAGAAGCGGCAACACGATCCCGAGCGCGTCCTTGGCCCCGAACGCCATGGCGCACAGCGGGGTGGTGAGCATGCCCAACCCCCCGCCAAACCCGGCCTTCGAGACGCCGATGAACAGCACCGCCAAGCCGGCCAGGAGGTGAGTCCCATCAAAATGCACCGCGCTGATGTAGGGACAGCCAACCGGAAAGTCGAGGGGGGAAATCCTCCCCCCAGGTCAGGTGACACAGGGTGACAGGTTCACTCCCTCGCGCACTCCAAGAGCTTCGCCTCAACCCGGCGGCGGGCGCGGTCGCGCCAGCGTCGTGGAGTGCGGCGGTGCTCCGCCGCTTTGGACTCGGGCGCGGCGCCACGCCGAGCGGACCGGCCGAGTCAGTCGCGCGAAATCCAGAGCGCCAGAGCACTGGCGCACTCCAAGAGCTTCGCCTCAACCCGGCGGCGGGCGCGGTCGCGCCAGGGTTGCGGAGGTGACAGGCTCGCAGATGGCGTCGCTCCGGGCTTGACGCCGCCCGATCCTGTCCTAGGCTCCCGGCAGCGCGAACGCCATGAAACCCCAGATCGTCATCGAATACTGCGCGGCTTGAAACTACGAGCCCCATGCCGTCAGTTTGGCGGAGAAAATCCTCAAGTTTAAGCACCAGATCGCCTCGCTCACCCTCGTCCCCTCCTCCGGCGGTTGCTTCGAAATCACCGTCAACGGCCGCAAAATCTACTCCAAACTCGAGACGCGAAAGTTCCCCGACCACGAAGCCGTGGTCAAAACCCTCCACGGCCTCCTCTGAGCACCGGCCGGCGGGCGGGTCCCCTGGGCCAAGTCGTCTTGCCGTCCGCCTCCGACCTTGCCAAGGTCAGCCCTGTCCAGACCTCCCTGTGCCATGAAGCCGTCCGCCCAGCGTCCTGCCTCGCGCCCTCCACCCGCCCGAACACCGCCCGACCCCCGCGGCGCCCGCCTCGCCTTCTCGGTCCTTGTGATCGGGGTCATCCTCCTCGCTGCCCTCTTTGTCGTCCGCCAGTTCCTGCTCCCCACCCCTCCGCCGTCTCCCGCCGCCGCTCCCCCGGCCGTGATGGAACCCTCGACGGGTTCGCTCTCGGCGCCTGGGGCGGCTCCTTCCGAAGACACGCACGTACTGGCGGTGGCCGAGAAGGCGGCCCAACTGGTGAACGAAGGCACCTCCTTCCTCGAACAGGGCCAACTCGACCACGCCCTCGACCGGTATCGCCAGGCCGCCCTCCTCAAGCCCGAGGACGAGGATATCCAGTTCAACCTCGGGGTCGCGCTTGCCCGCAAAGGGCGCGTCGACGAGGCGATCCAGGCCTACGAGAAGGCCCTCGAGGTCTTCCCCGAGTACGCCGAGGTCCACAACAACCTCGGCACCCTCCTCGCCCGCCAGGGCAAGGTCCCTCAGGCCATCGTCCAGTTCCAGCGCGCGGCCGAAATCAACCCCGACTACGCCGAGGCCCGCTGCAACCTCGCCAACGCCTACCTCACCCAGAACCGCATCGACGATGCCGTGGCCGAACTGCAGGCGATCCTCCGCACCCAACCCTCCTTCGAGCCCGCCCAGAAGGCCCTCCAACGGGCCCTCCAGAAACGGGCCCTTGCCCCGTAGAAGGCGGGGCATTGGCTATTGACGATTCCCCCACGTCCCCTCACCTTTCCCGAGCGTTGTCGCTGGCATGAAGACGATTCTGTTCGTGTGCACGGGGAATATTTGCCGCAGTCCGATGGCTGAGGGCTTATTTCGTCATGCCACCGCCGGGTTGCCGTTCCGCGCCCTCTCCGCCGGCGTCGGCGCCGTCGATGGCCAGCCTCCCAGCCCGCATGCCGTCCGCGCCATGCGCGAATTGGGCATCGACATCTCCCACCAGCGCAGCCGCGCCGTCACCGCCGATCTGATCCACCAGGCCGATTACATCTTCGGCCTGACCCACGGCCATGTGGAGGCGCTCATCATGCTCTACCCGCAAGCCGCCGAGAAGACCTTCGTGTTGCGGGATTTCGACGAAGACCTCGACTATTTCGAGAAAGACATCACCGACCCGATCGGCGGTCCCCTGGAGGTCTACCAGGCTTGCCGCGACCAGATCCGCCAGGGTATTGCCGCCATGCTGAACTTCCTCCTCGACACCCCCGGGGCCGCCGCCCCTCCCCTCGCCCTCGCCATCGGCTCCGACCACGCCGGGTTTGCCCTCAAGCAAACCCTGCTCGCCGAACTCCAACAGCGCCAGTTCGATGTCGCCGACCTCGGCCCCCGCTCCCCGGAATCCACCGACTACCCGGACTACGCCCAAGCCGTCGCCCGTCAGGTGGCCGACGGCCAGGCCGCCTTCGGCGTCCTCGTCTGCTCGACCGGCGTCGGCATGAGCATCGCCGCCAACAAGATCCCCGGCATTCGCGCCGCCCTCGTTTTGAACGAGGAGATGGCCGAACTGGCCCGCACCCACAACAACGCCAACGTCCTCTGCCTCGGCGCCAAGTTCACCACCCCGGACCAGGCCCGCCGCATCCTCGACGTCTTCTTCAAGGCGCCGTTCGAGGGCGGACGCCACGAGCGCCGCGTCGACAAGCTCGAGGGACGCACCACTCGCTCCCAGGTGCGGTTGGACGTGGTCGATCCGGAGGTCGCCGCCGCCGTCCGCAGCGAACGCCAGCGCCAGCAGGACAACATCGAACTCATCGCCAGCGAGAACTTCACCAGCCCGGCCGTCATGGAGGCCCAGGGCTCCGTCCTCACCAACAAATACGCCGAAGGTTACCCCGGCAAACGCTGGTACGGCGGCTGTGAGTTCGTGGACGTCGCCGAGCAGCTTGCCATCGACCGCGCCAAGCAACTCTTCGGCGCCGCCCATGCCAACGTCCAGCCCCACTCCGGCTCGGGCGCCAACATGGCCGTCTATTTCGCCATGCTCAAGCCGGGCGACCGCCTCCTGACCATGGACCTCAGCCACGGCGGCCACCTCACGCATGGCAATAAGGCCAATTTCTCGGGCCGCTTTTTCGAGATCGTCCACTACGGCGTGCGCCAGTCCGACGAGCGCATCGACTACGACCAACTCGCCGCCCTCGCCCACCAACATCGGCCGCGCATGATCACCGTCGGCGCCAGCGCCTACCCCCGGATCATCGACTTCGAGCGGATGAGCGCCATCGCCCGCGACATCGGCGCGCTGCTCCTCGCCGACATCGCCCACATCGCCGGCCTGGTCGCCGCCGGCCTCCACCCCAGTCCCGTCCCCCACGCCGATTTCGTCACCACCACCACCCACAAGACCCTCCGCGGCCCCCGCGGCGGCCTCATCCTCTGCCGCGAGGAATACGCCAAAGCCATCGATTCCCAAGCCTTCCCCGGCATCCAGGGCGGCCCCCTCATGCATGTCATCGCCGCCAAAGCCGTCTGTTTCCGCGAAGCGCTCCACCCCTCCTTCCGCGATTACCAACAACAAATCCTCCACAACGCCCAGGCCCTCGCCGGCGGCATGACCCGCAACGGCTACCGCCTCGTCAGCGGCGGCACCGACAACCACCTCATGCTGGTCGATGTCGGCGCTCGCGGCCTCACCGGCAAGGACTGCCAGATCGCCCTCGACCACGCCGGGATCACCGTCAACAAAAACACCATCCCCTTCGAAACCCGCTCCCCCTTCCAGGCCAGCGGCATCCGCCTCGGCACCCCCGCCGTCACCACCCGCGGCATGAAAGAACCCGAAATGGCCGCCATCGCCGACATGATCAGCGAGGTCCTCCTCGACCTCCACAACCCCGAAGCGGCCGCCCAGGTCCGCCGGCGTGTCCGCGAACTCACCGCCCGCTTCCCCCTCACCGCCTAGCGAGGCGTGACCACGTCACCACCACCGACTTCCAAACCCTCATGGCCGAAGAACATCGCGCCAAGGCCGTCCGTTTTGTCTTGGCCAAACGCCCCTCGCTGAAAAACCCCTCATGAATTGGCGCTGGCGGCAAGGATTCTAGACCCCTCGGCGCTTGACACTTCCAGGGACGTCGGCGACTCTCCCTCCGAATCTGCCGCAAGTCCAATCCCTTGCCGCCTTGGATCGGGTGCATCACCCCGAACCTCCCCTGGCCCGCACTGCCATTCGCCCGGCTTTCCAAGTCCTGCGCGACAGTCTGAGGAGGGTCGGTTCCCGTGAACGCTTCGACCCCACAATCGCAATACATCCATCCCACCTCTTTGTCCTATGGCACGCCCCCCGAAACGAACCGCTAAATCCCGCAGCCCAGGCACCGACGAAACGGGTGAACCCGCCAACCCGCAACTGCCGCTGGACGACCGCCCCACGGCACCCGGCGAGGGGCCCGCCACCGGCAGACCCGCCCGGAAGAAGAAGGCCGCCCGCGGTGCGGAAGCCCCGGAACTGCCGACCCACGAAATCCCCCCGCCCGCCCCCACCCCCGAACCGCTCGTCCAGGTGCCCCCTGCCCCGGAAGCCCCCGCTCCCATACCCCCCGCACCGGTCCCGTCCGAAGCCGAGGCCACCAAACCGCCCCGCCCGCCAGAAAAGCCGTCGCCGGCCGCCCCGGCCACGCCCACTCCGGCGCCCAGCGCGGACCCGACCGTCGCCCGCCCCCCGCAACCGGCCCCCGCCCGGCCGCCCCAACCGCCCCAGAACGTCATCAACATCAGCCGGCTCCAGGCCATGTCGATGACCGACCTCAACGCCATGGCGAAGGAGATGGGGATCGAGAACTTCGGCACCATGCGGAAGCACGAGGTCATTTTCCAGATCCTCCAAAAGAACGCCGAACGCGCCGGCATCCTCTTCGCCGAAGGCGTCCTCGAAATCCTCCCCGAAGGCTACGGGTTCCTCCGCTCCCAGAGTTTCAACTACCTCTCCTGCCCCGAGGACATCTACGTCTCCCCCTCCCAAATCCGGCGCTTCGACCTCCAGACCGGCGACCATGTCGCCGGCCAGATCCGGCCCCCCAAAGAGAAGGAGAAGTTCTTCGCCCTCCTCAAGGTCGAGGCCGTCGGCAACCTCGAACCCGATGTCGCTAAGGAAAAGACCCACTTCGACAACCTCACCCCCCTCTTCCCCAATAAACGCATCATCCTCGAGACCGTTCCCGACGAAGCCAATACCCGCGTGGTCGACCTCGTCTGCCCCATCGGCAAAGGCACCCGCGGCCTCATCGTCGCCCCCCCGCGCACCGGCAAGACCGTCCTCCTCCAGAAGATGGCCAACGCCATCCTCAAGAACAACCCCGAGATTTACCTCATCATCCTCCTGATCGACGAGCGCCCCGAGGAGGTCACCGACATGGAACGTTCCTGCCTCGGCGCCGAGGTCATCAGCTCGACCTTCGACGAACCCCCCGAGCGCCATGTCCAGGTCGCCGAAATGATCATCGAGAAGGCCCGCCGCATGGTCGAACACAAACGCGACGTCGTCATCCTCCTCGACTCCATCACCCGCCTCGCCCGGGCCTACAACACCGTCCAGCCTCACTCCGGCAAAATCCTCTCCGGCGGCGTGGACGCCAACGCCCTCCATAAACCCAAACGCTTCTTCGGCGCCGCCCGCAACATCGAGGAAGGCGGCTCCCTCACCATCATGGCCACCGCCCTCATCGACACCGGCAGCCGCATGGACGAAGTCATCTTCGAGGAGTTCAAAGGCACCGGCAACATGGAGATTCACCTCGACCGGCACCTCGTCGACCGCCGCATCTTCCCCTCCATCAATATCGAGCTCTCCGGCACCCGCAAAGAGGAACTCCTCTACCACCCGGACGAATTCACCCGCGTCGCCATGCTCCGACGAGCCCTCGTGGGTGTGCCCCCCGTCGAGGCGATGGAACTTCTCCTGGGCAAACTCAAGAAGACCGGGAGCAACATCGAGTTCCTCCTCACCATGGCCGTCTGACCCCATGAAACTAGGCTTTGTCTCCGCCATCCTCCCGGACCTCTCCCTCGACCAGGTCCTCGCCTTCGCCGCCCGCCACCAGTTCGCCTGCGTCGAAGCCATGTGCTGGCCCGTCGGCCGCGCCGAACGCAAATTCGCCGGCGTCACCCATGTCGACGTCACCTCCCTCACCCCCGCCCGCGCCGACGAGGTCCATGCCCGCTGCGCCCACCACGGCGTCACCCTCAGCGCCCTCGGCTATTACCCCAATCCCCTCGACCCCGACCCCGCCGTCGCCCAGGCCGCCGTCGCCCACCTCAAAAAGGTCATCCGCGGCGCCCAACAACTCGGCCTCACCACCGTCAATACCTTCGTCGGACGCGACTGGACCCGCAGCGTCGACGCCAACTGGCCGCGCTTCCTGAAGACCTGGCGACCCCTGCTCAAGTTCGCCGAAGACCACGGCATCCGCCTCGGCATCGAAAACTGCCCCATGCTCTTCACGGCGGACGAATGGCCCGGGGGCAAGAACCTCCTTACCACCCCGGTGCTCTGGCGCCGCGCGTTCCACGACCTCCCCAGCCCCAACTTCGGTCTCAACTACGACCCCTCCCATTTGGTCCTCCAACACATGGACCCCGCCAGCCCCCTGCGCGAGTTCCAAGACAAGCTCTTCCACTGCCACGCCAAAGACGTCAAAATCCGCCGCGACCGCCTCCGCGAGGTCGGGGTCTTCGCCCACCCCCTCGAATGGCACCAACCCCGCATCCCCGGCTACGGGGAAATGGACTGGGGCCGGTTCCTCGGCACGCTCATGGAAACGACCTACCGCGGACCCCTCTGCATCGAGGTCGAAGACGACACCTTCGGCAAGACGCTCGAAGGCCGCCAGCAGGCCCTCATCGTCGCCGGCAACGTCCTCCGCCCCTACCTCGCTCCCTTCTAAGCCTCCTGCCTCACGTGTGCAAACTGCGCGGGAGCCGCAACTGCCGCTCCAACTCGTCCGGCGGCTCGTTCACGAGCCCCCGCGTCAGCGACCGGATCGCCCGCGCCTCCACCGGGTCCTCCGGATCCAACACGTACATCGCATACTCCGCCGTCTCGAACACGTTCGTCACCTGCGCCGGCATGCACCGACACACCACCGTCAACACGTTCGCCGTCCGCGGCTGCACATACACGATCGGCCCCATCGGCGTCGGCCCATCCTCCAAGACCCGCGCCACCACCGTCCGCGGCGCTTCCGCCACCTCCCGCTCGCAGGCAAACCGCCGCCCCGGCAAGGGCGGCCCATGCACCGTCAGGGCCGCCGCCTCGAGCGACGCGCTCACAAACAGCAGCCGCGCCCCCGTGCTGTCCGCCACCACCTCCCACAACACCGGATGACCGCTCCGATTCGCCACGATCCGAATCCCCTGGGTCGTAAACGACGTTTGATCCCCCGCCACCCCGCGCGGCTGCAACCACAAGTAACTCACCCGCGGCCACACCTCCCCCCCGACCAACACCTCGTCCTCGAAGACGTGCACCACCCGCCACACCTCTGGCCCCCACGGATTCACCACCCCCGGATACAGCCGCGCCAGCCGCGCCATCGCCACCTCCCCCGTGTCCCCCGGATCCAAGACCTCGAATAAAAACAGCGGCGCCAACCCATAGGCCGGATCCTCCGCAAACTGCACCGACGGCTTGTAAAGCACCGCGTTGGCCAGACGCACCCGCGCCCGATCGTAGAGGCGTTCCCGATCGACGGGACGCGCCGCCTCCCGGCCGACCTCCGTTTGATACTGCGTCTCACAGCCCGCCACCAGCGCCAGGCTGCCCAGCGCGAGAAACTCGCGCCGCGTCCACCGCCCGCCCGCAGCGCCCTCCGCCCTGGCCGCCCTAGAATCCTTGATTTCCCAAACCTGTTGCGAATGAGTCAAGTTTCGTGCGGTGGTTTTACGATCAAGGATTCTACGGAGCGAGGCGCGGGAGCTGGGGTCAAACAGGGGACGGAGATACGCGCAGGGGCATGGGTTCCTGGTCTGAGGCGCGCCTCGCTAGACATGCAAGGCAAGGAATTGACGGCGCAACGCCGCTTCCCGCGCCGGCACCCGCCGCCGCAGCGACTCCACGCTCGTCGCCCCATGCTGAAATCGCCGCTTCTCGAACACCGGCAACTCAAAGCCCGTCACCGCCTTCACCCCCGCCGCCACCATCCGCCCCTTCAACCCGTAGAGGGTCGGCACATCGTAGTTCGTCAAGGCAATGAACGGAACGCCCTCCGCCACTTCGATCACCGAAGGACGGGTGAACGGGCTGAACCCGGTGAACCCCCAATAACGCATCGGAGCGTAGGTCCGCGTGTAGGACCGGCTCAAGCCCCCCGAGTAGGTCAGCGAATGCTTGATCGGGGGGGGGGGGGGGGGGGGGGGGGGGGGGGGGGGGGGGGGGGGGGGGGGGGG
>CAZVRY010000084.1:0-24410 GCA_964629545.1 uncultured Verrucomicrobiota bacterium | reverse complement strand
CGGGGCCATTATCAGCCACTTGCAACTTCTTGACCCTCCAGTTGCGGAAGTCGGGTTAGAATCCTTGAAACCCGCAACTCATGGTGGACAGGTCAAGTTTGGATCCTCGCTCCGCCCAGGTTTCAGGGATTCTATTTCGGGGCGCGCGGGGATCGGGTGCGTGGCGCTACGGTCGGATGAGGCGGAAGAAGCGGGTGTGGCCGTTCGCGGAGAGGGTGACGGTTTTGACGCCGTCCGCGACCACTGGTGACTCGGGGACGTTTTGCCAGTCTGGGGTGGATAGGGAGGGGGACGCTTGGAGGGTGAAGGAGGCCGATCCGGGTTCGGGCCAGGAGACGGCGATCTGGCCGCCGCTGGCGCGGGTAGCGGTGAGGGGGATCTTCGGGGGGGTGGTTTCGAGGCCGGCGAGGTAATTGACGGCGTTGAGGAAGAGGCGGGCGCCATCGGCTTCGAGGTCGTAGAGGCCGGCGGCGTCGGCGGCGAGGCCCTGCTCGCGGCTGCCGGAGAGGAAGACGAGACGGCGGCCGGCGGTGACATCGGCGGAGGGGTTGCCCATGGTGGTGCCGGCGGGGAATTCGCCGATGATCATGCCGCCGGTGGCGGGGTCACCGGGGGTGCCGACGGTAGCGAGCACGGTGCCGCCGGGGACGACGGGGCTGGTATTGACGGAGATGCCGCGTTGGAGGGTTCCGTTGAAGCTGGTGACGCGGGCGTAGGGTCGGGTCATGAGGCCGTTGGGGTCGAGGTTGATGCCGGCGAACACGGGGTGAAGGGGGTTGGCGGCCTGGAGGCGGATGGTGGAGGCGACGTCGGGGATGGTGTCGCCGGTGGTGAATCCGAGGCGGCTGGCGCGGAGGAGGTAGCCGCCGAGGTGGAGGGTGGGGCGGGTGATGCTATGCCAGAGGGCAGTGCTTTCCGGGGTTTGAAAATTGGCGCTGCCGACGGAGCGGCTGACGATCACGAGGTCGAACGTGTTAAGGAAGGAGACATCCGGGGTGGCGGTGGTGAGGTAACGGGTGACGGTGTGGCCGGCGGCGCGGAGGAGTTGGGTGTATTCGACGTCGGGGGCCTGGGTGAAGCCGGCGGCCAGGGCGTTGGCGGAGGGTTCGTCGTCGGCGTTATGGAAGCTGACCCAGACGACGTTGGCTCCCGGGGTTTGGGGTTGGGGGACGAAGCGGGTGGTGAAGCGGTAGGCGATCGAGCGGGTGGTGGCCGCGGAGTCGGTAAAGGTCAAGTGGACCTCGTAGGGGGTGTCGCTGGCCAACGCCGGCGATGGCGTGTAGCGGGCGGTCACGAGGTCGCCGGTGCGGGTGACCTGGGCGGCGACGGGTTGTCCGTTGAAGGTCATTTGCACGGTGCCGGTTTGGATTTGGACGCCGCCATCCTGGAGGGTGGCGGTGATCGCCGAGTCGAGCGGGACATCGGTGCGGTTGGGGGCGGGATCGAGGGAGACGACGTGGGCGCGCTCCGGGACGTTGAGGCGTCGCCAGGCGCGGATGGCGTCGGGTTGGGCGGTATCGTTGATGAGGGAGCGGTGGCCGGTGTAGGGGTCGACGGAGAAGAACTCGACACTGCCGGTGGCGTCGCTTTGGTAGTAGAGGAGGCGGAAGGGGTAGAGGCCGGGGGTGGAAACGTCGAGTTGGACAACGGTATCGGCCGCGGCCCGGGTGCCGTCGAAGCGGCTGAGGGGCAGGGCGAGGGCATCGCGGGGGTGGACGCCGGCGGAGAGGACGAAGCCATCGTCGCTGTTGACGCCGAGGATATAGCGTCCTGGGGCGAGGTCGAGGCAGGTGATGATTTCGGTGGCGAGGTTGTAGTTGTGGATGGTGCCTGGGATCCATTCATCGGGGCGGTCAGGGGCCTGGAAGTTGCCGCGTTCGGGGCCGACGCCGCCGGCTTCGACGTTCCAGTTGAGGAGGGGGACGTTGTAGGCGCCGTCGGGGTTGTCGGGGCTGGGGGTGGCGAGGTTCGGGTAGGGGGATCCGACGGCTGGGTCGATGAGGGTGCCGGCCAGTTGGGCTTCGGCGCGGGCGGCGTTGGCGGGGAGGACGGGGAGGACATCGGTTTGGACGACGCGGGCGCGCAGGCCGGGCTCGGAGGCCATGGCGGAGCCTGGGGGGTAGGCGAATTCGGGGGGCAGCGGGAGGGCGGGTTTGGTGTCGAAGCTGAAGGTGACGACAGTCTGGCGGCCGCCGGTGTCGCGGACGGTGATGATGCCGGTGTAGTCGGTGTTGGGGGTCAGGCCCTGGTAGGTGACGGTACGTTCCCGGACGGGCCCGGAGACGGTGAGGGCGGAGGAGACGTCAGCGCCGTTGAGGACGAGCGAGATGTTGGCGGCGGGCAGGCCGAGGACGTCGCCGGTGGTGGCTCGGAAGGACACGCCGACGGGGGCGTAGTGTTGGGTGGTGCCGGGAGCGGGTTTGAGGTCCGAGATGAGAGGAGGCGGTTCGGTCAGGGGAAGTCCGGCCAGGTAGTTGACCGCGTTGAGGAAGATGCGGGCGCCGTCGGTGTCGAGGTCGAAGATGCCGGAGCCCTCGGAAGTGATGCCTTGTTCGCGGCTGCCGGTGAGGAGGACGAGGCGTTTGGCGGCGGTGGTATCGGGGGTGGCGTTGCCCATGAGGGTGCTGGCGGGGAATTCTCCGATGATCATGCCGCCGAAGGCCGGGTCGGTGGGGTTGCCGACGGTGGCGAGGACGGTGGAACCGGTGACATTGGGGCTGGTATTGACGGAGATGCCGCGTTGGAGGATGGCGTTGTAGGTGACCGGGTGCGCGTAGGGATTGACCATGGTGGCGAACTCGTCGAGGGCCACGCCGGTGAAGATCGGGTGTGCGGGGTCATTGACGGTAAGGCGGATGACCTCGGTGGTGTCGGGGATGGTCTCACCGACCGTGTAACCGAGGCGGCTGGCGCGGAGGATATAGCCGCCCAGGAGGATGGTGGGTTTGGTCAGCCCGTGCCAGAGGGCGGTGCTGGCGGCGGTCTGGTAGTTTCCGCTGGGCACCGACCGGCTAATGATGACGAGGTCGAACGTGTTGAGGAGAGTGGAGTCGGGGGTGGCGGTCGTGACGTAGCGGGTGACCTGGTGGCCGGCGGCGCGCAGGAGCCGGGTGTATTCGACGTCCGGGGCCGCGGTGAATCCGGCGGTGGCCGCGGCGGCGGAGGGGGTCTCGTCGGCCGGATGGAAGCTGACCCAGGCGATATTGGCGCCGGCGGCCTGGAGGGTGGGGGTGAGGGCGATCAAGGCGCAGGCAGCGAGGGCGCGCCATGCCGACAGGGAGAGGACGTGGTCTCGCATATCGATCAGGGAACG
Organism: uncultured Verrucomicrobiota bacterium; assembly: GCA_964629545.1. Taxonomy (GTDB): domain Bacteria; phylum Verrucomicrobiota; class Verrucomicrobiia; order Limisphaerales; family CAZVRY01; genus CAZVRY01. The sequence continues at coordinate 21,097 of CAZVRY010000084.1, read as the reverse complement.
GGTGTTCGGGGGGAATGTGTCTCAGGGAGCGCGGACGATCCAAGCAAAATCATCGAGCCGTGCTGCCTCGCGCGGAGGTTTCACCGCCAGCAGGTGCCCTCTCCGGAGAATCCTTGCGATGAAGTTGGTCTTTTTGGCCGGGTTGCGTTATGGGAGAGGAACATGACGGCGATGAATGTCCTGTGGACCGGCCTCCTCTCCCCGCCCCTCTGCCCCGCGCGGTGCGGGAGAGAGGGAGTTAGGGAGGGAGAGGATTGTTCTGCTGCGGTTGGGGGAGGGAGGGCCGGGGCGGGAGTGGGAGTGGGAGTGGGATTAGGATTAGGATTAGGATTGAGATTAAGATTAAGATTAGGAATAAGATTAGGATTAAGATTAAGATTAGGATTAAGATTAGGAGTGGGAGAGGGAGAGGGGGCGGGGGCTGAAGTGGGGATCAGGATTGTGTAGGTTGGGAGTCGTTACGATGAATGCACGCGGAGAAGCTCGCAGGACGTATGGACGGGGAGGTTGGGGAGACGTCCTGCGCGTGATGGCCTTGCTGGTGGCGGGGTGGTTGTGGGTGGAGGCGGGGGAGACCAACGGGGTGACGCGGGAGGTGTATGGGAACATTGGGGGGACGTCGCTGGCGGATCTCACCAACAACCCGGCGTTCCCGGCGCGGCCGACGTTGGAATCGATCCAGCCGACGTTCGAGGCGCCGACGGACTGGTCAGACAACTACGGGACGCGGATGACGGCCCTGGTGGTGGCGCCGCAGACGGGGGCGTATACGTTTTGGATCGCCTCGGACGATCAGGGGGCCCTGTATTTGAGCACGGACGAGACGCCGTCGCGGCGGCGGCTGATCTGTTCGGTGCCGTCGTGGACGGGGTCGCGGGAATGGACGCGGGAAGCGAGCCAGCAATCGGCGCCGGTCTCGCTGACGGCGGGGCGTCGTTATTATGTGGAGGCGTTGCAGAAGGAAGGGGGAGGCGGGGACAATCTGGCGGTGCGCTGGCGTTTGCCCGACGGGACGATCGAGGAACCGATTCCGCAGCATCGGCTGATCGCGTATGGGCTGACGGCGCCGGTGATCACGCAGCAGCCGGCCGACGTGACCGTGGTGGAGGGGGGGACGGCGACGTTTGCGGTGCAGTTGGAGCGGTATTTGGGGGCGTCGTATCGCTGGTTTCGGGACGGGGTGCCGATCGCGCAGGCGACGGCGCAGAGTTACGGGATGGGACCGGTGGCGTTGGAGGATTCGGGGAGCGTGTTTCATTGTGTGGTGACGAATCCGCAGGGGGTGGCGCCGAGTGCGGCGGCCACGTTGACGGTGCTGGCGGACACGACGCCGCCCGCGCTGGTCAGCGTGGGCAATTATGGGGATCGGACGGTGGTGAGTGTGGTGTTTTCAGAGCCGGTGGAGGCGGCGACGGCGACGAATGCGGCGCACTATGGGGTGGACCAGGGGGTGACGGTGACGCGGGCGGTGTTTGGGTTTGATAGTCGGACGATCATCCTGACGACGACGCCGATGGCGCCGGACACGGTGTATCAAGTCTCGGTGGAGCAGGTGCGGGATCGGGCGCGGGTGCCGAATCGGATTCCGCCGGGGAGCGCGATGGGGTTCTCGACCGCGCCGCGGCGGTTGGATCCGGCGTATGGGCGGCCGGGGTTCGAATCGCCGGGGCCGGCGTCGCGGCGGCACGGGGTGGTGATTTCGGAGATCATGTATCATCCGATGGGGAGGGCGGACGGGCGGAATTTGGAGTATATCGAGATTTACAATGCGCAGCCGTGGTTTGAGGAGATTGGGGGGTGGCGGTTGACGGGCGCGGTGGATTACACGTTTCCGTCGAACACGGTGGTGGCGGCTCGGAGTTATCGGGTGGTGGCGGCGGCGCCGGGGGATTTCAGTGGCGTGCATCCGGGGGTGGCGGGGGTGTTGGGTCCGTGGGAGGCGGGCCAGGCGTTGCCGAATGGGGGCGGGCTGCTGCGGCTGCGGAACGCGCAAGGGGCGGTGTTGTTCGAGGTGGAGTATGGGGACGAGCCGCCGTGGCCGGCGGCGGCGGATGGGGCGGGGCATTCGCTGGTCTTGGCGCGGCCGAGTTACGGGGAGCGGGACGTGCGGGCCTGGGACGCGAGCGACCGGGTGGGGGGATCGCCGGGGACGGGGGACACGCAGGCGGTTCATGCGTATCGCGGGTTGATGATCAACGAGGTGTTGGCGCACACGGATTGGCCGCAGGAGGACTATGTGGAGGTGTTGAATGCGGGGTTGGGGGCGGTGGATCTGGCCGGGTGCATCGTGACGGACGATCCGTCGACGAACCGGTTGGTGGTGAGCGACCTGGTATTGGGGCCTGGGCAGCGTGGGGTGTGGACGGCGAGTGCGCTGGGGTTTGCGTTGAGTTCGGCGGGGGAGACGGTTTACCTGTTGGATCCTGGGGGAACGCGGGTGTTGGACGCGGTGCGGTTCGGGGGGCAGGAGAACGGGGTGCCGTGGGGGCGTTATCCGGACGGGGCGCCGGGGTGGGCGCGGTTGAGCGGGGCCACGCCGGGGGAGGCGAACGCGGGGTATCGGGCGGCGGAGGTGGTGATCAACGAGGTCATGTATGACCCGATATCGGGGGACAGCGATGACGAATATGTGGAGTTGGCGAATGTGGGGGTGGGGCCGGTGGATCTTGGGGGGTGGCGGTTGGAGGGGGGCGTGGACTACACGATCCCGCCGGGGACCGTGTTGGGGCCGGAGGGGTACCTGGTGATTGCGCGGCACGTGGGGCGGCTGCGGACGAACTATGCGCAGTTGAATTCGCTCAATTCGGTTGGGGATTTCGAGGGGCGTTTGGGGAACGGGGGCGAGCGGCTGGTGTTGACCAAGCCGGACTGGGTGGTGGGGACGAATGCGGCGGGGCGGTGGGAGACGAATCTCATTCACATTGCGGTGAGCGAGGTGACGTGGCGCGGGGGTGGGCGCTGGGGGGATGGGGCGCGTGGGGGCGGGAGCAGTCTGGAATTGCGGGAGGGGCGGGCGGATGGGGGGCGGGCGCCGAACTGGGGGGAGAGCGACGAGACGGGGAAGCGCCCGGGGGTGCGGGTGGCGGCGCGGGGGGTGATGGAGCCCGGGCCGGCGGCGGCCACGCACTTGCCCGTGCCATGGTGGGGGGCGGGGGCGGCGTTATTGGATGAGGTGGAGGTGGTCGCGGAGGGGGGCGTGAACCTGGTGGCGAACGGGACGTTCGAGACCGGGTCGGCGGGATGGGTGTTTCAGGGCAATCATAACGGGAGTTCGTGGGAGCCGGGGGAGGGGGTTGGGGGGGGACGTTCGCTGCGTTTGCGGGCGACGGGTCGCGGGGACACGGGGGCGAACCGGGTGCGGACAGCGCTGGGCGCGACGCTGGCGCCGGGAACGACGGTGACGTTGCGGGCGAAGGCGCGGTGGCTGAAGGGGAATCCGAACCTGCTGTTGCGGTTGCGGGGGAACTGGATGGAGGCGCCCGGTTATCTCTTGGCGGCGCGGGATTTGGGGACGCCGGGGCGGGTGAACAGCCGGGCGGTGGGGAATGTGGGGCCGGCGGTGACGGAGGCGCGGCATTGGCCGGCCTTGCCGGCGGCGGGGTTGCCGGTGACGGTGACGGCGTATGTGGGCGATGCGGACGGGTTGGCCCATGTGGCGGTGAATTACCGGCGGGATCCGGCGACGAATTACACGGCGGTGCCGATGGCGCCGGCGGGGGGCGGGTTGTTCAGCGCGGTGCTGCCGGCGCAGACGGCGGGCACGACCGTGGCCTACTTCATCGAGGCTCTGGACAACGCGGTCGAGCCGGCGGGGGCGCGGTTCCCGGCGGCGGCGCCGGTGCGGGAGGCGGTGATTCGCTGGGGGGACACCACGCAGTCGCAGGCCTTGGGGACGTATCGGCTGTGGCTGACGCAGACCAACGTGGCGCGGTGGGTGGCGGAGGAGTTGATGAGCAACAACGCGAAGGATGTGACGTTCGTGTATGGGACGAACCGGGTGATTTACAATGCCGGGGCGTGGTTTCATGGCAGTCCGTATCATTCGCCCAGCTACAATTCGCCGGTGGGCAACAGTTGCGATTACGACCTGTTGTTTCCGGGGGACGACCGGTTGTTAGGGGAGACGGACATCAACCTGTTTCGGCCGGGTAATGGGGGTGGGGATGGGACGGCCCAGGCGGAGATCCACGGGTTTTGGCTGGCGGCCCAATTCGGCCTGCCGTTTCTTTACAACCGGCCGGTGTTCGTCTGGGTCAATGGGCAGCGGCGGGACGACGTCTTCCTCGATGCCCAGCAGCCGAACGGGGATTTTGTGGAGCAGTGGCACCCGGACGATGCGGGGGGCGATTTGCACAAGATCCAGCTCGGGTTCGAGTTTGGTGATCAGGCGACGGGCGCGAACGAGGCGGGCTACGCGGTGGTGGGGGCGGATTTGAGCCGTTACACCACGACGGGGGGAGCGATGAAGCAGGCGCGGTATCGTCAGACCTGGGCGCGGAGGGCGGCCTCGATCGACGAGTTGCACGATTACACGAACATCTTCCATTTGGTGGGGTTGGTGCAGACCAACGCGGCGGTGGGGACGGAGGCCTACACGCGGGCGTTGGAGTCTGGGGTGGATGTGGAGGAGTGGTTCAAGGTCCACGTCACGCAGCATCTGTATAACAACTACGACAGCTTCTCCTATGGGGGCGGTCAGAATGCGTTTGCCTACAAGCCGCAGCGCGGGACGTGGAAGTTGTATTTGTGGGACACGGACTTCGCGTTTGGGGGGCCGGCGGACGATCCGAACCTGTTTGGGATTGGGGGGCGGGAACACGGGCCGGTGAATACGCATCCGCCGTTCGCTCGGATTTACTGGCAGGCGCTGATCGAGGCGGCGGGTGGGATGATGACGGCGGCGCGGTCGCATCCGATCCTGGATGCGCGTTACAACGGGTTGCGGGCGGCGGGGGCCAACGTGGCGAGCCCGCAGGGGATCAAGGATTTCCTGGCGGCACGGCGGACCTACATCTTGGCGGTGATTGCGTCGAATCAGAGTCCGTTCCGGGTGCTTTCGAATGGGGGGGCGGATTTCGAGACCCATCGGAATGTGGCCACGCTGGCGGGGACGGCGCCGTTGGGGGTGCGGTCGTTCCTGGTGAATGGCGAGAGGGTACCGACGACCTGGACGACGGTGAGCAACTGGGTCGTGTGGGTGCCGTTGGAAGCCGGGGTGAATACGCTGACCCTGACCGGGGTGGATGCGCGGGGCAACGCCGTGGGTGGGGCGAGCCAGGTGGTGGGGGTTCGGTTTACGGGGGTGGCCGAATCGCCGGGACGGGTGGTGATCAACGAGATCCACTATCATCCGGCGGTGCCGGGGACGTCGTTTGTGGAGCTGCTGAACACGGCGGAGCAGACCACGTTCGATTTGGGGGGATGGCGGTTGGAGGGGGTGGATTACTGGTTGCCGGCGGGCACCTTGTTGGGGCCTGGGGAGGCGTTGGTGGTGGCGGCGGACCTGACGTTATTGGCGGCGCATTTGGGGGGCCGGGGGCGGGGGGGGGGCCGGGGGGGGGGCACGTTGGCCACGGGGGGCGAGACGGGGCGGTTGGGGCGGCCGGGGGAGGTGGAGGGCGAGGAAGTCCTGGTGGATGCGGTGCGCTACGACGACGGTCCGCCCTGGCCGGGGTGGGCGGACGGGTTCGGTCCGTCGTTGCAGTTGATCGATGCGAGCCAGGACAACAGTCGGGTGGGCAATTGGGCGACGGCGCGGGTGGAGACGAACGCGTTGCCGCGGACGTTGGTGGATTTCACGAGCGACTGGCGTTACCACCAGACGGCGGCGTTCACGACGGCGGCCTGGGCACAGCCGGGGTATGCGGACGGGGCCTGGCCGAGCGGGCCGGGGTTGCTGTATGTGGAGAACGCGGCGTTGCCGGCGCCGAAGGGGACCCCGTTGACGTTGGGCAGGATCACGTATTATTTCCGCACGCAGTTCGAGTTTCGGGGCGATCCGGAGGCGTATGGTCTCCAGTTGGAGACGGTGTGGGACGATGGGGCGGCGCTGTACCTGAATGGGCGGGAGGTGACGCGTTTGCGGTTGCCGCCGGGGCCGTTGACCTACGGCGTGATCGCCAGCGAGGGGGTGGGGGACGCCGTGCTGGAGGGGCCGTTCCTGTTGCCGTCCACGGGGTTGGTCGAGGGGACGAACACGCTGGCGGTGGAGGTGCATCAGGCGGGCTCGGGCAGCAGCGACATCGTGATGGGGATGCGGTTGGTGGCGATGCCGGGTTCAACGCGGATGCAGACGCCGGGGGCGCCGAACTCGGTGCGCGCGGTGCTCCCGCCGTTTCCCCCGGTCTGGCTGAACGAGGTGCAGGCGCGCAATCTGGCGGGGCCCGTGGATGCGGCGGGGGAGCGCGAGCCGTGGGTCGAGTTGCATAACGCGGGGCCGGGGCCGGTCGACGTGGGGGGCTGGTTTCTGAGCGACGATCCGGCCGACTTGCGGCGGTGGGCGTTTCCGGCGGGGGCGAGGTTGGGGGAGGGGGGGTATCGGCTGGTGTGGTTGGATGGGGAGCCGGGGGAGGGGACAGTGGGGGAGTGGCATGCGGGGTTTCGGCCGGATCCGTTGCGGGGGATACTGGTGTTGAGCCGGCCGTTAGGGGAGGCGGTGCAGGTGGTGGATGGGTTGGGCTACGCGTTGCCGGTGGCGGATGGGGCGTATGGCAGTTACCCGGAGGGACAGGGGATTGAGCGGCGGAACTTCGTGGTGGCGACGCCGGGGGCGCCGAACGATCCGAGCCGTCCGCTGGCGGTGGTATGGATTAACGAATGGATGGCCGACAACCGGGGGGTGCTGGCGGATCCGGCGGACGGACAGTACGAGGACTGGTTCGAACTCTACAATCCTGGGACCGAGGGGGTGGATGTGTCGGGGTGGTGGTTAACGGATGATCTGGCCACGCCGCGGCAGTTTCGGATTCCGGCGGGTTACGCGGTCCCGCCGGGCGGGTTTTTGCTGGTGTGGGCGGATGGGGAGACGGGGCAGAACAGCGTGACCAACGCTGAGTTGCATGTGAAGTTCAAGCTGGACGCGGAGGGGGAGGCGATTGGGTTGTTCGATCCGGAGGGGAGGCGGGTGGATGCGGTGAGTTTTGGGGTGCAGGCGCGGGATCGGTCGGAGGGCCGGCGCGGGGACGGGGGGGACACGATTGCGGTGCTGGAGATGGCGACGCCTGGGGCATCGAATGGAGGCGGGGGAGGGGAGGGACCGGCGATGGTGGGGGTAGAACCTTTGCAGGGGGGGCAGGTCCTGTTGTCGTGGCGTTCGGTTCCGGGGCGGAGGTATCGGGTCGAGTTCAAGTCGGTGTTGGAGGAGCCGGCTTGGACGGCGCTGGGCGGGGTGTGGGTGGCGAGCGAGGAGGTATCGTCGGTGGTGGACCAGGTGGCGCCGCATCGGCAGCGGTTCTACCGGGTGGTTTGGCTGGAGTGAAATCGCGTGCGCGGGCTTGCGCTTCGGCGGTGGGTCGGTAGCTTGCAGGCATGGCGCATTCGACGAAGAAGCCGAAGAAGAAGGCCTGGTTATTGGGGGTGGGGTTGGACTCGGACGGGCACAAGCGTGTGACGACGGGGCCGAACTTTGCGTTGGTGGGGGGGACGAAGGAGACGCACGAGGAGATGACGGAGAAGGCGGTGAAGATCAACGAGAAGCTGACCGAGCGGGGCAAGCGGTTGGAGGAGGTGAGCCGGGACGAGTTTGACGACATCGCCCACTCGGTGGGGTTGCGTCGGTCGGCGCCGGAGGAGAATTAGCGCAGAAGGCGTGTTTCTTGACGGTGGGAGGGGGGGCTGTCAGAGTCGGCGCACCTCCCCGGTAGACGGGGTGTGATGGCGATGACGACCGAATACAATCCGTATGCCTTTGTGGCCGTGCTGTTGGTGGCGGCGGTCTTGTTTGGGGTGGGTCCGCTGGTATTGGCGCGCCTGTGGGCATGGTGGTATTCGCCGGCCAAGCCGGGGCCGGACAAGAACGCGACCTACGAGTGCGGTTTGGAATCGAAGGGGGACGCGTGGATTCAGTTTCGGTCGGAGTATTACTTGTATGGGATTTTGTTTTTGATTTTCGATGTGGAGACGATTTTCCTGTTGCCGTTTGCGGTGGCGTTTGGGGGGCTGAGTCCGGGGGCGTTTGTGGCGATGATGGTCTTCCTGCTGCTCCTGGTGGAGGGGTTGGTGTGGGCATGGAAGAAGGGGGTTTTGACCTGGCGTTAGCTGGGGGAGGAGTTGCGATGGCGATGGCAGTTGACGAAGGGTTGCGGAGCGAGTTGAGCAAGCAGGGCGTGTTCACGACGTCGCTGCAGGAGCTGTATAATTGGGGGCGGCGCAACTCGGTGTGGCCGTTGCAGTTCGGCCTGGCCTGTTGCGCGATCGAGATGATTGCAACGACCATGGCGCGCTACGATTTGGCGCGCTTTGGGGCGGAGGTGTTCCGGCCGTCGCCGCGGCAGGCGGATTTGATGATCGTGGCGGGGACGGTGACGAAGAAGATGGCGCCGCAGGTGGTGCGTTTGTATAACCAGATGCCGGAGCCGAAGTATGTGATTGCGATGGGGGCGTGCGCGATTTCGGGGGGGCCGTTCAAGCAGGGCTACAACGTGTTGAAGGGGATTGATCGTTTCCTGCCGGTGGACGTGCACATCCCGGGTTGTCCGCCGCGGCCGGAGGCGTTGATTCACGCCTTCATGATGTTGCAGCGGCAGATTGACGGGCAGGTCTTGACCGGGGAGGGGCGGGCGCGGCACTTGCAGGCGGACGCGCCGAGCGAGTTTCCGGTGCCGCGGTTTGGGGTTCACGATTTGGAACCGGCGGCCAACCGGGAACTCTGGCGGCCGGCGCCCCTGGTCCGGGGGGAGTCGTAGAGGGCGCTCAGAACCACCACGTATGAACACGGATCGACACGAGTCGCGCCTCCCGCGGAAGGATACGACCGAAGGCCCCTTCGCGGAGGTGGCGGTTCGCTGGGCAAACGGGTTGGGAGACGACGGACAAGGCAGGCTGTTCGGCTCCTGGTCCGATCCGTGTTCGTTCGTGGGTGTTTTGGGGAGGGGAGGGGCCTGATGGAGGCGCTGGAGCAACTCCGGGATCGGGTGGTGGCGGCGGTGCCTGGGGCGCGGTTGGAGATCGTGCCCAACGGGAGTGTGGGGCAGCCGGCGTCGCTGGGGGTGGATCGCGAGCATGCGGTGGCGGTGGCGCGGTTTCTGCGGGACGATCCGGCCTTGGGATTGGACTATGCGAGCAATGTTACGGGGGTGGATTGGCTGGAGGAGACGGTGACGGAGCGGGTGCGGGTGCGCCGGTTGGTGGACGGGGTGGAGAAGGAGTTGGAGGAGGTGCGTCAGCACCAGCGTCCGGGGTATTTGGAGGTGGTGTATCACCTGTATTCGATGGCGTTGCGGCACGGCCCGGTGGTGTTGCGGGTGCGCACGGCGGACCGCGCCAGGGAGGCGAGAGTCCCGTCGCTCACCCCGGTCTGGCGGGGTGCGGAGTTGCAGGAGCGGGAAGTATTTGACTTGTTCGGGGTGGTGTTCGAGGGGCATCCGGACCTGCGGCGGATTTTGATGTGGGAGGGGTTTGGGGATTATCCGATGCGGAAGGACTACGTGGAGCCGGACGATTACGAGTATGAGCCGACGCCGCACGACGCGGTGTGGGCGAAGGCGAAGCGGCATTATGGAGGGCAGGGCGGCGGATGATTGATCATGTGACCGAGGCGCAGGGCGGCGGGGCGGCGGGGGTGACCCCGCGCGGCTACGAATTGCGTTCGAAGGAGGCGGGCGCGGGCGGGCTGGGGTCCGAGGTGTTGGAGGTGGCGATGGGGCCGCATCATCCGTCCACGCATGGCGTGTTCAGGATGGACGTGGTGCTGGACGGGGAGGTGGTGGTGAAGCTGAAGCCGGTGTTTGGGTATTTGCACCGGAACCACGAGAAGATTGCGGAGGGGACGAGCTACCTGGGGTCGATTCCCTACACGGACCGGCTGGATTATTTTTGTTCGCTGACGAACAACTGGGCTTACTGTTTGGCGGTGGAGAAGTTGGCGGGGTTGCAGGCGCCGGAGCGGGCGGAGTATTTGCGGGTGATCACGGCGGAGTTGACGCGGTTGCAGAACCACGCGTGTTTGATTGGGTTTTTGTTGCAGGACATGGGGGCGTTGGGGACGCCGTTGATGTATGCGTTCCGGGAGCGGGAGAAGATCCTGGATTTGTTCGAGGCGCTGACCGGGGCGCGGATGATGTGCAACTACTTTCGGTTTGGCGGGTGCCGGGTGGATGCGCCGGCGGGGTGGCTGGCGGCGGCTCGGGGGGTGGTGGGGGAGTTCCCGCGTTTCCTGGACGAGTTCGAGCGGTTTCTGAGCGACAACGAGATCTTGAACACGCGGACGCACCGGGTGGGGGTGTTGCCGGCGGCCCTGGCGGTGCAGGCGAGCGTCACGGGGCCGATCTTGCGGGCCAGCGGGGTGAACTACGACCTGCGCAAAGTGGACCGCTACGGGATCTACGACCGGTTTTCGTTCCGGGTGCCCTTGGGAGAGCATGGGGACGTGTTCGACCGCTACATGATTCGGGTGTTGGAGATGCGGGAGTCGGTGCGGATTCTCGAGCAGGCGCTGCGCGACATTCCGGAGGGGCCGATTATGGATCCGAAGGCGAAGCTGCGCGGGTTCAAGCCGAAGGCGGGCGAGGCCTACGGGCGGATCGAGGCGCCGAAGGGGGAGCTGGGCTTCTACCTGATCAGTCAGGGCGGGGCGAGTCCCTATCGTTATCGGGTGCGTCCCCCGAGTTTCATCAACCTGACGATCCTGGAGGACATGTGTTTGGGGCATCGGGTGGCGGACGTGGTGATCATTTTGGGGAGTGTGGACATCGTGTTAGGGGAGGTGGACCGATGAAAGGGGGCGCATGTTAGGGCAAGGGATTTTGAAGGGGATGGTGGAGACGGCCCGGAATCTGGTGGGCAGCTATACGGATCCGGAGCGGTTGACCACGGTGCAGTACCCGGAGGAGCGGTTGCCGCAGGTCGAGAACGCCCGCAGCTTCCCGATGCTGATCTTCGACGGCGAGTTCGAGTCGGGGTTGCGCTGCGTGGCGTGCAAGATCTGCGAGAAGGAGTGTCCGCCGCAGTGCATTTACATCGTGCTCGAGCGGGATGCGAAGGGGAAGCCGCAGAAGCGGCCGCGGGTTTTCGACATCGACCTGTCGGTGTGCATGAGCTGTCAGATCTGCGTGGAGGTGTGTCCGTTTGATGCGATCAAGATGGACACGGAGTATGAGCTGGGAGGCACGGATCGGTTTGGGGGCTTGCTGAGGCAGGTGCGGGACCTGGCCAAGCCGAACGAGTATTACCGGCGGCTGCATCCGACCGAGGCGGCCGAGGTCGATGCGCGCCTGGCGGCGGAGCGGGCGAAGCTCGAGGCCAAGGCCAAGGGGGCGAAGGCCGGGTCGGCGGCTGGCACTTGAGGAAGCGATGGAAACGCTGGACCAAATCTTTGTGCTGCTCAAGCACGCGCTGGTCGACCGGTTGCCGCCGGAGGCGCGGCCGCTGGGGGCGATCCTGCTGTCGGTGGCGCCGATTCTGGTCGTGTTCCCGCTGTTGTTCGCGGTGACGACGATTGTGGAGCGGAAGCTGTTGGGGCGGATTCAGAACCGGTATGGGCCGAACCGGGTGGGGCCCTTTGGGTTGTTGCAGCCGATTGCGGACGGGGTGAAGGCGTTGACGAAGGAGGACGTGGTGCCGCGGGCGGCGGACCGGGTGGTGCACTTTTTGGCGCCGCTGGCCTTGTTGATCCCGGCGGTCCTGGTCTATGCGGTGTTGCCGGTGGGGCGGAACATGGTGGCGGTGGATCTGGATGCGGGCCTGTTGTTTTTCTTCGCCGTGGGGGCCTCGACCGAGTTGGCGGTGTTCATGGCGGGATGGTCGAGTCGGAACAAGTATTCGCTGCTGGGCGCGATGCGGGGGATTGCCCAGATGATCAGTTACGAGTTGCCGTTGATCATCTCGACGGTGACGGTGGTGATGATCGCGGGCTCGTTGCGGCCGGTGGCGATCGTGGAGGCGCAGGCGGGGGCGACGGGGTGGCTGCCGAACTGGCACGTGTTCACGCCTTGGGGTTTAGCGGCCTTCGGGTTGTTCATGGTGGCGGCGGCGGCGGAGTCGAACCGGTCGCCGTTCGATTTGCCGGAGGGGGAGTCGGAGATCATTGCGGGCTATTTCGTGGAGTATTCGGGGTTCAAGTTCGCGATCTTCTTCCTGGGGGAGTATTTGGGGTTGTTCGCGATTTCGGGGATGGCGATCACGCTCTTTCTGGGGGGCTGGCAGGCGCCGTGGCCGTGGCTGGGCTGGGTGCCGTCCTGGGCCTGGTTTTTCGGGAAGTTGGCGGTGTTGATCCTGGGGTTCATTTGGGTGCGGGGGACGGTGCCGCGCTTGCGGATGGACCAGTTGATGGGGTTGGCGTGGAAGTTCATGTTGCCGCTGGCGCTGATCAACATTGGGGTGGCGGGGCTATGGCACTACTGGCCGGCGGGGTGGTGGCGGTGGGTGGTGTGCGCGGCGCTGGTGGCGGGGCCGTATGTGGGGTTGGGGCGGGCGTTGGCCGCGCGGGCGCGGACCCCGCGGCGGCGGTATCGGTTTGCGGATTGACCTTGATCCGGAGCGCATCCGGATGATGACAATGTCGGCGTGGCCGCCTGGGGCGGCGGTTGACGATTCAGAATGAACCTGGCGTTTGTGATGTTGGCGGTGCTTACGGTGGCCAGCGCGGTGGCGGCGATGTCGCTGCGGAACCTCGTGCATTGCGCCTTGTGTGTGGCCCTGGCGCTGGTGGGCTTGGCGGGGCTCTACTTGCAGTTGGAGGCTCAGTTCGTCGGGTTGGCGCAGATCCTGGTGTATGTGGGGGCGGTGGCGATCCTGGTGGTGTTCGCGATCTTGTTGACCCGGGGGACGGAGCCGTCGGGGGAACCGATCGTGGGAGGGGGTTGGGTGGTGGGGGTAGGGATCGCGGTGCTGGTGTTTGGGACCTTGGCGGCGTCGGTGCTTTCGAGTGCGAAGGGCCTGCAGCAGGCGCCGGTCAAGCTGGCAGTGGACGGGGACGCGACGGTGGGGAGGATTGGGGAGCAGCTCATGACCACTTACGTCCTGCCGTTGCAGGTAGTGGGGTTGCTCTTGACGGCGGCGCTGATTGGGGCGGTGATTTTGGCGATGCCGGAGGAGGGAGCGAGGAGCGGGGGGGCGGGGAAGGATCAGGGGGCGGGGGAAAGGGGGCAGGGGTAGGATCATGCCGGCGCTGCAGCATTATCTCCTTTTGTCGGCGCTCTTGTTTGCGGTGGGGCTGGCGGGGGCACTGACCCGGCGGAACGCGATTGTCGTGTTGGTTGGGATCGAGTTGATGTTGAACGCGGCGAACCTGAATTTGCTGGCTTTTTGGCGGTTTGGGGCGCAGCCGGAGGCGCTGACGGGGGTGCTGCTGGCGATCTTCTCGATCGCGTTGGCGGCGGCGGAGGCGGCGGTGGGGTTGGCGCTCATCATTGCGGTGTATCGGCAGTTCCGGACCACGCGTTTGGACCAGGTGGATCGGCTGAAGGGATGAGCGGGATGTTGCCTTATTTGTGGCTGATACCGGGGTTGCCGTTGTTGGCGGCGGGGCTGACGGCGTTGTTGCCGCGGTCCCGGCGCCGGTGGGCGGCGGGATTGGCCATCGGGTCGATGGGGGCGGCATTGGTGTTGTCGGTGGCGGCGATGGCGTCGACGCTGGGGGAGGCGGGGCGGGCGGCGGGTCCGCAGACGGCGGGTTTTGTGTGGTTGCAGTTCAGTTACGAGGAGGCGGGGATGTTGGAGTTGGGGTGGGTATTGGATCCGTTGGGGGCGATGATGCTGGTGATGGTATCGTTCGTGGGGTTGCTGATTTTTATTTACAGCGTGGGCTACATGGCGAAGGACGCCAACTTCACGCGGTTCTTCTGCTTTCTGTCCTTGTTTGCGGGGGCGATGTTGGGGGTGGTGATGGCGAACAACCTGCTCTTGTTGTTCATGTGTTGGGAGCTGGTGGGGCTGGCCTCGTATTTGTTGATCGGGTTCTGGTTTCAGAAGCCGAGCGCGGCGGCGGCGGCCAAGAAGGCGTTCATCACGACGCGGGTGGGGGACATCGGGTTTTTTCTGGGTCTGTTGTGGTTGTATGCGGAGAGCGGCACCCTGCTGTGTTATGACGACGGCCGCGGTTGTTTGGAGGCCTCCGCGTTGGCGCGGTTGGTCGGTTCGACGACCTGGTTGGGGATGACGACGGCGACGGGAATTTCGCTGCTGTTGTTTTGCGGGGCGATGGGGAAGAGCGGGCAGGTGCCCCTGCACGTGTGGTTGCCGGATGCGATGGAGGGGCCGACTCCGGTGAGCGCGTTGATCCACGCGGCGACGATGGTGGCGGCGGGGGTCTTCCTGGTGGCGCGGGTGTTTCCGCTGATGGCGGCGGTGCCGGCGGGGGTGGAGGGGACGTCGGCGGCGTTGACCGTGGTGACGTGGGTGGGGGCGGTGACGGCGGTGATGGCGGCGTCGGTGGCGGTGGCGCAGGATGACATCAAGCGGATACTGGCCTATTCGACCGTGTCGCAGTTGGGCTACATGATGTTGGGGCTGGGGGTGGGCGGGGTGGCGATTGGGATGTTTCATCTGGTGACGCACGCGTGTTTCAAGGCCTTGTTGTTCTTGGGGGCGGGATCGGTCATTCACGGTTGTCACGAGCAGCAGGACATTCGGCACATGGGGGGGTTGCGGTGGTTCATGCCGGTGACCTTTGCGACTTACACGGTGGGGATGTGCGCGCTGGCGGGGGTGCCGCTCTTCTTCGCGGGGTTTTGGAGCAAGGATGAGATCCTGCACGCGGCTCATGGCTGGGGGGTATCGGCGGGGCCGTTTTACCTGGCGCTGGCGGGGGCGTTGCTGACGGCGTTCTACATGACGCGGCAGATGTGCTACGTGTTTTTCGGGAGTTACCGCGGGCAGATGCCGGAGCATGCGGCGTCATGGGCGGCCGGGGCCGGCGGCTCGGGAGCGGGGGGGGTGGCGGGGCATGGGGGGCACGACGCGGCCAGTCCGCATGAGAGCGGGCCGGTGATGACGGTGCCGCTGGTGATATTGGCGGTGGGTGCGGTGGCGTTGGGGTGGTTGGGCACGCCAGCGTGGCCGTGGTTCCAGGCGTACTTGGGGGGGGAAGCGGCGGAATGGACTCCTGGGCGGCTGGTAGCGGCGTTGCCGACCATGGCGTTGTCGACGGTGGTGGTGGCGGCGGGGATGGGGATGGCGTGGTTTCTTTATGGGCGGCGGCCGATGCTGTCGGCGGCGGCGGTGGATCCGGTGGAGCGCTTACAGCCGCGGCCGTTTGGGTGGCTGCGGCAGCGCTGGTATGTGGACGAGTTGTATGAGGCGACGGTGATTCGGTGGCATGCGGGGTGGGCGCGTGGGAGCGAGTGGCTGGACCGGGTGGTGTTGGGGGGGATGGTGACGGTGGTGGAGTATGGGGTGGTGGCCGTGGCCTGGGTGAGCCGGTTGATCGACGAGTATGTGATCAACGTGGGTTTCGATCGCGGTTGCGAGCGTCTGCGGCGGGCGGGACGGCATTTGGGGCGGCTGCAGACGGGGCAGGTGCAATCGTATTTGCGGGTGATCGGGGTGGCGTTGACGGTGTTGGTGCTGCTGTTGACCTGGGGGTGTCGGGACTCATGAACGAGTGGCCGTTGATCACGCTGATGACGATCGCTCCGCTGGTTGGGGGGGCGGTGGTGGCGGGTTTAGGGAAGGAGCGGCCGGATCTGGCGCGGGCGCTGGGTTTGGTGTTCAGCCTGGTGTCGCTGGGCCTGGCGATGTCGTTGTGGCAGTTTTTCGATCCGACGGAGGCGGGGTTGCAGTTTGTGGAGCGGCACGTGTGGGTGCCGACGTTGGGGGTTGAGTATTTCGTGGGGTTGGACGGGCTGGGTTTATTGATGGTGATGTTGGCGGCGTTGGTGCCGCCGATGGCATTGCTGGGGACCTGGACGGTTCAGGAGCGGGAGCCGTTGTTTTTTGCGCTGGTGCTGTTCCTGCAGGCGGGTTTGTTTGGGGCTTTCACGGCCTTGAACTTTTTCCACTGGTTTTTGTTTTGGGAGCTGAGTCTGGTGCCGGCCTTCTTCCTGATTCGCCTGTGGGGGGGCCCCGAGCGGGGGCCGGCGGCGACGCAGTTTTTCGTGTATACGATGGTGGGGAGTGTGACCATGTTGTTGGGGTTTCTGGCCATGTTTTACGCGACGGGGACGTTCGATTTTCTGCGGTTGGCGGCGATGGCGCGGGAGGGGGAGTTGGCCTCGGCGTTGTCGGTGAAGCTGGGGTGGGGGGGCTTGAGCACGCGGGCGTTGGTGTTGGTGGTTTTTGCGGGGGTGTTGTTGGGGTTTGCGGTGAAGGTGCCGATGTGGCCGTTGCACACGTGGCTGCCGGGGGCGTATGCGGAGGCGCCGAGCAGTGTGACGATGATCTTGACGGGGGTGATGTCGAAGATGGGGGTGTATGGGCTGCTGCGGATTGTGTTGCCGATTTTCCCGGAGCAGATGCGGGAGTTGGGGACGCCGCTGCTGGGGCTGGCGGTGGCGACGATCGTGTTCTCGGCGGCGGCGGCCTTTGCCCAGCGCGATCTGAAGCGGATCCTGGCCTACTCGTCGATCAACCACCTGGGGTATTGTCTGCTCGGGATTTTCGCGGTGGTGGCGGCGGCGGAGGGGCCGGGGTCGAGGGCGGTGGAGCGGGCGGCGGCGTTGAACGGGGTAATGTTGCAGATGTTCAATCATGGCGTGACCGCGGCCGCGCTCTTCTGCTTCGTGGGTTTTCTGGAGCGGCGGAGTCAGGGGGTGCGAGGGATCGAGGATTTCGGGGGGTTGCGCCAGGTGATGCCGGTGTTCTGCGGGCTGATGGGGATTGCCTTGTTCTCGTCGCTGGGGTTGCCGGGGTTGAACGGGTTCGTGGGGGAATTTCTGATTTTCAAGGGGGTGTTTCCGCTGGCCACGTGGGCGGCGGTGGGCTCGGCGGCGGGGTTACTGGTGACGGCGGTGTTTTTGTTGCGGCTGATGCAGAGAGTGTTTCACGGGCCGGTGGCGGAGCGGTGGGCGCAGTTGCCGGATTTGGGGCGTGGGGAGCGGATGGTGGTGTTGCCGGCGACCCTGTTCATGTTTGCGCTGGGGTTGTTTCCGCAGTTTGTGTTGAGCGTGACGAATCGGTCAGTGGCGGCGTTGGTGGAGCATTTGAGTTTTCTGAATCCCTGACATGTTGGCCTGGACAGTTTACGGGACGTTTTTGGGCGTGGTGGTGCTGATGGTGCTGCCGCGGGAGGATCGGGCCTTGGCGCGCGGGGTGGCGTTATTCACGGCGGTATTGGGTTTGGCCTTGGCGGTGTGCGGGGCGGCAGCCTTGGCCCCCGGGGAGACGGTAGCGACGATTGTGAAGGTGCCGTGGGTGCCGGCGTTGGGGGCGGAGTACTATTTGGCGGCGGACGGGATCAGCTTGACGCTGGTGATCCTGACGGGGTTGGCGGCGGTGGCCGGGGTGCTGTTTTCGTGGAATGTGGAGGAGCGGGTGAAGGAGTTTTTCGCGTTTTACCTGGCGTTGATCGGGGGGGTGTATGGGGTGTTCCTGAGTTTCGATTTGCTGTTGTTGTTCGTGTTCTACGAGTTGGCGATCATTCCGAAGTACTTTCTGATTGCGATTTGGGGATCGACGAATCGGGAGTATGGGGCCATGAAGCTGGCGTTGTATTCGTTTGTGGGGAGCGCGATGGTGCTGGTGGGGCTGGTGGCGGCGTATGTGGTGGCGGGGGCGAACACGCTGAACCTGTTGGAGTTGGCGCGGCATCCGTTCCCGGAGGCGTTTCAGAAGTGGGCGTTCCCGCTCGTCTTTGTGGGGTTTGCGGTGTTGGCGGGGTTATGGCCGTTTCACACGTGGGCGCCGACGGGGCATGTGGCGGCGCCGACGGCGGCCTCGATGTTGCTGGCGGGGGTAGTGATGAAGTTGGGGGCGTATGGGGCGTTGCGGGTGGCGATGACGTTATTTCCGCTGGGGATGGGGCCGTGGGCGGAGCCGGTCTTGGGGTTGGAGTCGTGGCGGGACGTGCTGGCGTTGCTGGCGTTGACCGGGATTGTGTATGGGGCGTTGGTGGCGCTGGTGCAGAAGGACTTCAAGTTTGTGGTGGGGTATTCGAGCGTGAGCCACATGGGGTTCGTGTTATTGGGATTGATGACCTTGAACGAGGTGGGGCTGAGCGGGGCGGTGTTGCAGATGTTCTCGCACGGAGTGATTGCGGGGTTGTTGTTCGCGGTGGTCGGGCGGATGGTGTATGACCGGGCGCACACTCGGGAGTTGGGCGAGTTGGAGGGTTTGTGCTTGAGCCGGTCGATGCCGTTTGCGGCGTTGACCTTTGTGCTGGCGGGGGTGGCGTCGATGGGGTTGCCTGGGTTCAGCGGTTTCGTGGCGGAGTTGCAGGTGTTGATTGGGGCGTGGCATGCGTATCCCACCATGGCGGTGGTGGCGGGAGTGGGGGTAATGGTCGGGGTAGCCTACACGCTGCGGGCGATGTTGAAGGCCTTTTTCGGGGAGCCGCGTGCGGGGGGGCGCGCGCAGGGGCGCGCGGCGCCGGTGTTGGAGCCGATTTCGGTGCCGGAGCGCTTGGGGGCGGTGTTGTTGTTGGGGGCCTCGCTGCTGATTGGGTTGTATCCGCGGTTGTTGTTGGACCTGATTAGTCCGAGCCTGGGCTCGCCGTTATTCGAGGGGTTGCGGAAGGGAGGGTTGCTGTGACGGTGAGTTACGTTCAGATCCTGCAGTTGGCGATGCCCGAGGTCTTTCTGGCGGGGGCAGCGTTGCTGGTGTTGATGGTGGACCTGACGGTGATGCGTGGGGCGGCGCGGGTGGATCGGCGGCGGATCGCGGCGATGCTGGTGGGGTTGGGGTGTGTGGGGGCGGGGTTGTGGTTGTGGAAGGCGGCGCCGGTGGGGGAGGTGGTTCCGGGGATGCTGGTGGCGGACGGGCTGACGAGGGTGGTGAAGCTGGTGTTGGTGGGGTTGACGGCGGCGACGGCGGTGGTGGCGCTGGAGGGGGATTTTACGGAGCACATTGGGGAGTTTTACGCGTTGCTGGTGCTGGCGACGCTCGGGTTTCTTTTCATGGTGAGCGCGGAGGACTTGCTGATGGTGTTTGTGGCCCTCGAGTTGGCGAGTTTATCGCTGTATGTGCTCACGGCGTTTCACAAGGGGGAGGCGCGTTCGGCGGAGGCGGCGTTGAAGTATTTCCTCTTTGGGGGGATGGCGGCGGCGTTCACGCTTTACGGGTTCAGTTTGCTCTATGGGCTGACGGGGACGCTGCATTTGCGGTCGATGGCTGGGGCATTGCGGACGGCGGTGGTGGATCCGATGCTGGCCACGGCCATGGTGATGGTGTTCATCGGGTTCGGGTTCAAGGTGGCCGCGGTGCCGTTTCATCTGTGGGCGCCGGATGCGTATGAAGGGGCGCCGACGCCGGCGGCGGCCTTGATCGCTTCAGGCTCGAAGGTGGCGAGTTTCTTCGTGTTGGCGAAGGTGGCGATGGTGGGGTTGGACGGGGTGGAGGGGAGCGCGGCGTGGCGGGCCTTTGTGCCGGGGTGGGTGCCGGTGTTGGCGGTGCTGGCGGCGTTTTCGATGGTATTAGGGACCCTGGTCGCATTGGCGCAGTCGAACGTGCGGCGGTTGCTGGCGTATTCGGCGGTGGCGCATGCGGGCTATGCGCTGCTGGGGGTAGTCGCGGACAGCGCGGCGGGGGTGGCGTCGCTGGTCTACTACGTGGCGACGTATGGTCTGACGTTGGTGGGCGCGTTTGCGGTGGTGGGGGTGGTGGAGGCGCGGACCGGGGGGGCAAGGTTGGATGACTTCGCGGGGTTGAGTCGGCGAGCCCCGTTCTTGTCGGTGTGCCTGATGGTCTTTCTGTTGTCGCTGGCGGGGATTCCGCCGTTGGCCGGGTTTTTCGGGAAGTTCTATGTGTTTGTGGCGGCGGTGGGTGGTTCGGAGGCGACGGTGTTGTGGCTGGTGGTGTTGGCGATCGCGGCCAGTGCGGTCTCGCTTTACTACTATTTGATCGTGTTGAAGCAGGTGTATGTGACGTCGGCGCCGGCCGGGGTTGGGAGGGTGGAGTGCACGTTAACGACGCGGTGGGTGGTGGGGGTATTGGCGGGGTTGGTGCTGCTGTTTGGGGCGATGCCCGATCTGTTGGTGGGGCCGTTGGCGGAGGGGATCAGGACGGCCGGGTTGCGCTGAGTGGGGGTGGGAGGGGGGCTTAGCCGAGGCCGAGCCAACGTTTCCACCAGGGGCGGGGAGGGGGGAGTTGGGCGAGGGAAGTTTCCAGGCGTTGGGCGAGGGTGGCGGGGATTTCGGTGGCGCTGCGGTCGTGGCGGAGCATGGCTTCGACCGAGGCGAACTGGAGGCCGGTCTGGGAGGCGGACCGGTGGAGGGAGGTTGCATGTTCGGTGGCGCGGCGTTGCTGGTCGAGCCGGAGTTTGGGCGGGTTGGGGTCCATGTCAGGCGGTCCTTGCGAAGTGGGCGGCGAATGCGCGCCGGGCCCGGTGGAGTTTGCCGCGGACGGCATCGGTGCTCTGTCCGGTGAGGTCGGCGATTTCGTCGTAGCTCAGTTGTTCGTCGGCGACGAGGAGGAGGAGGAGGCGATATTCTTCGGGGAGGGTGTCGAGGGTCTGCTGGATACGCTGGCCGAGTTCTTTGGTTTCGAGCACGTGGAGGGGGTTTTCGGAAGGGGGGGCGGCGTTTTCCCAGACGGTCTGGTCAGCGTTGGGGAACATGTGGCGCTGGTGCCAGCACTGCTGGAGGTTGCGGCAGTGGTTGATGGTGATGCGGTAGAGCCAGGTGCGGAGGCTGGCTTCGCCCCGGAACTCGCGCAGTTTGCGGAAGACTTTGAGGAAGACGTCGTGGGTAGCGTCCTCGGCTTGGCCTGGGTCACCGAGGAAGCGGAGGGCGAGGTAATAGACGGAGCGGGAATGTTCCTCGTAGATGCCGGCGAACTCCGGGGCGTTGAG
>CAZVRY010000083.1:0-25093 GCA_964629545.1 uncultured Verrucomicrobiota bacterium | reverse complement strand
TCTCCCTCCCCCCAACCTGAGTCATCGCTGCGCTGGCAACGGTTGGGGGGAGGGATGGGGTGATGGTTCATGGGGAGCTTCCAGGTCGAACGAACCGACGCGCATGGGGACCATGAACCGGGCGGACCGGGAGCAAGAGCAAGAGCAAGAGCAAGAGCAAGAGTACGAATTCTGCCTCTTGCATTCTGCCTTCTCCCTTTCCGGTTCCTGGGGAGGGGAGGGGATAGGGGGAGGCTCTTATTTCAAGATGAGGATTGCTGGGGGATAGGTCTTGCCAACAGCCAAAAGGACAGTAATTTCAGTCGAGACAGAAATGAACGACGCGACTGTTACGCTAACTCCGGTGCAGCAAAAGTTCATCCTTCATTGGGGCGAAATGGGCACCCGCTGGGGCATCAACCGCACCGTCGCCCAAATCCACGCCCTCCTTTTCCTCTCCCCGCGCCCCCTCCACGCCGAGGAAATCGCCTCCACCCTCGCCGTCGCCCGGTCCAACGTCAGCAGCAGCCTCAAGGAACTCCAAGGCTGGGGCATCGTCCGCCTCGTCCACGTGCGCGAAGACAAACGCGACCACTTCGAGTCCATCAAGGAGGTCTGGGAAATGTTCCGCCTCGTCCTCGACGAACGCAAGAAACGCGAACTCGACCCCACCGTCGCCATGCTGCGGGATTGTGTCGAGGAAGCCACGCGCACCCAGGCGGACGCTTACACCATCGAACGACTCGAGGACCTGGCGCACTTTTTCTCGACGACCACGACCTGGTACAGCCAGATCCGCCAGTGGCCGGCCGGGGCCCTCACCACCTTCTTCAAATTGGGCGACAAGGCCCTCAAAACCCTCGGCTTGTCGAAATGAATGCCCTGCCGGAACCCCCGCCGCCCGCGGGCTGGGTCCTCTACGACGCCGATTGTCCGGTCTGCCAGAGCGCTGTCCGGCGGTTCGCGCCCACGCTCCGGCGACGCGGTTTCCAGCCCGAGCCGCTGCAAAGCCCCTGGGTCGGGGCACACCTCGGGTTATCGCGACGTTCTTTGCTGCGGGAGATGCGCGTTCTGACTCCGAACGGATCGAGTATCGGGGGCGCCGATGGCCTGCTCTACCTTGCCGCGCACATCTGGTGGGCCAAACCGCTCGCGTGGATGGGACGGCTGCGGCTTGGTCGAGCGCTCCTGAGCGCCGCTTATCGGCGGGTGGCCGAACATCGCTACTGCGGCTTCGCCGAATGCCGCCTTCCCCTCCGTCCCCATCACGGCAGCAGCGCCTTCTACACCATGCCGTGAGTCCCGCGCCGCGGATGAGTTCATGAGCAGGCCGACCCGGTGGCGCTCCCGCCAAAACCGGAGTTTATTCTTGCACAGACCCTAAGGCGCGGGCGACCGCCTCTCGCTGGTAAGGCGGCAGGGGTTGCGCGCGCAGCCATTCCAGCAGCCGTCGACCCTCCGCAGCGCCGGCCCCGGCTCGCTCCGCACACACCAAGGCCGCATCCACGAAGGCCGAGGCCGGCTTGCCGCCTTGGCGCGACCCCAGTTCGTGCAGCGTGGCCGCGGCCTTCCCCGAGCCGATGGCGCCGAGGGCGGCCAGCGCCGCCTCGGCCACCCTCGCGTCCTTCTCGCCCGCCAACCCGGCCAGCAGCGGGATGCTGTCCTCATCGCGGCGGCGACCCAGCACGTCCAGGACGGCGACCTTGGCCAGCTCCGGGAGTTTCGGGAAGTCAGCGCGGAGGAGGGCGGGCACGTGGTCACCCGGGAGGGCGGCCAGCGCGGTGGCGGCGGCGGTGACGAGGGGTGGGTGGGAGAGCAAGCCGACGAGGGCTGGGGCACTGGCCTCGGAGCCGATCGCGGCTAATTGGCGACACACGTGTTCCTTGGCGACGGTCGACAAGTTCTCGCCCAGCAAGCCGAGGAGGCCCTGTTCGAGTTGGGACCGGAACTCGGCGTGGTCGGTGGCGTAGCCGACGGCCTCGTCCGAGATGAGGAGGGCGCCGCGCGAGCTGCCGACCTGGTATTGGCGGATGGCCTCGAGCACAGGCGGGAGATGATCCTCAGGCATAGCGATTCCGGGGGGTAAGGGGTCAACGGAGGGTGCGGGCCAGGTCGAGGCTCAAGGCGTCGGTGAACTCGATGCACCGCGCCAGTTCCGGCATCGACTCCAGCCAGTTGCGCGAGTATTCCAGCCCGATCATGACCGGCTTTACCCCGAGCCGGTGCATCTCGCGGAGGAACCGCTCCGTCTGTCCCACCCCCGTGCCCCACGGCACGTCGTAGCCGTCGGGCCCCGGCGCATGCAGGTCGTGCATCTGCACGGTCAGCAGCCGCCCTTGCAGTTGTCGCAGCCCCTCGACCGGGTCGAGGCCGGCGCGCATCCAGTACCCGAGGTCGGCGCACGCCCCCAGCCGGGCCGTGCGGCCGGCGCAAGCCTTGAGGATCCCCTCGGGATTCCAGTAGGCCGGCGACGCCTTCGGGTCGTGATTGTGCAGGGCCACCTTGATGTCGTATTCGTCGCAGAAGGCGGCGATCGTATCCAGGGATTCGAGTTTGGGTTCCGACAGGAAGGTCTCGATCCCGAGCTTGCGCGCGAACTCGAACAGGCGGCGGCAGCCCTCGGGGTCGCCGGGAATCTCGTGATAGTAATACGTGAGCATGCGCAGCCCGGCGGCGTCCAGCTGGAGGCGGATCCGTTCGAGCTCGGCGTCGCTCAACCCCGGCTCGAGGTTCTTCGGAATGTCCTCGCTGACCTTCTGGAAGCTGAGCCCGCCAATATAGGAGAGGCCGAGTTGGGCGGTCTTATCGATCGCTTCGAACAGGGTGTATTTATGGAAGGTGTAGGATTCGATGCCCAGGCGCCATCCGAGCCGTTCCTGGGCGCGTTTGGCTGGTGTGAGCGCGGCCGACGGCAGGGTGGGGGCGGGCAGGTCGCCGAGCACAAACTGGGCGGCCGCCAGGTAGAACGCCAGCAGGCGCGGATCGCGGAACACGTAGGTATTATGGGCGATCGTGCTGTAGAACGTCCGGCCTTTCCCGTA
Source organism: uncultured Verrucomicrobiota bacterium (assembly GCA_964629545.1). GTDB lineage: Bacteria > Verrucomicrobiota > Verrucomicrobiia > Limisphaerales > CAZVRY01 > CAZVRY01. The sequence continues at coordinate 22,073 of CAZVRY010000083.1, read as the reverse complement.
GCTGCGCACCCAAGCAAGCGCGTAATCGTTGTCGGCTCGCAGGCAATCGCCCCGGGATTGCCCCTGGGTGAGATCGGTCCTGTCCGTGTCGATGCTCAGCAACACCCGAACGCGTTTCCGCGAGTACGGCTCGCCCACACGAAAGAACTCGTCGCGATAGTCGAAGCCTTGCCCCCCGAACACCGCCGTCACCGGATGATCCGGGTGCTCCAGTCGGATCCAGACATGTTCATTGCTCTCACGGTGGGCGGCGCCGCGGGCCCCAATCATGACCCCGAACTCCGGCCAATCCTCGATTGCGCCCGGCCACTGGGTGAAGGCCACGGTGGCGCCGTGGACTCCCATGAGGCCGCCGCCGCCCACCACGAACTCGGCCAGGCTGCGGCGCAGCTCGGCGTTGGTGAAGAGGTTGCCGACGTTGTTGTTGAAGAAGACGGCGTCGAATTGCCGCAGGGAGTCGCGCCGGAACACCTCCGGATCGCGGCTCACCACCGCCTCGAAAGCACCCGTCTTTCGCCCCATCCGAACGAAGGCCTCGTTGGCATGGAGGATCGAGGGATGGCCGCCGTAACCCACATTCAAGGTGAAGATGAGCAAGCGCCGGGGCTTCAGCGGCCGGGCCGGCGCCTCGGCGGGCAGGGCCTTCTCGATCGAAGCCCGCTCGCCCGCGTCTGCCACATAGATTGTTCCCTCCGATTCCGCGGCCCCGCCGCGGGCGACCCAGCCGCTGGCCAGCAGGAGGATGCCCCCGAGGACCATGCCCCCGAGTCGCCCAAGCCGCGCCCCTCGGGAACGTCCTCCCGACCGTCGGGGCGAGAGGGGGTCCCGCCGGGCCGGGCGGGGCACTTCGGAAAACGGCTTTGGGTGGCAGCGCCACTCGCCTGCAGCGTGGCCGCTGGCTTGATGCTTGGGATGGTTCATATTCGCCAGGGCGCGCGCAGCGGACGCCCGCGCAGCCGGTTCGCGTACTCGTTGCCCACAAAGACCTCCTTCACGGGATCCCACTGCAGGGATCGCCCCAGGCGCGAGGCGAGATTCGTCAGGTGCCCCAGCGTGGCCGTGCGATGCCCCAGCTCCTCGTCGCAGTTGGGGGCGCTCCGGGTCCGGATGCACTCGACCCAGTTGGCGTGATGGGTGTTCGTGCCCACATTCACCTCGCGCCGAGTCAGCCCGATCTCCTCGAACAGCGATTCGGGGGCGCCATCGAGCGGACCGCCGGTCGTCATCGTGGTGATCCACCCCTTTTCGCCGACGAAGACCCCCCCGAAGTTGCCGCCCAGCCGCGCCTCGGCCGGCACGGCTTTGTAGGCGTCCTTGACCATGCCCCAATGATCGACGAAGTGGAGCAGGACGCCGTTGTCGTAGCGGCAGGTCAGGGTGGGGAACTGCCCGGTGGACGGGTGGATCACTTCCACCGGACCCGTCCGTTCCAGGCCGAGCGACCATTGGATGACATCGGCGGAGTGGGCCAGGTGCCAGGTGAGGGAGGTCACCCCGAAGGCCTCGTCGAAGGACCATGGCACGACGCCAGGCGAGGGGTTGGTGTGGTAAGCGGGGTTGAAGGGGCGGAACGGCGCCGGGCCCACCCACAAGTCCCAATCCAGCCCCTCCGGGACCGGAACCGCTGGCAGCGCAAAGTCCAGCGGTTCGTAGCGGCGGGCGGTGGTGTCCGCGTTCACCGCCCCGGCCAGCGGCTGGAACCGGGTCGCACTCGTCCAGAGACTCACGCTGTTAAGCAGGGTGAACACCGTCCGCACCCGGCCCAGCCCGCCGTCCCGAATGAACTGGCAGACCTTGCGCAGACTCGGGGTCGAGCGGTACTGCGTCCCCGTCTGGAACACCCGCCCATACCGTCGCACCACCTCCACCACCCGCCGCCCCTCCTCGATCGTCATCGAGATGGGCTTCTCGCAATACACATCCTTGCCGGCCTTGGCCGCGTCGATCGATTGGAGCGCGTGCCAGTGGTCCGGGGTAGCGATCACCACCGCGTCGATGTCGGCCCGGGCCAGGATCTCGCGGTAATCGTTATAGGCCGCGCAGCCCTGGTAGCCGCCGTCCGGCGCGGAAGCCGCGTAGGTGGCCTCGACCACTTCCTTGGCGTGATCCCGGCGCGACCGGTCCACGTCGCAGACGGCCAGCAACTGAAACTTGCCGTCGCTGGCCAACCGCCGCATGTGGCCGCTCCCCATCGCCCCGATGCCGATCACCGCCGCTTGGATCCGGTTGCTCGGCGCCGGCCGATCCTCCGCCCCCAGGGCCGAACCGGGGATGGGCCAGGGCAAGGCCAGGGCGCCGGTGGCCGTGGTCGTACGAATAAGAAACCGGCGACGGGAGAAACGACGAAGTGGCGAAGTTGACATGGCATGAACGTCCGCGCGGGCGGACCGTGCGGTTTGGACGACGAGGCGAGGTTCCGGGAATTAGGCCCGGCGGTCAAGCGGGACGCGGAGAAGATTTAGGATTGATGATGGCTGATCTCCTGGCCATCGTCGGCACCCCCGTTGACCTCAAATTGATGGAGCGGCAGGAAGTGCTCCATGGTTAAGACCCAAATCCAGTTGCCCGACGACCTCTACCGGCGGGTGAAGGCATTCGCCGCCCAGCGAGAGTGGTCGCTTGCCGAAACCGTTCGGCGGAGCATCGAAGAGATGTTCGACCGGTATCCGGCGGCGATCGGGCCGACGACGGACTGGCGTCCACCGCGCCCGCGTGCCCTGGGTTGCCGGCCCTTGGACGATCAGGCGCTCAAACGGTTGGCCCAGGAGGATGGGCCTCGGATCTGACGTCTATTGATGAGTGCATAAGTAGGCAGACACAGGATGGCTCCCCTCTCCCTTTCTCCCTCTCCCCAACCCCGTTCCATCGCTTCGCTTTCAAGGGTTGGGGAGAGGGATGGGGTGAGGGGTGTATGCTTACTTCTGCACTGATGAATAACATGCTCTCCATCGATACCAACCTGCTCTTTCACGCCGTTGCCGCCGACCGGCCCGAGCATCGCCCAGCGCTGGCGGGGGTTGCTTACCGGCGCATCTACGACGCGCGCCTGGCTCTCACCCTGCGCCAGCATGGCGTCACGGAGTTCGCCACCACGAACACCAGGGATTTCGACGGCTTCGGCTTCACTCGGGTCTTCAACCCGCTGTCAGAGGGCGGCACTCGGTCCGCCTGATTCCATTGCTAAACCGGCGCCTGAACGCCGCTCATGGGCTCAAGGAGTCCTTCGGTCAGTGGTGGGATTATCAGCGCGAAACGTGGGCGTGGAAGTTCTTCCCGAACTGGCGAAGCGCCCTGCGTCGGCAGCGACTGGCACCCGCTCAGAAGCTCGCCCGGATCGAAGCCTGCCGCCCGGTCATGCGGCCAACACTCTGACCCGGTCACTCTTCCTTTTCTTCCCGGGCCCTCTGCGCCTTCTGCCAATTCCAGTCGATTCCGTCCGGGCCGTAGAACTTCCCGGGATTCCGCAGGGCCCAGATTTGCTTGCGGATGCGCCAGTTGCCGGCATCGAGGGCCCGGGCCTGCTCCAGCTTGACCAGGGCCTCGTTGGTCCGGCCCAGCCGCAGGAGGGCGAGACCGTGGGTGAAGGGGACCATTGCATCCTGCGGGATCAGCCCGGCCGCGGTGGCGCAGGCCTCGAGCGCGCCCGCGCAATCGTCCTCGCGCTCCAACGCCTGGGCCAGGGCCAGATGGAGCGCGCCGTTCGTCGGGGCGGCGGCCGCCAGGCCCCGCAAAGCGGCTGAGGAGAGCGAGGCCGGCGACGGCCGGCCGCCCGCGCGGATCTGGCTGATCGGTTCGCGCAGGACAGCTTCGACCTGGGCCAGAAACGCGCCCGAGGGCCCCCCGCCCCGGAGCCGGATCACACCCGACTCGTCGATCAGGAAGGAGACCGGGATAGCTTTGAGGCCGAATGTCGCGCCGAGGACATCGCTGGCGTCGACTGCGACGGGGAAGGTCACGCCAGACTGTTTCACCCAGGGTGCCACGGCCGGCGCGCCCTGCACGTCGACGGCCACGGAAAGCAGGGTGAACCGGTTGGTGCGGTGCTTGAGGAAGAAGTCCTGCCAGACTGGCAGGTCATGACGGCACCCTCACCAACTGGCCCAGCTATTGATCAGCACGCGTTCGCCGCGCAGTTCGTCCAGCGTGACCGGGGCGCCATCCAGTTTGGTGAAGCGGAGGTTGGGCATGAGGGAGCCCACGCCAGGGAACCCGGTTGCTCCGGACTCCGGTCGATGGGTTGCAACCAGCGAGACGGACCGTTGGTCCGCCGCAAACGTCACGGCCAACCCCAGGGCTTCGGCCAGGGCCGATACCGGCACGAACCGCCGGCCGTCGCGGAGGATGACGGGCTTGACCGGCGCGCACCGCTCCAGCCCGCAGGCCACGTGTTCGTCGCGGCCGGGGAGCGTCTTGAGGGCGATTCCCGCGGCCGCTTCGAGCCCGGCTGCGTCCAGGCAGCGCTGGTCGTCCACCTCCACCACCGGCAGGCTGGCGCCGGCCAGGGAGAGCGGGAGGAGCAACCCGCAGGACAAACCGCGCCACCAGGCCCATCGCATAGTGCCCACGGTAGTTCGAGGATCCCACAATGCAAGCCCCCGCGCCGCGGCTTCGGGGCGCGATCTCCCGGCGAAGCCCGACGAACCGGTGACCCAGGTTGCCCGGAGCGGTTTGATTGCCTCGGGTAGAGATCTGCCACGGCATCAGCGCCGCAATCACACGGTCGGCCTGCACGATCTGCAACTCGGCGAAATCAGTCACGGTCAGGGCAGTGAATTGGACGGTCACCGGTTCACCAGGTCCCAGGGCATCGCTCACCACCAAGGTGATCACGTAGACGCCTTCCTGGTCTGGCACGAGTGTTGGCGTCAGGCTGTCACCCGCTCCGAGCCTGCAGCACTTTGCGGCGGGCGGCGGGCGGGAGGCGGATCCAACGGCCGGGAGCGAGGTCGCGCAACTCGAAGCCTCCAATCTGGACACGGATCAGACGGAGGGTTGGATGTCCGACCGCGGCGGTCATGCGGCGGACCTGGCGGTTCTTGCCTTCGGTCAGCTCGAGGGCGATCCAACAAGTGGGCACGTTTTTGCGGAAACGAATGGGCGGGTCGCGCGGCGGGAGCTCGGGTTGGGGGTCGAGCCGCCAGGCCCTGGCGGGGAGGGTCTGCTCGCCGTGGAGGGCGACGCCTTGTTCCAATCGAGCGAGGGCGTCCGGGGTGGGCTCACGTTCCACCTGGACCCAGTAGCGCCGGGCATGGGCGTGCTGCGGGTGCAAGAGGAGTTCGTTCAGGCCGGGTTCGTCGCTGAGCAGGAGCAGGCCCTCGCTGTCGGCATCGAGGCGGCCGACCGGGTAGACCCGCGGCGGGAACTCGAACTCGGCCAGGGTGCGGTGGGCTGATCCGTCCGGGGTAAACCGGGAGAGGACGCCCCAGGGTTTGTGGAAGGCGAGGAGCAAGGCGGCTCACGCCAGGATGTCCTTGACCACTTGGCTCGGTTCGACCCCGGTGAGACGCTGGTTCAAGCCCTGGAACTTGAAGGTGAATTTCTCGTGGTCGATCCCCAGGCAGTGCAGGAGGGTGGCGTTGAGATCGTTGACGTGCACCGGATGCTCGACGGCGTTGTAGCTGAAGTCGTCGGTCTCGCCATAGCACACGCCCCCGCGCACCCCGCCGCCGGCCAGCCACATGCAGAAATTGCGCGGGTGATGGTCGCGCCCGTAGTCGTCCTTGGTCAGGGTGCCCTGCGAATACACGGTGCGCCCAAACTCGCCGCCCCACACGACGAGGGTGTCTTCGAGCAGACCGCGGGCCTTGAGGTCCTTGATCAGGCCGGCGCAGGCCTGGTCGGTGTCCTTGCATTGGAGACGGAGGTCGCCGGGCAGGTTGCCGTGCTGGTCCCATCCGCGATGGAGGATCTGGACGCAGCGGACGCCGCGCTCGACCAGGCGGCGTGCGAGGAGGGCGCTGGCGGCGAAGGTGCCCGGCTTTTTGACGTCTTCGCCGTAAAGGTCGAGGGTGGCCTGGGATTCCTGGGAGAGGTCGACCAGGTCCGGCACGCTGGTTTGCATGCGGAAGGCCATCTCGTATTGGGCAATCCGGGTGAGCGTTTCGGGATCGCCCCAGCGCTCGTGCGTCCGCTGGTTCAAACGGTTGAGGGCGTCGAGGAGGGTGCGGCGGTCGCCGCCATCCACGCCGGGCGGGTTCTGGATGAAGAGGACGGGGTCGCCGACGGCGCGGAGGGCGACGCCGGTGTATTGGGTGGGGAGGAAGCCGCTGCTCCACATGCGGGTGAAGAGGGCTTGGGCACTGGCCTTCGAGGACCAGGTGGGGGTGAGGACGACGAAGGCCGGGAGGTCGTTGCTTTCGCTGCCCAGCCCGTAGGCCAGCCAGGAGCCGAGGCTGGCCTTGCCCGGCACTTCGGCGCCGGTCATGACGAACGTGCAGGCCGGGTCATGGTTGATGGCGTTGGTGTGAACGGTCTTGATCAGGGCGATGTCGTCCACGATCTCGCGGGTGTGGGGGAGCAATTCGCTGATCCAGCGTCCGCATTGGCCGGCTTGCGAGAACTTGAACATGGAAGGGGCGACGGGGAAGCGCGCCTGGCCCGAGGTCATGGTGGTGATGCGCTGGCCCATGCGGATCGAGTCGGGCAGTTCCTTGTCAAACTCGGCCTGCAGGCCAGGCTTGTAGTCCCATAGATCAAGCTGGGACGGCCCCCCGTTCATGTGCAGGTAGATCAGGCGTTTGGCCTTGGGCGGGAAATGAGGCAAACCGGGCAGGGGCGGGTGGACGCGGTCGATGGCCGCGCCGGCGTGGAGCCGCGTCCCCAGAGCGCCCGTCCCCAGCCAGGCGAGGGCCAGCCCGCCCAGGCGCAAGCCGAGGTGACCGAAGAATCGGCGGCGGTTGTGTGCATAGTGCAGTTCGAGGATCTCGTTCATGGTCAGTGGGGCTGTGAGGCAGTGAGGCAGTGAGGCAGTGGGGCTGCCTTGCTCACTCATTGGTTCAATTCCGATTCACCGTCTCGTCCAGGTTTAGCACGAGGTTGGCGGTGAGGGTGTAGGCGGCCAGCTCGGGTTCGGGGAGATCGGCCGGGGGGGGGGAATCGCCGAAACGGATGACGTGGCGGGCCGCCTCGGGGTCGGCCTGGTAACGGGCGAGGTGGGCGCGGAAGGCTTCGAGGGCGACCTGCCGCTCGTCGGCGGCGGGGCGGCGGGCCAGGACGACGCGCCAGAGGAAATCGAGCCGTTCCTGCGGAGTGGTCCCGCCCTCGCGCAGGGCCCGTTGGGCGAGGGCGCGCGCCGCCTCGAAGTACTGGACGTCGTTCATCAACTGCAAGGCCTGGAGCGGCGTGTTGCTCCGCTCGCGCCGGGTGCAGAACTGCTCGCGGTTGGGCGCGTCGAACGTGGCCAGGAACGGCGGCGGAGCGGTCCGCTTGAAGAAGACATAGAGGCTGCGGCGGTACAAGGCCGGGCCTTTGTCCTGCTGGTATTCGCGGGTGTTCGAGCCGACAAAGCCCACCGGCTCCCAGATGTTCGGCGGCTGATACGGGCGGACCCCGCGGCCGCCCATGGTGAGGTCCATGAGGCCGGAGACGAAGAGGGCGTTGTCGCGCAGTTGTTCGGCGTCGAGGCGGAAGCGCGGGCCGCGGGCGAGGAGGCGGTTGGCCGGGTCTTTCTGCAGCAACTCGGGCGGCACCCGCGCACTCTGCCGGTAGGCGGCCGACGTGACCATGAGCCGGACGAGGCCTTTGACGTCCCAACCGGATTCGCGGAAGTGGACGGCCAGCCAGTCGAGGAGGTCCGGGTGGCTGGGCAATTCGCCCTGGGTCCCGAAGTCGTCGGAGGTCTTGACCAGGCCGGTGCCGAAGAACTGTTGCCAGAAGCGGTTGACGGTGACCCGCGCGGTCAGGGGGTTGTCGGCGCTGAGGAGCCAGTGGGCGAGGTCGAGCCGGGTGGGGTTGTTGGTGTTGGCGAGGGGTGGGAAGACGGCGGGCACGCCGCGGGTCACCCGCTCGCCGCGTTTGTCGTATTGACCGCGGAGCATGACGTAGGCGTCGCGCGGTTGGTCCAGGTCGCGCCAGACGAAGGTCGTAGGAATCGACTCGTTGAACTCGTTCCGTTGTTTGCGCAGGTCGGCGACGGCTCGGTGGTGGGGTTCGAAGGCCGGCCGGGTTTCGAGGCAGACATGGGCCAGGTAATGTTCCCGGATCTGCTCGCGTTGGGCCTCGGTGCGGTCGGCCGCGGGGACCTCCTTGAAGATCTTGCGCACCGCCTCGGGCAAGTCCTTCCCGTCCTTGCCTTCCTGGGCGGCGGTCCACACGGCCAGGGAGCGCAGGGGATCGGCGGCGGGATCGACGCGCCCGAGCACGCCGGCCTGATCCCAGGTGACCGTGCCGCCGTGCTGGGTGTAGGCGAGTCCGCGGAGTTGATCGCCGGGGTGGAGTCCGACGACGGCGGCCTCGAATTCGAGGCGCACCCATTCGCCGGCCTTGGGGAGTTCCCCGAGGTGAGCGCGGCTGGGTTTGCCTTTCTCGCCCCAATCGGTGGCGTCGATGTCACCCCACACGGCCCGGTGCTCCCAGCCGTTGCGGTTGAACTGGAGCATGATCAGGCGGGGCGGGTCGGCGGGGTCCAGGTAGACGTGGGCGAACAGGCGGGCCTGGGCGGGGATGAGCAGCGTCGGAGCGCCCGCCTCGAAGACGTCCTGGACAATCCCGCTGCCTTTCCGCCGGAGGGCGCGTTCCCCGGCGTAGACGGGGCCCGGGTCTTTCTTGATGAAGCCCGGCTCGCCGGTCGCTTTGAAGCCGGCGGGGACGCCGTCCTCCAGCCAGACGGTGGTCTCCATTCGGGGTTCGGGCGGCGGGGTGAGGGTGGCCGGGTCGGCATAGCTGACGGTGCGGAGGGCGTCGCGGATCTTGGCGTTGGCGTCCGCGATCTGGGTGTCGAACTCCTGCAAGCGGCGTTCGTGGTCGGGCGATTTGAGCTGGAGGGTGGGCGGGGTGCGGAGGGCATTGCCGTCCATGGCCGGGTCGGCGGCGCTGAGGAAGAAGGATTCGAGGGCATAGAACTCCTTCATGGAGATGGGATCGAACTTGTGATCGTGGCAGACGGCGCACCCGGCGGTAAGGCCCATCCAGGCTTGCACGGTGGTGGAGGTGCGCTCGACGGCATAGCGGAAGATAAACTCCTCATCGATGGCCCCGCCCTCGCCCGTGGTGACATTGTTGCGGTTGAACCCGGTGGCGATGAGCTGATCCTGGGTCGGGTTGGGCCGGAGATCGCCGGCGATCTGATCGAGCGTGAACTGGTCGAAGGGGAGGTTTTGGTTGAAGGCCTTGACGACCCAATCGCGATAGGCCCAGATCTGGCGTTCGTTATCGAGGTGCAAGCCGTGGGTGTCGGCGTAGCGGGCGACATCGAGCCAATGCTTGGCCATGTGCTCGCCGTAGCGGGGCGAGGCCAGGTAGCGATCCACCAGGCGGTCGTAAGCGCCACGTTGGCGGTCCTGCCGGAAGGCCTCGACTTCGGCCGGCGTGGGCGGGAGACCCGTCAGATCGAAGGCCACCCGGCGAATGAGGGTGGCCCGATCAGCGCGCGGAGCGGGTTCGAGACCCTCCTGTTCGAGGCGGGCCAGGAGGAATCGGTCGATCGGATTCCGGGACCAGCCGGCCCGCGTCACGGTCGGAGGCTCGGGGCGGAGGGGCGGCTCGAAGGACCAATGCCTCTGAAACGGAGCGCCCTGTTCGATCCACCGCTTGATCAGATCTCTGTCCTTCGGCGACAAGGTCTTGTGCGAGGCCGGGGGTGGCATGAGGTCGTCCTCGTCCTCGGTCACGATGCGCCGCCAAGCCTCGCTGGCCTCGGGCTGGCTCGGTTGGATGGCCACCCGTCCGTCCGCATTGGGGGTGAACATGCCTTCGGCCGTGTCGAGGCGCAGGTTGGCCTTGCGCTTGCCGGCGTCGAACCCGTGGCAGGCAAGGCAGTTCTCGGCCAGGATGGGCCGAATGTCGCGGTTAAAGGAGACGCGGTCAGGCGCGGCGATCCCGCGCGGTCCGGGGAGGAGAAGGGCCAGCAGGAGGACGAGCGTTGGGATCCCCCGACGCGGCCGAAAATCGAATGGAATGATGGCGCACATTAGCTTTGCGGACTGCCTGCCCAAATTAGGACGGGCAGGCAGCCGAGGCAAGGAGATAGGGGTCACCCTGGTCCCTGGGCGGGCGAACCCGGAGCCACCGAGGCGCCGGCGTCCTCGAAACTCGCAACTCATCATGGACAGGTCAGGTTCGGATCCTCGTTTCACCAAGCTCTCAATTTCGTGTAACGCGCCAGCGAAAATGCTTCTGAGTCGGGTAACGAACCATGATACTTTTATGCAACCCGACATGAACGATCCGAAGCGGTGCCCCCAGTGTGGTCGACCGATGCCTCAAGGGGCCTTGGCCGGCTGGTGTCCGGCCTGTCTCCTGGCCCAGGGCACGGAGACCGAGCCGGGCGGGCCGGCGCCGAGCCGGTTCGAGCCGCCATCGGCCGAGACGGTGGCGCGGTTGTTTCCACAACTCGAGATCCTCGGGTTGATCGGGGCGGGCGGGATGGGGGCGGTTTACCGGGCGCGACAGCGGTCCTTGGATCGCCTGGTGGCGCTCAAGCTGCTGCCGTCGCACCCCGGGGGTGGGGTGGCGTTTGCCGAGCGGTTCACCCGGGAAGCCCGCGCGCTAGCCCGCCTCAACCATCCGAACATCGTGGCCGTCTACGAGTTCGGCCAGGTCGAGGGGCTGCCGTTCTTCATCATGGAATTCGTGGATGGCGCCAACTTGCGTCAACTCGAGCGCGCCGGGCGGCTGGCCCCGCGCGAGGCCTTGCAGATCATCCCGCAGATCTGCGACGCGCTCCAATATGCCCACGACGAGGGCGTCGTCCATCGCGACATCAAACCGGAGAACATCCTGGTGGATCGCAAGGGCCGGGTGCGCATTGCCGATTTCGGGCTGGCCAAGATTGTCGAGGGGGAGGCGCAGGCGGCCCGCTTGACCCACGAGGGCCAGGTGATGGGCACGCCGCACTACATGGCGCCCGAGCAGTTGGAACGGCCCCTGGCGGTGGATCATCGAGCGGACATCTACTCGTTGGGGGTGGTGTTCTACGAGATGCTGACCGGCGATCTGCCCCTGGGCCGGTTTGCGCCGCCGTCCGCCCGGGCAACCGGGGTGGCGGTGGATGTGCGCCTGGACGAGGTGGTTTTGCGGGCCCTCGAGAACGATCCCGAGCGCCGGTATCAGCGGGTCAGCGAGGTGAAGTCGCAGGTCGAGACCATCGCAGAAACGCCGGCCGGGCCCCGGGCCGTGGCGGGCGCGGCGGACCCCGTGGGTGCGGCGGGCGAGCCGTGCTTCCTGCGCTGGGCGGGGTTCCCAGTGGTGCGGGAGCGAGGGGCGGTGCGGCGGGTGAGTTGGCATGCGACGTTCCTGGCCTTCACGGCGGCCTTGGCGGCCGTCACGGTGGGGTTTGCTCTGATCGCGGCCGCGGCGGGGCAGACCCTGCTGGGGTGGCTCGGGGTGATTGGCTGGCCCAGTTTGGTGGTGCGCGTGCTCCTCGCGGGCGGCTGGGTCGCGTGGGGGGTCCGGCAGACGCTGCGATCGAAGCTCCCGGGCAGCCCCCTCCCGCGGCGGACCCGGTCTCGGCTGGTCCATGTCCATCCGCAGGGGCGTCTGCTGGCGGGGATGGTGGCGAGCGTGGCGGTGATCGCGGTGCTGCTGCACGGGTTGATGCAGGATCCGTGGCTCGAACCGCGGTTCCGCACGTGGTTGGATCGGCGGTCACAACCCCAGGTCGTCGTGGATCAACGGGCCAAGCCGGCGCCGAGCGGGGACCATTGGGTGGCCGAGTTGCCGGGACGCGGCGCCGTGTCCTTATTGGCGGTGGGAGGCAACGCCCCGGCGTTGAACGCGTGGTGGTCGCCCGACGGCCAGCCCATCACGAACGCAACCTATGAGGTGCGGGACGGGGGATCGGTCCTGGGGGACGGCCAGCGGGTGATGACGGCGGTGGTGCGCGTGGCCGATCTGCCGGAGGGGGCGGGCTGGGCGGGGGTGCGTTCGGTGGACGGACGGCCTTCGGCGAGCGGGGGGGTGGTGGTGCAGGCGAACCGACGGCTGCACCAGGCGTCGGTCCTCCGCCTGGCGATCCCTCCGCAAGCGCGGGTGGCCTCGTTCCGCGTGGGGCTCGGGTTGGAACCATGGCGGACGGTCGGCACGGAAGACCCCGTGCAGCGCCGGAGCACCCGCCAGCCGAAGCCGGGCGACCCGTCCTGGATGGTGCAGATCCACGATTTCGGCGAGCGCGGCACCAATCTCCACGTCACCCTGGTGATGTCGTATGGCGGCCATGGGATGGGTCGTGCGTGGGAGGATCCGAATTGGCAGCACCGGGTGGTGGCGGTGGACACGAACGGGGTGGAACATGCCTACGCCATGAGCGAGAACTCCCTGGTGGATCGCTCGATGCTCTCGTTCTACACCTTCCGCGGACTGACGCTGGCCCAGTTCCAGGAACTTCGACTTCAGTTGCGGCCCGTCCATTGGATCGAGTTCGCCCAGGTCGCCGCCGAACCGCGCGTCCCCTTGCCCAGCCCGCTCTACCCGCAGTTCTCCGAGGCCATCGAGCTCGAGTTGACCGGAGGGCTGGACCTTGACAGCGGACGGGTGGCTGCGCGGGATGAGGCGCGGGAGCGGTTCGCTCTCGTGCTGAATGAGTTGCAGCGCCTCGAGGCGGAGCGGGCCCTCGCCTTGGCCCGCTACGCCGCCGAACACCCCAACGTCCGCCGCCTGGACAGCCAATTGGAGGTGCTCCGCCGTCAGTCTCAGCTTCCGGACAGCGCGCCGCGGACGCCCCAAGACGCCATGGATGACCTCCGTTGGCTCGACGCGGAACGGATGGAACTGCTGGCCCGCCCGGGCGATCTCCTGGCCTGGTCTCTGATGGTGGTGGGATTGAGCGCGGAGGAGTTCGACACGATCCGCCCGGCGGCCGTCATCGCACGCCTGAACCAAGGGGGCTACGGGCCTCGCAGCCTCAAGCCCCAGTCTCCCGGTGCATTCCCGATGACGTTCGGGTTCAGGACGCAGGACGAGGGGATCGGAGTGTTGCAGGTCCTCAGCCTCGAGGGCCCGCAGGGCGGCGTGACACTGCGGTATCGGTCGCTCGTCCAGGGCCCCTCCCCCGCGCCGTGACCCGGCCCCCTGCGTCGAGGGTCTTGCCTTCCTCACTATGAATACCCCCTCCTCCGATGCCGATCGCCCGGCCGATCTCTTCCTGACCACCCGGTGGACTGTGGTCCTCTCGGCGGGGCGTCAGTCGTCGCCGCACGCTGACCGCGCCCTGGCCGAGTTGTGTCAGATCTACTGGTATCCTCTCTATGCCTACGTGCGTCGGCAGGGGCGGACCAAGGAGGACGCCGAGGATCTGACCCAGGCCTTCTTCGCCCGGTTCCTGGCTAAGAACTACCTGGAAGGACTCTCGGCCGAGCGGGGCCGATTCCGGGCTTTCCTGCTCGCCTCGTTGAAGCACTTCCTGGCCAACGAGCGCGACCGCTCGCAACGCCAGAAGCGCGGAGGCGGACTCGAGCACCTGTCGCTCGATTGGCAAAGCGCCGACGAGCGCTTTCACCTCGATCCGGCCGACCCGACGAGTCCAGATCGGCTCTTCGATCGGGAATGGGCGCTGTCTTTGCTCGCGCGGGTGATCGTCCGGTTGGAGGAGGAATGCCGCCGGGCCGGACGGGGGCAGGTGTTCGAACAAGCCCGGAATTTCCTGACTGTGGGACAGGAGACCATTCCGTATGCCGAAGCGGCCCGACAGTTGGGTCTGGAAGAAGGCGCTCTGCGCGTGACGGTGCACCGGCTGCGCAAACGCTACCGGGAACTCCTGCGCGAGGAGATCGGCCAAACCCTGGCCGATCCGGCCCAGGTCCAAGAGGAGATGCGGGCCTTGCTGGAAACGTTCAGCGCCGGCTGATCATGAATTCGTGATGTGGTACCGCCTTCTCATTCCATCCGGCGCGTTTGGTAGCGGGTTCGGTAGTCGCGGAGGGCGGGGGTCTCGGGGATCGGCTCCGTCTCCGGGTAGGGGTATTGGCTCATGCCGCGGAAGGGGAGGGGTTCGAGCGTTTGCGGGGTGGCGGTATAGAGATCCATATCTTTGCAGTAGGCGTGGGAGACGAGGATGAAACTGCGCGTCTCGCCGGGCGGGACGGGAGGCAGGGTGGCGGCGGCGAAGGACACGGCGAGTTCGTCGCCGGGGCCCATCACCACGTAGCGGTCATCGAAGTCCCGGAGCAACTCGTGGACGGGCCCGTAGCGCGTGTAGGCGCCGCGGAGGACGTGAAACGGGGCCGAGGGCTCCGTGCCTTCGTAATCGTAGATCCACGGCAGCCGGCCGTCGGGGGAGAACTCGCGGGCGAAGCCGGCGCGCCGCAGCTCCGCCTGGGCGAGGGGGAGGGCCCGGGTCGTCACCCGGCTCGCGTTCGTCGGCCGTCCGACAAAGACCTGGTCCAGGAAGATCTCCAGGTTGGTGGTGAGCCGCAGGCGACAGGCGGGGCCGGTGATCAGGCCCGTGAGGTCGATGGTGAAGGTGCGCGCCATGCCGCCGGGCGCGCCGCCGTCGGGGACGATCGTGCGCCAGTGGCCGTCGGGATCGAGCCGGTCGATGCGGATAGGTTCCCAGCCGATGCGGGACTGGGCGGCGGCGTAGACGGTTTGGGAATAGGGGTATTCGATGAATCCGTTGAGGAAGAGGTACACTGGCTCGGCGGGCTGGACTGAGGCCAGGCGGTCGCCGAAGTCCAGTTCCAAGGTGTGCGGCCTGCAGAATCCCAGGTAGCGCCGGTCCAGGGGGGGCTCGTAGGCGTAGAGGCGGTCGACGTGCCGGACGCGTTCCGTGGCGTCGTGTCCCTCGGGGTCGCGGGCCTCGATGGGGAAGATGCGTTCCGGGATTGCGAGCAAGGCGTGGGTGGGGGGTGGGCCGCTGAGGGCCAGGCGTTCGTCCGGGAAGACCGCCCAGGCCGAAGGGTGATCGACGGCGAGCAATTCGAGGCGGTCCAGGTAGGCGCTTTCCTCCATCGGTTCGGTGATGCGCAGTTCGTAGGCTTGGTCTCGCTCTCGGAGTTGGCCGGGTTCGATCTTGACGTGTTCGAGGACTTGGGGCGGCGCGGATTCGCCCGGGGCGACGTAGTAGCCGAGGCCGCCGACGCCGGCGAAATCGGTGATGAACGCGAAGCGCTGGCCGTTCCAGGCGAACAGGACCGGGCAGCTTGAGATCTTGCGTTGGGTCTCGGGCAGGCGATGGATCGGGCCGGCGGCGAGCGCGGTTTCGACCTGCATGACGCCATCCGGCCACTGGAGCTGGAGGTAATCGACGGTGCGGGCGTGCGGCAGGCCGAGGATGGCGGGGGCGATCGATTGGCTGGGTCCCCCCTGCAATCCGGAGTAGAGGAGCGTCTGCTCGTGAAGTCCTTGGCGGGCCACGAGCCGCACGCCGAAGCCGGAGGCCGGGCTGCGGGTTCGCTGGTCGCGACTCCGCAGCCCGGTGGGCTGGACGCGCAGGGGAGGGGAAGGCGGCGAGAGGGTGCCGGCCGACAAGGTCAGCCGCGGCGGGGTCCCCTGCTCGACCGCCAGGAGATCGGGCACGCCGTCGTCGGTGACATCGACCAGCTCGATGGCGGCCCAGCCTGGTTGGGCGGGGGTCTGCCAGAGGCGGGTTCGGGCCACGAACCGGCCGGAGCCATCGTTCAGGAGCGCATGCCCTTGGCGCGCGCCGAAGCAGGCGAGGTCGAGGTCGCCGTCCAGGTCGAGGTCGGCCGCGCGCACGGCGAGGAGCGGCCCCCAGGAAGCGAGGGTTTGGGCGAGGCTGGCGATCGGGGCGCTGGGGGTGAATCCGCCCTGGCCGTCGCCCGCGAAGAGCGCGAGGGCGGCAGGGGTCCCGCCGAGGACGGCCAGGTCGGGCAGGGCATCGCCGTTGAAGTCCTGCACCACGCCGCCCAGGTCGCCGCGCGCCCCGGTCCATTCCGTCACCGCGTGGTCATATCGGCCGAGGAGTCGATTGCGCACCCAGCGGGCCGGGTGATCCCGCTGGAGCAGCACGAGGTCTGCATCGCGATCGCCGTCGAGGTCGGCGGGGAGGGCTTGAACGGTGCCGAGGCGGGCGTCAGCCCAGAGGGTTCCGGCGGCCAGGTTGGTGAAGGTGCCGTCGCCGTTGTTGTTCCAGAGGGCGTTGCCGCCCCGGCCCGGTTCGCGGCCGCCGGTTCCGCCCAGGAAGAGGTCGAGGTCGCCGTCGTGATCGGCGTCCACGAACACCGCGCAGCGCGCCGGGCCCAGGGGTGCGCCGAAGGCGGCGGCGGGCTGGACCGGTGCGAAGACTCCGTGGGTCGTTCCCAGGAGGAGGACGCTGTGGGCGGGGCCGACCACGCACAGGTCAGGGCGTTGGTCATGGTCCACATCGCCCAGGCTGCAGGCCTGCGCGCCGTCCAGGTGGGCGAGGGCGGGGGCGTTGGTGGCGAGGGTGAACGTGCCGGGGGGCTCGGTCTGGAGCCACAGGAGGACCCCGGCGGGCCCCGCGGGCAGGAGCAGGTCGAGGCGCTGGTCGTCGTTGACGTCGCCCACGCTGAGGCCGCTCAAGCCCTCGGCGGCAGCGGAAGCGCCGGGGGGCAGGAGGCCGAGGAGGCGCGCCGGGCCCGGTTCGTAGCGGCGGGAGGAGAGGGGAGGTCGGGGCCGGCCGGGCGGGGGTTGGACGAGGGCCAGGTCGCCCATCTGGTTGTATTGGGGCAATTCGATGGATTCGCCGAGGGGGCTCTCGCGCAAGGTGCGGAATTGTTCGAGGTAACGGGCGGCTGCTTCATCACGCCCGGCTCGGAGTTCGGTTTGGTAGAGCTGGTAGTAAGCGCTGTAGAGGTGGGGACGGCGTTGGATAGCGTGGAGCAGCGCCTCGGTGGCCGGTTGGCCCAGTCGTTGTTGGCAAAGGCCCAGCAGGTACCAGGCGGCGCCGTCGTCGGGGCGGGTTTGGGTGACGCGCGCGAAGCACTCGACCGCGCGCTCGGCCTGGCCGAGGTGCTGGAGGATGATGCCCTTGAAGTAGAGGGCGCGGAGGTGGTTCGGATCGCGAGCGAGGACCTCGTCCAGGAGGGCCACGCTGCGGTCGGCGTCCTCGCGGCGACCCCGGTTGAACAGGGCCATGCTCCAGTTCACGCGGGCGTCCGCGAGGCTGGGGGCGAGGGTGACGGCTTCCTCGAACGCGCGCGCGGCTCCTTCGTAGTCGTATTGGCCCATGAGGCCCACGCCCTGGTTCAGGGCGCTGACGACGCGGGGGTCGAGTTGGGGCGGCGGGGTTTGGGGACGGCAGGCGGCGAGCAGGGTGAGCAGGAGACATAGACCCCAGCGTTGCCCGGTGGCGCTGCGATGGCAGGTCATGGGGATCCTTTCGTCCACCTGGACGCGCCCGGTTCGCGGAGGGTGAGGATGCGGTCGGCGGGGACATTGGTGAGGATTTGCAGGGTGCCGCTGGGCCAGCGGAGTTCGAGGCGGTCGGCGGCGGCCGAGGGTCCGAGGCCGAAGTGGAGGCGTGGGTCTTGCTGGAACACGTAGCTGGTGGGGCAGCGGGCCTCGGCGGTCCAACGGCGTCCGCCCGCTCCGAGTCGGACCAGGGTGCCCAGCCCGTCGCGGTTCGAGCGCGTGCCTTCGAGGACGAGGGTGAGCCAGTGGCCGGTCTGCGGGGTGCGGTTGAGGAAGAGGCGGGGGCGGTCGCCGAGGGTGCAGACGACGAGGTCGAGGCGGCCGTCGTGGTCGAGGTCGAAGGCGCCGCTGCCGCGGGCGTTAAGGGGTTCGCGGAAGCAGGGGCCGGCCTGGGGTCCGACGCTGGTGAACCGGCCCGTGCCGTCGTTCTCGAGGAGGAGTGACGGCATGCCCTTCATGAAGTGCGGATCGCCATTGGCCACGAAGAGGTCGAGATCGCCGTCGTTGTCGGCGTCGAGGAAGTTGCCGCCCCAGGCGACGAGGTGGAGGGAGGCCTCGACGATGCCGGCCGGGGTGGCGCGGTCCTCGAAGTAGCCTTGGGCGGAGCCGAAGTAGAGGGAGGCGGTGCCGAAGCGGGTGATGAGGAGGTCGGGCCAGCCGTCGCCGTTGGCGTCCCCGACGGCGGCGCCCATGGAACCCTCGGCGACGCCGAAGGCGTTCAAGGCGATCCCGCGGCGGAGGGCTTCGTCGCGAAAATGGCCGCGGCCATCGTTGACGAGAAGCTGGTTGGCGGTGGCGTCGTTGGAGACGTAGAGGTCCGTGTCGCCATCGAGGTCGAAGTCGAGGGGCGTGACCGACATGGCCCGGTGATCGGGGATCCGGATTCCGGCCTCCTCGCTGATCTCCTCGAACGTGCCGTCGCCGCGATTGCGGTAGAGGAGGTTGAACTCAGGCGGGTAGGCGAGCGGTCCTGGATAGGGGACCTGGGCGCCGGGAGGCACCGGAATGGCGGGGTCGAAGGCAAGGTAATTGGCCACCAAGAGGTCGAGGTAACCGTCACGGTCAAGATCCAGGAAGGTGGCCGAAATCCCCGTCCGACGCGAAACCAGTCCAGCCGCGGCGGTCACGTCGGCAAAGGTGCCGTCGCCCCGATTCCGATAGAGGATCAGGCGGTCGAAGGCCACGACGAGCAGGTCGGTGTGGCCGTCGTTGTCGTAATCCGCGGCCGCCGCGGTGGTCCCAAACCCGCCGCCCGCCACGCCCGCCTGGGCGGTGACATCGGTCAACGTGCCGTCGCCCCGGTTGCGGAAGAGACGATGGGCGGTGCGGCCGGGGTCGGAGGGGCGCGCGGCGGCGTCGGTGGGCTCCGCGTTGACCAGGAAAACGTCCATCCACCCGTCCCCATCGAAATCGAGAATCGCCCCGCCGGAGCCGTCGGAGACGAGGATATTGTCGATGCGCTGACCGGGGACGAAGTGCACGAAGTCGAGGCCGGCGGTTGGGGTGATGTCTTCGAAGCGGAGGCTGGTGGCGGGGGGCGGCGGGGTGGCGGGGGTGCCGGGGGGCGCCGCGGGCGGGGTGGAGGTGGCTGGGGGCTGGGCTGGGCCGCAGGCGGCCAGGAGCAGGAGGGAGCAGCACGCGAGAGGAGACCAAGGGGAGGGAGTCATGAGGGGCTGGCCTGGGTTCAGCGGCATGCGCGGAGAGTGAGTTGGGCCCGGGTGTTTTGACCAGTGCCATCGAAGTGGAGGATGCCCGCCGCCCCGAGCCAGGGCGAACCGCCCGCGAGCTCGTCGCGCAGGCGGTTGCGGCTGGGCCCGGCCCGACGCAGGGCGGCGATGAGGTAGCGGGTGGCGTCGTAGGTGAGGACCGCGCCGTCGCCGGGGTCGTGTCCGCGGGCGGTGCGGAAGCGGTCGGCGAAGGCGGCGGCGGTGAGGGTGTCGCGGGGTTCGCCGACGAGGGCCGGATAGAGGGCGCCGGCGGCGGCGGGGCCAGCCCGGGCGAGGAACTGGGGATGGCCCAGGGAGGGGGGGCCGAAGACCGCGGCTCGGGGCGCATGTTCCCGGACTTCGCGCAGCCAGCGGGCGGCATCGTCAGGCCCGGCGATGAGGAGGAGGCGATCGGGTGGGGTCTCGGCGAGGAAGGCGGTGAGGGGGGCGAGAGTGGAGGATCCGGGGGGGAGATCGAGGCGGCGGGCGAGCGGGGGGCCGGAACGGTTGAGGGCGCGGACGATCTCGCGGGCGAACCTGCGGGAGGCGTGGTCGGTGCTGGCCACCAGGACCACGGAACCGGAAGGTCTGAGGCGAGCGTCCGGCGCGGGTGCGCGCATGGCCTGGACAAGGGCGTCGGCGAGGGCGGTGTCGGAGGGGGCGCAGGCGAAGGTCCAGGAGACGCCGGCGAGGGTGACGGAGGGGTCGGTGGCGACGGGGCTGACGAGGGGGAGTTGGGATTTGGCGGCGATTTGTTCGGCGAGGTGGGTGGTGGCGGAGTCGATGGAACCGATGATGGCGAGGGGTTGGGCGTCGTAGATGGTGCGCGCGAGGGTGCCGGCGCCGGTGCCCCAGGGGTGGTCGGACCAGGCGGCGAGGAGACGGAGGGGGCGTCGTTCCCAGGGGAGGGGCGCGGGGGCTGGGTCCGAGTTGGCGTGGGGTTTGGGGACGGAAGTGGGGTTGGGGGTGGGGTGGGCGAGGTTGGCCTCCCGGACAGCCTCGCAGGCGGCCCACCAAAGGTCACCGGCGAGGGGGTGGTCGAGGTTGGTGGGGCCGAACCAGACGAGGGGGATTTCGTGGTGGTTGGTGAGGAGGAGGTCGGGGCCGGGGTAGGCGAGTTGGGCGGCGCGGAAGTTGAGGAAAGGTTGGGGGGACGGCGGCGGGGCGGCGAGGACCGGGGTCACCACGAGGGCGAGCAGGCTGCAGGTGCGCTCCAGGGCTCCTGCGGCCGATCGGTCCTTCCGCGGCCGAGGGCGGGTCATGGGGCCTGGGCGTGCTCGCGATCGGCTCGCATCTCCTCGATGACGCGGCCGCGCGGGATCTGCCAATCCTCGCGCGAGTAGTATCTCCACTGGCCTTGTTCGCGGCGGGCGAGGAAGACCTCGCCGGCGTCGTCGAGGGCCGAGCTAAGCGGGATATCGCCGGTGACGCCTGGAAAGGGGTCGGGGCGGTAGGCGAGGACGTCGCGGATTTTGGCGCGGTTGAGTCCGGCGTGTTGGATGGCCCAGATGATCATGTTGATGCCGTCATAGGCATGGGCGGCGTAGGTATCGGGGTCGGATCCCCAGCGCTCGCGGTAGGCCTGCTGGAAGGCCTGCAGTTTCGGGTCCTGGCGGTGGGGGTTCCATGGGTAGGTGCAGACGATGCCTTCGGCGTTCGGGCCGGCGAGGCGGAGGAACTCGGGGCTGACGGCCCGGTCGCAGCAGAAGAAGGGCTGGGACCAGCCGCGGGCGCGGAGGGCGTTGAGGGCGTGGGCCGCCTCGACGGCGTTGCCCCAGTGGACGATGGCGTCGGGTCTGGCTTCCTGGAGGCGGTCGAGTTGGAGATCGAAGGTGGTGGTCCCGACCTTGTAGGCCATTTCGATGACGATGGGGCGGCCGAGGCGGCGCGCGCCGTCGCGGAGTTCGCGGACGCCGAAGCGGCCGTAGCGGTTGCTCGCGCGGAGGATGGCGACGCGTTGGTAGTTCAGCTTGCGGAAGAGGTAATCGACCAGGAGGTAGTTCTGCTGGCGGTCGTCGCCGATGCACCGGAAGACCCAGGGGATATTGGTTTCGATGTAGGTGGGGTCGAGATCGCCGGGAGTCATCCACGGAATCTCGATTTTGAGGGCGACGCGGATGGCGATGTGCGTATTGGCGCCGTCGACGCCGCCGAGGATGGCCCAGACGTTGTCTTTGTAGGCGAGGTGGATGACTTCGCTGCCGGAGGCGCCCCAGAGGGCGTTGTCGTTGCGCACGCAGAGTTCGAAGGGGAGGCCGCGTTGGCGGTAGCCGCCGCGGGCGTTGGCCTCCTCGACCGCCAAGCGGCAGGCGCGGAGCATGGGGATGCCGAGGGCTTCCTCGTGGCTGGCCCCGCCGGTGGCGACGGAAACGGTCGGCATGATGGGGCCGAGGAAGCCAATCTTCACGGAGGTGAGGTCCTCGGGTTCGGGCGTGGCGCGGCCGGCGCCGGTGTATTCCATTTGGACGAGGAAGTGTTCCTTGAACGGTTTGACCGCGCCGAAGGGTTCGACGTCGGAGGACGAGGAGGCGTAGTTGCGGTTGGTCTTCAGAGGGAGGACCGGAACCTCATAGGGGCCGAGGTTGATGCGCTCGAGGATGGTCTCGAGCGTGAGTTCCTCGGCCGGGGCGGGGGCGGGAGGCGAGGGGTCTTGGGCGCGGGCGCGGGCGTCCGGCCCGAGGGTCCAGGCGAGGAGGGTGAGGATGCTCGCCCACCGGACCAAGGGGGGCCGAGGGCTGGGCGTGGCGTGGAGTGTTTGCATAGGGCAGGCCAATGGTGGGGGAGTTACGGGGCCGATGGGGCGGACGGGGCGGACGGGGTGGCGGACGGGGTGGCGGGCGGGGGGCGGAGGCGGGGGTAATAGCCTTCGCCGATCCCGCG
>CAZVRY010000082.1:0-25133 GCA_964629545.1 uncultured Verrucomicrobiota bacterium | reverse complement strand
GAAGCCAAAATCGCCTCCAGCAAAATCGGAAGTTGTTTTTGCACAGACCCTTAGGGCGTTCTTGGCGGAGTACCCAAGCAGCCAACACGCAACGGCAGCAAGAGCGGAAATTGCGGCACTTGCCATCGATGGATGGGAGGCGGTTCAGTATTCGGAGTCGCCGGACGAACTGAAGCAATTCTTGGAGGATTTCGCCGACCAGGGCCTGGTGGCGAAAGCGAAGGCGAGATTGGCTGAGGTCAAGCGTGCCCAAGCGATCAGGGCGATGCTGGCGTCCGGCAACCCCCGAACGATCGCACAGTTCATTCAGGCAAATCCGGACTCGGTCCACATGGCCGAGGCTAGGGCGAGCTTGGAAGACCTGGGCGCGGAACGATGGAAGGTGCTTTCGACTTCGACATCCGAGCGCGAGTTGAACGAGTTCAAGACGGTGTTCGGACTTACTCGGTGGGCAGAAGAGGCGGACAGGAGGATCTTGGCGCTCTACTCGGATCTCTCCTGGCTCCACAGGCGGAACAGCCTCGCCGCGTATCGCCGCCATCTCGCTGGGCGAATTACAGTACTTGGCGAAATGTCGCGGCGGAAGCGGGCGACCGCTCATGTTTCAACGAGTGGGAAGTGAGCCCCTATTTCGGCGTCCTTCTGGAGGCCCCCACCGCCGAGGAGGCCATGGCCGCCGCCGCCAAGTGGGTGAACGGTCTTCGCAAGTTGGGCCGGCCGGTGTTTCTCCCCGCCCCGGCGGTCTGGGATGGCATGTTCATCCACGGGTGAGCCGAGAACCGAGCCCCGTGAATCCTGATGCCAGGCAAATCCGGCCGGTCTGTGTCGTCGGCGACACCCACGGCCATCTGCATGCAGGATCAGAGGAGTCTCAGGAAGAGATCGAGGACTTCCCGCCAGGGCCACGCCTCAGCGCCCGAGGGGAATCGCTGCCGGGAGGTTCCCGTGTAGGTCAGGAGTTTCGTGGACGGCTTCGACCGGCCCATCACTTCACCCAACGACTCCAACCCGCGCGTGTCCTGCGGCCCGACGTGGCGTCCGGACTTGATCTCGATGCCGTAGCAACGGTCATCGGTTTCGACCACCAGATCGACCTCTGCGCCCCCTTCGGCGCGGTAGGAAGACAAGTGCCAACCTTGGCCACGACGATCCGGCCGGGCAGCAGGTTGGCGCCTCCTCCTTTCAGTTTGCGCGCACTGGAACCTGAAAACCGGTAGCGGTGTTTGATCGGCAGATCGTCCATACGAGGCGTTTGTTGCCGACAACCATGACCCCTTGCTGGCGCAGCGGTCGGGTGCCCTGTCCGCGAACCCGAAGTTGCTACCCTCGGCATGTTGATGGTCGTCCCGCAACTTCCTCGTCACTCCGTCTGCTGACCCGGGCTACCCGAAGGCCTGCGGCAAACTGGATGTTCGCGTTTGCACCCCAGCAGAGCTTCACCCGTAGCCAGGCCCCTCGCTCTCGACTCCGGTCGCTGTGGGCCCTGATCCACGGCCGGCTGACCCGGAGCAACCGCGGATGACGCGGATCGCCAGCGGGATCGGGAACCGTGAGATTTCGGGGTCCTCGACATAAAGTAGAGCACGGCGCTGGACCGCACATCACCGCAACCTCCTGAACATCAGTGCCATCCGCGAAATCCGTGGTTGGATCGAGGTGCTTGGGCGAGGGTTAAGGCGTGGGGTTGGGCGGTTGACAGGGCGATGGGTCGGCAGCAGATTCGCCCACCTATGAAACGTTCTCTTTTTGCGGTGGCGGTGTTGGCGGCTTGGTTTGCTTTGGGTCCGGGCGCCCAGGCGGCGGACAAGAAACTGGAAGCGGATGTGCAGGAGGCGATTGGGATCCTCAAGAAGACCGACAGCAGCATCGAGACGTTCTTCAAGGACTCGGCGGGTTACGTGGTGTTCCCGAGCGTGGGCAAGGGGGGCATCGGGGTGGGGGCGGCGCGCGGTCGGGGGGTTCTCTTCGAGAAGGGGCAGGCGGTGGGGGAGGCGGCGTTGACCCAGGTGACGGTGGGCTTCCAGTTGGGCGGGCAGGTGTTCAGCGAGGTGATTTTCTTCGAGGCGCAGAAGAACGTGGACGATTTCAAGGACGAGACGGTGGAATTCAGCGCGCAGGTGAGCGCCGTAGCGGCGGCGGAGGGGGTGGCCAAGACGGCGAAGTATCAGCACGGCGTGGCGGTGTTTACCGTGGCCAAGGGCGGACTGATGTACGAGGCCAGCGTGGGGGGACAGAAGTTCTCTTACGACCCGTTCGATGCGGCGGAGGCGAAGGCGCGCAAGGAAGCGAAGAAGGCGAAGAAGGCGGAGAAGAAGAAGTCGTAGCGCTCGAATCGCAGGGTGACCAGGAACGGGTCGCGCTGACGGTGTGGTTGAATGGCCTCTCCGCCCCTCTCCCACGCGCGGCGCGGGAGAGAGGGTGACATGGGGAGGGATGACGGGGCAGGGGGAGGAGCAGTGAACCTGTCACCCTCATTGACCACGGTCGGCGGGGTGCCGCGCCCGAATCGAAAGCGGCGGAGCACCGCCGCACTCCACGCCGCTGGCGCGACCGCGCCCACCGCCGGGCTGAGGCGAAGCTCTTGGAGTGCGCTAGCGAGGCGTGACCTCAGACCCGCTCCGGCCCCCATTTTCGTGCAACGCGCCTTCGCCGTCTGGACCCCAATCTCCACGCCTCGCTCTGTAGAATCCTTGCCGGCAGGAGGGACGGGACGAGAACTTGACTCGATTTGATCAAGTTCTGGGCGGCAAGGATTCTAGGGAGGTGAACCTGTCACCCTGACCGTTAGCTGGCCGGTTCGAGGGGGGCGAAGAGGACGTTGAGGTCTTCGGGGGTGAGGGCGAGTTTTTCGTGGGTTCCCTCGCCGAGGAGGCCTTCGACGAGTTCGCGTTTGCGGGCCTGGAGGGCGCTGATTTTCTCTTCGACGGTGCCGACGGTCATGAGTTTGTAGACGAAGACTTTTTTGTCCTGGCCGATGCGATGGGCGCGGTCGGTGGCTTGGTTTTCGACGGCGGGGTTCCACCAGGGGTCGTAGTGGATGACGGTATCGGCGGCGGTGAGGTTGAGGCCGGTGCCGCCGGCGCGGAGGCTGATGAGGAAGACGGGGACCTGGCCGCTTTGGAACGTGTGGATGGGGGTGGCGCGGTCGGTGGTTTCGCCGGTGAGTTTGACGTAGGGGATCTTGGCCTGGGCAAGCTCGGGTTCGATG
Organism: uncultured Verrucomicrobiota bacterium; assembly: GCA_964629545.1. Lineage (GTDB taxonomy): Bacteria > Verrucomicrobiota > Verrucomicrobiia > Limisphaerales > CAZVRY01 > CAZVRY01. The sequence goes on along the minus strand of CAZVRY010000082.1, from coordinate 21,925 downwards.
AGGGCGAGCATGCTGGTGAACTGGGAGAAGAGGAGGATCTTGCGGCCTTCCTGGACCATTTCGGGGAGGAGGTCCAGGAGGAGGGCGAGCTTGGCGGATTCGGTGACGGAGCGGGCGGCGGTGAGGGGGACGAGGCGGGGGTCGCAACAGACTTGGCGGAGTTTGAGGAGGGCGTCGAGGATGACGATTTGGGAGCGGGCCACGCCTTTGCTTTGGATTTCGGCCTGGACTTTGGCGTGCATGGCGAGGCGGATGCTCTCGTAGAGGTCGCGTTGGGCTCCGGCCAGTTCGACTTGGTGGACGATTTCGGTTTTGGGGGGCAACTCCTGCATGACCTGTTCTTTGCGCCGGCGCAGGATGAAGGGGGCGACGCGGCGGCCGAGGACTTGGCGGCGTTCGGCGTGGTTGCCTTTCTCGATCGGGTTGCGGAAGAGGAAGCGGAAGCGGGTTTCGTCGCCGAGGAAGCCGGGGAGGAGGAAGTTGAATTGGGACCAGAGTTCGCCGAGGTGGTTCTCGAGGGGGGTGCCGGTGAGGCAGAGGCGGTGGCGTGCTTGGAGGGAGCAGGCGACTTGGGCGTAGCGGGTTTTGGGGTTTTTGATGTATTGGGCCTCATCGAGGATGACGAGGTGGAATTTGGTGCGGAAGAGGACGGCCTGGTCGCGCGGGAGGAGGGGGTAGGAGGTGATGACGAGATCGTAGTCGGCGAGGTTTTCGTGGTGTTGTTTGCGGTCATCGCCGTGGGAGACGAGGGTTTTGAGGGAGGGGGCGAAGCGTTCGGCTTCCTGGCGCCAATTGGTCATGAGGCTGGTAGGGGCGACGACGAGGCAGGGGCGGTCGAGGCGTCCGGCTTCCTTTTCGAGGAGGAGGTGAGCGAGGGTCTGGACGGTCTTGCCGAGGCCCATGTCGTCGGCGAGGATGCCGGCGAGGTCATATTCGCGGAGGAACTGGAGCCAGGTGAGGCCGTCTTTCTGATAGGGGCGCAGTTCGGCGTGGAGCGAGGGGGGAGGGGTGGCGGGGGTAAGGCCGTGGAAGTTTCTGAGGCGGGCGCCGAGTGCGCGGAGGGCGTCGGCGTTGTGCCATTTCCATTCGTCGGCGACTTCCAGGGCGGAGACTTCGGCGGCTCGGAGTTTGGGCAGGGAGAGCCGGCCCTCTTTGTTGAGGGCTTGGGGGTCGTAGAGTTCGATGAGGGTGGCCAGGATGTCGTGCAGGCGGCCGGCAGGGAACGGCAGTTGGCGGCCGTCCTCGAGGGGGACGAGGACAGGTTTTTTGGGGCTGATCCTGGCCAGGCGTTCGGGGGTGAAGTCCTCGGAGCCGGACTGGAGGAGGCGGAGGAGGACGGGCAGGAGATTGATCTTCTTCCCTTCGACCTGGACGCCGAGTTCGAGGTCGAACCAGTCATGGCCGGGTTGCTCGGTGACGTCGGCGTACCAGTCTTCGGGCAAGGCGAGGCGCAAGGCGAAGCTGGGGTCGTATTCGACGATCCATCCGCTGGCTTGGAGCTGGGGGAGGTCCTGGCTGAGGAAGTGGAGCCAGGGTTTGACGCCGGGTTGGTCGAGGAGCAAGGCGTCCTCAAGTTGTTTGGCGGCGACGACTTGGTTAGGGAGGATGGCTGTGGCCGAACGAAGGTGGTGTTGGGCGAGTTCGACGAGGCGGGCGCGTTCGGCGTCGGGATGGCGCCGGGTGCGGACGATGCGGGGCCCATCGAGGCGGTCGAACTGCAGGTCCTTTTCGAGCGGGCGGACGGTGAGGCCGTGGTAGCGGAACGTGACGCGGCCGAAGTGCACCGGGGTGCCGTCGAGGTTGCTCTCCTGGAAGGACCAACCAACCTCCCACCAGTGCATTCTGGTGGTGGCGAGGTGGAGGACGGCTTGGGGTTCGACGACGGGCAGTTCGACGACTTCGAGGGTTTGGGCGGGCGGGAGGCTGAGTTGGGGGAACCTGCTGGCCATGGCCTGGTTGAGGTGGCTGGCCTGGGACGGGGTGACGATGGGTGCGCGCAGCCAGTCCCGGAGGACGGCGGCGGGGAGGTCGGTGCGGAGGGGGCCGATCGTGCGGGCCGCGGCGTCGTAGTAGTGAGGGGGTTGGAGGGTGAGGATGGCGGAGACGGGCGGATCGGTGGTGAGGGTGGTCCGCTGGCGCCCGTCGGGGATGGTCTGCCAGCCCAGGACCGCCGAGCGGGGTTCGCCGGCAGAGAGGGGTTGGCCGAGGTGGGATTTCCAGTAGCATCGGCCGGTGCTGAGGATCATTTCCAGGATCTCCGCCCCGTCTTGGTCGCCAAGGTGCATCCCGCGCATGGTCCCGAAGGCCCCGGTTGCCACCAGCAGCCGTCCGATCCGTTGGTCAATGGGCTGGACGAAACGGGCGGGGGGCCGATTGGTGAGAGCGGTGGGCGAGTAATCGGCGACCGAGCCGAACCCGCCGCGTTTGAGGGTGCGGGCTTTACGGATGATGAGGGTGAGGCCGGCGTTGGGTGCTGGCGCGGTGTCGATCACGTAGAGGACGCGATCGGGCGCAGGGGGAGCGGGGGATGCGCCGGGTGCGGCGGCTGCTTGGTGGTCGCGATCCAACTGCAGGAGCCAGTTCGTGAGGTCGGGGGCGAGGGCGGGAGCGGGTTTGCCTGGAGCCGAGGGGGGCGAGGGGGCGTTTCCGGAGAGGAGGGCGGCGAGGGCGGAGTTCTGGCGGATCGCGGCCATGAGGATGGCAGCCACATGCTTGCAGTTGAAGCAGGTGGGGCAGGTGCAGAAGCCGTCCACCCGCAGCTTGCCTTTGGGATCGACTTTGAGCGTGACGTCGAGGTCGAGGAATCCGAAGCGGGGATCGCGAACGCCGCCGCTGATCTCCCGGGTGTCGGCGGCTACGTGAAGGTCCTCGACCGCTCCGGCGATCTCCAGTTCGTGGCCTGCCTGGATCGCCTTGCGACTGAAGAAGGCCATCCAGGGTTGCGGCGGCGCGATGGGGCCGGGAGCGGACACGGGGGGAGCCTTTCAACCCGGCGAGGCTTCGTCAAAACGAATTCCGGGGCGCCGCCGTCGGCGGCAATTCGCTTTGGAAGCGCCAGGCGCCGGCGCCGATGTGGAGGATGACGCGGCCGGGTTCCTGGCCGATGATGGAGACGTTCTTTGCTCGATGGAGGGGGCGACCTTGGACGCGGACGGAGTCTGGGGATTGGGTGGGGAGGTGGACGTGGCCTTGGCAGCCTGGGGGCACGGTTATCCGCAGGTGGAAGCGGTCCTGGTGGCGCCGCCATTCGCTGGCGATGGTCCCGCGGTGGGAGGCGGTTCGGGCGCGCACCCAATCGATGGGCGGGTGTTCGGGGTTGCTGGCGGGCGAGGGCGGGGTAGGACGGAATCGAATGACCTCGTAGCCTGGGGCGGCCAGGTCGATGCCGGCGAGGGTGGCGAACATCCATTCGCCGACGGCGCCGAACGAATAGTGGGAGAAGGAGTTCATGGAGGCGTTTTGCTGGCCGTCTTTGCCCCCGAACCCGTGTTCTTTGGTGTAGCTGTCCCAGCGTTCCCAGATGGTGGTGGCGCCGTTCTCGACTTCGAACCCCCAACTGGGGAACCGCCGGCTTTGGAGCAAGCGGACGGCCACGTCGTGCTGCCCGGCGGCGGAGAGCGCGGGGAGGAGGGGGCGGGTGCCGAGGAAGCCGGTGGTCATGCGGAATCCGTTGGTGCGGATGAGTTCGGCGAGGTGCGCGCCGAGGGCGGATTGCTGCGGTGCAGGGATCAGGCCGGTGAACAGGGCCAGGGCGTGAGCAGTTTGCGAGGGCACCGCGAGGCGCCCGTCCGGGTGGAGATATTTTCGGGCGAAGGCGGTGTGGATGCGGGCGAAGAGATCGCGGTAGTCGCGGGCTTCGGTGGGGCGTTCGAGGGCGTCGGCCATGTCGGCCATCAAGCGCGCCGTGTAGGCGAAGTAGACCGTGTCGATGTAGGGGATGGGGGTGGGATCGTCCTGGTTCAGCCAGTCGCCCCAGGTGTTGGCGTCCGGGTTTTCGACGCCGAGGTCGTCCCGGGCTTGGCTCCGGCGCCAGTGCATGAAGCGGGTCATTGAGGGCCACATCCGTTCGAGGAGGGCGCGGTCGCCGTAAACGCGCCAGACGGTCCAGGGCACGATGATGCCGGCGTCGGTCCAGGCGGTGGCGAAGACTTTGCCATGTTGGAAAGGCCAGGGGCAGTAGTCCGGGTAGGCGCCGGAGGGGAGTTGGGCCTCTTCGACCTCGTAGAGCCATTTGTGGTAGAACGCGGCCACGTCGGCATTGAAGGTGGCGGTGCGGACGTAGAGTTGGGCGTCGCCCATCCAGCCTTCGCGCTCGTCGCGTTGGGGGCAGTCGGTGGGCAGTTCGAGGAAATTGGCGCGCTGGGTCCAGACGATGTTGCGGTAGAGTTGGTTGACCATGGGATCGCTGCACTCGAAGGCGCCGACGAGCGGGGTGTCGGAGTGCAGGACCAGGCCGGTGAGGGTGTCGAGGTTGGGGCGTCCCGGGAAGCCGGTGACCTCCACGAAACGGAAGCCGTGAAAGGTGAAGCGCGGGGTCCAGGTCTCGCCGCGGGGCAGTCCGCGTAGGCGGTAGGTGTCGGTGGCGCGGGCCTTGCGCAAGTTCTCGGTCATGAGGCGCCCGTCCGGGTGCAGCATTTCGCCGTAGCGGAGGCGAACGGCTTGGCCGGCGGGGCCGCGCACGCGCAGGCGGACATTGCCGGCGAAGTTCTGGCCGAGGTCAAAGATGTAGGTGTCGCGGGCGGGCGAGGTGATCTGGACGGGGCGGAGGGTTTCCGTGCAGCGGACAAGCGGGGCGGGGTAGGCCTGGAGGCGCGGGGGCGGCACGAAGCCAAACTCCTGCTCGCGCGGGCCGGCGCCGTCGTGGAAGGGGGCGCGGAGGGAGCCGTTGGCTTCGGCGGGCACGGCGCAGGACCAGGCGGCATCGTCGAAGCCGGGTTGGGACCAACCGTTCAGTTCGAGGCGTGCGTCGTAGGTTTCGCCCATGAGGAAGTCGGCTTCGCGGAGGGGGCCGGTGTCGGTGACCCGCCAACTCGGATCGGTGCCGATGATGTCGCGGGAGCCGTCGGCGTATTCGAGTTCCAGTTGGGCTCGGAGGCTGGGGGTCTTGCCGTAAATGTCGCGGCCGGTTTTATGGGGGCCGTAGCCGACCAGGAGTCCGTAGGCGAGGTAGCCGGAATACCAGCCGTCGGCCACCATGGCGCCGAGGGCATTGGGGCCGTGGCGGACGTGAGGGGTAACATCCCAGGCCTGGTAATAGACGCGTTGCCGGTAATCGGTCCAGCCGGGCGTGAACCAGGCGTCGCCGACGCGCCGTCCGTTGATCTCGAACTCGTAGAGTCCGAGCGCGGTGGCGTAGAGGGTGGCGCGGCGGATGGGGCGGCCGGCGCGGAACTCCTTGCGGTAATGTCGAGCTGGCGGGAGGTGCAAGTCGGTGGACGCGTGGAGGGGGCTCGGGTCGTGGAAGGCGATCCAACGGGCGGACCAATCGTCGGGGTGAAGCAAGCCCATGCGCCAGTGGGCTGGGGTGCTCCACGGGGACGGGCGGCCGTGGCGGTCCCAAACCATGACTTTCCACCAGGCGTCGGCTCGGGACGCGAGGGGGCGTCCCCCGTAAACGATTTGGGTCATGGCAGGGCCTGGCACCTGGCCGGAGTCCCAGAGGTCGCCGTGGTTGCGGGCGAGTTGCTGTTTGGAACTTGCGACCAGGATGCGCCAGGCGGTTTGGGTTTGGCCGCGGTCGTTCGAGGCCAGGCGCCATTGCAGGCGGGGCGCCGGGGCTTCGATGGCCAGCGGGTTGACCAGGTACTCGGTGCGGAGGTCAACCGGTTTCAGGCCGGCGGCCGCGGGCAACACGAGGAGGGAAGCGGCCAGCAGGAGCCGCCACTCGGTGAACCGGAGGAGGGACAACGTCATAGTCGGGGGGGGGTTACGCGCCACGGGACAGTCCGCTGGTTGCCTTCACGGGAGCGTGCCATGAGCCGTTCGGGGGGTGGCGGTCAGCGCCCCCGCACGATCGTCACGCCTTCGGGGGCGTCGATGGTGGACTGGAGGTCGCCGTTGGTTTGGCGTTCGTGGCGGACGCGGATGGGTCCCAGCGGGGTGGGGTAGGCGCCTTCGGCCCATTGGAGGTGGCCGAGTTGGGGGTCGACGCGGACGCGGCGGCAGCCGGGTTCGAGGGGTTGGACGCCGAGGACATGTTGGCTGAGCCAGGCGGTGGGTCCGCTGGCCCAACCGTGGCAGAGGCTATGGCGGAACCCGATGTAGCAATGGGCGCCGAAATCGCCGTGGAGATCTTTGCGGCCGGGCGTGGGCAGTTCGTCGATGCGGGTGGCCTGGTTGGTCCAGGCCAGGTCGAAGTCTTCCCAGAACGTGGTGGCGCCGACGTCGAGCATGCCGCCCCAGTAGGCGTTGATGAAGCGCAAGGCGGTTTCCGCCTCGCGGGCCTGGGCCAGGGCTTGGAGCACGTAGAAGCCGTAGAAGGTGGAGAGATCCTTGGGGCCGTCCCGGCTGAGGAGGTCCCGCGCCACGGTGCGCGCGTCCCGCAGGCCGGCGAGGGCGAGGAGGGCGGCGGGCGACTTGCGACCGCTGCTCGGGAGGGGGTGCTGGCGGTCTCGGGCGCGGAGGGCGCGGACGGTCTGGTCACAGAGTTGGGCGGTCTCCTCGTTGCCGAGGGTGCGGCTGAGGCGGGCGCCGCTTTCGAGGGTGAGGACAAGCATGGCCTGGAGTCCCTCATTGACCGCCGCCTGGTTGTCGGCGGTAGGCCAATCGAGGAAGCGCATGCCATCGAGGTGCTCGCGGCCGTCGGCGTCGACGAAGGTGGTCAGGCGCCGGAGGAGCGGGTCAAGGTAGGCCTTTTGGGCCTCGAGGTAAGGGCGATCGCCGTGATGCAGCCAGCAGTCCTCCTGGATGAGGACCCACCACATCGAATAGGAACTGATCCCATTCATCCACGCGGTCGGCGGGGTGACCTCGCGGATGAGGTCGAGGCTGCGGGGGACGACGTCGTTGTGGCCGAAGACGGCGTGGATGGTGCTGACTTCGGGGTGCATATCGCCGAGCCAGACGAGGCGGTCGCGTTTGATGCCGTCCCAGAGGTATTCCTGCATGTTGAGGTGGACGGTGTAGGCGCCCACGGCCCAGATGCGGTTGAGGCGTTCGTCGTTGCAGCGGAAGGATCCGAGGTAGGGGAGGTCGCGGACGACGAGGACGGCTTGCACCTGGCTGAGCGAGACGGGGTGTTTGGGGTCGAGGGCATCGAGGCGGACGAAGCGGAATCCGCTGGGGCCGATGGATTTTTTGCCGAGCCAGGGGAGGGAGACGGTTTGGTCACGGAGGGCATGGTCGTTTTGGGCATTCTGGGCGCCACCTAATTCGGCCATGGCTTCGGAGGCGGATTCGCCGAAGCGGACCCGGACCGGGGGAGGTGATTTATCGCCGGTCATGGGGGTGAACAAGTCGTGGTCGCCTTGGAGCGCGCCGCCGACGTCGCGGAGCCGGCCGGCGGGTTGGCCTTGGGTGGCGGTGAGGCCGCTGGGGGGGGTGGGTTCTTGGAGGACGGCCTGGCCGGGTTTGGGGGCGAGGAGGCTTTGGGGGTTGGCAACGCCGCGCTCGCTGTGCCAGACCACGCGAGTGGGGGGCAGGAACCAGGAACGGAGGGGGGAGGCCACGGCGCGGTGGGCGACCTGCGGGGGCAGGCCTGGCGGCGGGGGAGGGTTGGGGGCGGCGAGGGTCTGGGGAGGGCCGGTCAGGAGGGCGGCGGCCAGGAGTGGGAGCAGGGGGACGCGGTTGCCGGGGCGGGCCTGGGGCAGGTGGGCAGGGCAGGGCAGGTTCATAGGCGTGGGGCGTCGATCAGACAGGGACACGTTGGCCGGGCAATCACGCCCGTGTTCTAATGGAAGAGCGGGCTTCGGCCAAGACAAAGTCAGGGGAGTCGCCGCCTCGCGGTTCAGGCGGGCGCGGACGACTTGGGGGGCGGCTGGGGGAGCATGAAGACGTCGCAGAGAGGTTCGAAGCGGGCCTCGATGGCGAGGGCGAGTTCCTCCAACCGGTCCTCGTCCAAGCGGGCGCGGGTCCAGCCTTCGTCGGTGAGCGGGGCGACGGCGAATTCGCCGCTGGAGCCGAAGCCCAGGGCGTTGCAGAGGAAGTCGGCGACGTGGACGAGGGCGGCTTCGTTGGAGGAGGCGTAGCTGCGGGAGGGGGCATGGTGGCAGCGGACCATTTCGATCAGGGCCGGGGGCATGCTCCACATTTCGAGCATGGCGCCGCCCAGGGTGGCGTGGTCGAAGCCGAGGATTTCCTGTTCGACCACGGTATCGAGGGCGCCGGATTCGCGGCAGCGTTGGAGGATCTTGGCGCTCTGGACGGGGGCTTGGAGGTACATGGCCATGCGGCCCACGTCGTGGAGGAGGCCGCCGACGAAGATGCGTTCAGGGACGGTGTCCTGGCGGGTTTCGGCGAGGACGGCGCAGCCGACGGCGCAGGCGACGCTGTGTCGCCAGAACTGGACGGGGTCGGTGAGTTCGGAGGGGATGTCGGTGAAGGCGGTGATCACGGTGGTGGCGAGGGCGATATCGCACATCTCGCGGAGGCCAATGACGCGGAGGCCTTCTTCGAGGGTTTCGATGCGGCGGGGCAGGCCGTAGAGGGCGCTATTGGCGAGGCGGAGAAGGCGGGTGGTGAGGCTGTGGTCTTTGCGGATGATGGCGCCGATGTCTTCGATGGAGGAGTAGGGGCTGCTGACGGCGGCGTTGAGTTCGCGATAGATGGCGGGCAACGAGGGCAAGGGGCCACTGTGGCGGAGGAAACTGGCCAGGGGATCGATCATCCGGCGGGGGGTGGTGGGCGCACGGTCAAATGTTGGGCGAGTCGGCGGGTGGCGAGGCGTTTGACGACGCGGGCGGCGCGCAACTCCTCGGACACGTGCTGGAATCGCGCGTGGAGGGCCTGCTCGGCCTCGCTCCAGGTGGCCGCGTCGGGCTCCAGGCTGGCGGCTTGGGCGGCCAGGCGCTCCTCGTCCCCCACGATGCGCAGGGCTTTGACCCCCCAGGTCTTCAGGACGCGGATGGAGGCGTCCTGGAGAATGGTCCCGCGGGCGAGGAGGAGGAGGCCGTGGACGTTGTTGACGTCGTCGGCGACTTCCATTCCTGGCTGCAGGTGTTCGATGGCGAGGAGCGGCATGTGCGGGCGTGGGGTTCAGGCCACCTGGCAGACTGACGCGGAGTCAGCGTCTGGCAGGATCGCCACCGACGTCAAGCCCATCCTCGATCGAGTTGGGTGCTTCACTGTTCCTGGGGGAACAGGGTGATCCGGGCCCGGGGCGCGGGACCGTCGGCAGGGGCGCAGTCGAAGGAGATCGTGTTGGGTCCTGGGGCGAGGCGCGGCCAGAGGTTGGAGAGTTGGAGGGTGCCGAGGGGTTCGCCCTTGGGCCCGTAGGAGGCGCACGTGGAGGCGGAGGCGCCCTCGATCCGCCCTCCGGGGGCCAGGTCAACGGGGAACTCGAGGGTGACGCCCCCCACGGTCAGGCGGGGGCGGCGCAGGGCGACGGACTTCATGGGCAAGGCGCGCAATTGGAGGAGGCGGAGGCGAGTGGGGCGGTGGGTGGGGAGGTGTTGGAGCCAGACGCTGATGCTCTCGATGGCGGAGAAATCGATGGTCTCGCGGTAGACGTTGTAGAGGCTCTTGCCGTCATTCCAGGTGAAGTCGCTCCAGCGGGCCGCTTCGGTCTCGAGGAGCGTGACCCGTCGTCGGCCGGTGAAGTCGACGGGCAGGTAGCGGTCGGCGACGGCTCCGTAGGCCAGGTGGTGAGGGCTTTCGAGGCGGATGGCGAGCCAGGCGCCGGAGCCGTCTCCCTCGAGTTCGAGGCCGAGGGCCTGTTGTTGTTTGAGGTTGAGGGTGGGGTTGAACGTTCGGTCCCAGCGTGCCCAGGCGCCGGAGCGGGGCACTTGGCCGCGGTTGGTGGCGGCCAGGGTCCAGCCAGGATCGGCCGGGGCCGGCGTGGAGGCCTCGGGACGGCTCACGCCCGGGGCGTGGCGGGTCTGCCAGGGGCTGGCCTCGGGGCTGTCCTGCAGGAGGTCCACCCCGGACGGGTCATCGAGGGGGGCGGCGGTCATGAGGGTCTCGATCCGGAGGCGAATGGGTTGGTCGGCGAAGGCGTTGGTGACGGTCCAGGAGAGGGTCCAGGGTTCGCCGGGAGAGACGGTGTGGGCCTGGGGTTGGACGGTGCGGAAGACGGGTGCGCCGGCGGCGTTGTGGGCCAGGGCAAACTGTCGGCCGGGCTCGCGCAGGCGGGCTTTGGCGGCGTCGTCGAAGGTGTTGGTGTGACGGAGTTGCTCGCCGGCGCGGAGGATGGCGACGGCTTGTTGGAAGAGGGGGGTGGTGCGGAGGGCGTGGCGGTCGACGCCTCCGGTGAGGGAGATGCCGGCATCCCAGCCGACGAGTTTGGCCACCAGGTTTTCCATGACCTCGGGGTAGGAAGGTTCGACCTGGGGGGGGTTGAAGGCCTGGAAATTCCACCAGCCGAGGTGTCGAGGGAGGAGGAGGCCGCCGTTGATTTCCTGGGCGTGGAGGTCGAGGAAGCGGGCGTGGCCGCGCTGGGGGTAGTCCCAGGCCTGCCAGCGGGTGCGGTATTGCCAGAAGCGATGCCACATGGCGCTCATCTCCATGCCGGTGGGCCGCCGGAGTCGCCGCTGGATTTCAACGACGAACTTGCTGGCCCAGTACCAACAGGCGTCGCCGCCGCGGAGGATGGAGCTGCCGTCGATCGCGTCGAGGTAGAGGCCGTCAAAGCCGGCGCGGTTGACGATGTCGGCGTGGTGGGCGGCGATTTCCTCGAAGAGCGAGGACTCGACGTTGGGGACGAGCAGGCCGAAGCATTCCTTGAGGTGACGGGCGGGCGTGCCGGCCTCGTGGGGGGAGGCGCGGGTGCCGAGGGCGCCGCGCTGCAGCCCGGTGATCCGCCAAGGGGCCTCTCGACTGGCTCCGCCGAAGGTGACGAGTTCGTCGCCGATGTGCAGCAGGATGCTGTTATGTTCGAAGAACCCGGTGACGGTGCGGAGGTCGGCCGTGGGCTCGGCCACTTCGAACACGGTGGATGCTGCGGTCACGGGGGCGGTGAGGGTGAAGGTGCGGAACGCGTCCAGGCGGGCGTCGGGGACTGGAGTGACGTACTTGGAGCGTTTGTCGATGAAGAAGGCGTAGGTATGGAAGATCGAGCCGATGCCGGCCTGGTGAAGGCGGTCGACGATTGGCTCCCAGTGGGCCCAGCCGTCGGGCCAGCGCTCGCGGTTCAGTTCGAAGTCGCCGAACCGGAAGAAGTCGCCGCCGCCGTGGTGGTCGATCTGGGTAAACCCAAGGCTGCGGGTCATGGCGATCCAGTCTTCGACGTTGGTTTCGGTGAGCGATCCGAAGTTGAAGAGGTAGGAGCCGCGGCTGAAGGCGCTTTCGTGGGCCCAGGGGCCGGCGGTGCGGCACACGGGCAGCTCGCTATCCTGGGCCAGGGCTTCCTGCAACGCGGGCCGTAAGCGGTCCATGGGGGCGGCCACCACCGCGACCTTCGCACCGACCAGCCCGAACGGTTTCTCCGCGGAGGCGCGGAGTTCGGATTGGAGAGCGGGGAGGGCGTCGATGCGGGTGGCCAGGTTCAGGCCGAGGGCGCAGGCGCCGAAGGGTTCGGCGGGAGTTCCTTTGAGATCGAGGGGAACGTGCAGGAAGGTGATCGCGTCCGGTTCGCCGCCAGTGACGTCCTCGAGGCGCAGCACGACATGCGAGGGGCGGGGCGTCACGCGGAGGAGCACGCGGATGGGGGTGGGGGCGAAGTGGAATTCCAGCAGGGAGTCGCGCTGGACGAGGGCGGTCGCCGGCACGTCGCGGCCGGCGAGGCGCAGGCGGGCGAAGGGCACGGGTTGCTGTTGGCGCAGCCAGTCGCGCTGGCGGGCGCGATCGACGAATTCGGTGACGTGGCCGTTGGGGGCGAGCGTGCAACGGAAGTGGAGGGATTCAAGGGTGACCTTGGGCGAGGGCGCGGCCGAGGTTCCGGGCCAAGGGACGAGCAGGAGGAGGGCGAGGGGGATGGAGAAGGCGCGGCCGGTGATCACGGGTCGAGCGTAGCACGACGGGGTCTCGACACCAACCCCACACAGTGAACCGGTCACTTTAGGAGGACGTCGGCTGTTAACGTCCGACGCGGATCCTGGATCTGCGGATAGGGGTTTGGACAACCGCGGATTACGCGGGTTACGCGGATGGCCGGGAGCAAAATATGGCGAGCCTGTCACCACGGCCTTTTGTTTCATCCCCGTAAGTTGCGTTCTTTAAGCCAGCCGAGCCCCAAAGCTGAATCTGCGGCGGCGTCTTCAAAGACGAGGGGAAAGGGATTTCCGACCGACGCCAACCAGGAGGGATTGGAGTCCGACCCGCAGGAGTGCCAAGGCGCAGGCGGCGTTGGGATTTCGTATCAAACACTTGTCCTCGCGCCACAGGACATCGCGGCGCCAATGCTGGGTTTCGCAGCCCCAGTGGTTGCGAATGGCCTCCGCCAACCTCTTGGGATGGGCCTCTGCTGGGTCGAGGCTGCAAACAAAGTAACGGATGATGTCCGGACCCCTGGCGGGTCGAACTTCACCCCCCTCGGGGGTGGGGGCTGGGTCCCGCCTCGGAACCGGCGGGGGTTGCGGCTGGCTCAGATCCTTGGTTTGGGCCCTCAGGAGTTGGCGGGCCTCTGGAATGATTTTGCCATCGATGGCCAACGTTCGGGGAAGCTCACCGGCATGCGCCTGCATCCAACCGGTCAAGGCCCCGGCCAGTTGTGCCAGATCCACCCTGCGCAGCACCTCGCGGAACACGTCGTAGCAGGGGACTTTCACAAACCGGGTTCCCTTCTTGAAAGGCAGACGGAGGCTCCGGCGCTGGTTCTGGGTTAGTTTGCCGGCCTGGCGAACGATGGCGTTGAGGTGCACCGCACCGCGGAGCAGTCCCAAGGCCACCAGCGAGAGCACTGCGCCCAGGGGGATGGTCCGGGCCCTGCGCGAGCGGGGATCCTTGATGGTCTGGAAAGTCTGGAAGAGCGACTTGAGGTGATTGGCCCTCAAGGGACATCGCTCGGCGGCGTATTCGACCACGCCCGCCTGGCAGACCTCCGGAAGCTCGGGCAGGCACAGCCACTCAAAAGCCCTCGGGTCAAGGGGCTTGATCCAAAGCTTTTTCGAACTCAGCGGCCCGGGAAACTTCTCGGCGTAGTGACGGCCGTCGCGACGGCTCAGGCCGACCGGTTCCCAGCCCCTGGCTTTGTAACACGTTCCCGCATGGGATTCAGGATCCGTGAACGTTTCAGCCAGCAGGGGCAGGTAGCCGAAGCATTCCTGCCACTGCCCGGGCAGTTCGCGAAGAAAATGGGCCAGAACATCTGAGGCCAGATTGGGCTGCCGGGCGGCATCCAGGATGAGAAACCGTGACTGATGGGCCCAACGGGCGCTTTTGTCTACCACAATCTCCATCTTCCACCATCGCAGCAAGTTACCACCCACTCGCCAGAGACCGTGGGAACGTGTCACCTTGACTCTGGAATGTTCCCCCGGGTGAGAGGCAAAGACTTCAGACCGCCCCCCGGGGGTGGACAATCCCCGATGCACGTGCATCGCGGATTGTCCAGCGGGGGCGACGCTGAACCTGTCACCGCATTTCCGCCCTGCCCGGCACGCTGAAGCGTGGACACCGAACGCCTTGGGGTGAACCTGTCACCTTGACTCTGGAACGCTCCCCCTGGGCGAGAGGCAGAGGCTTCAGACCGCCCCCGGTCGTGGACAATCCCTGATGCACGTGCATCGCGGATTGTCCAGGGCGGGCATGGCCGGGTTGCTGGGTCTGTTTTATCAGTACCATAAATGCCAAGATCCCTGAACCGCGTCGCATTCCACCCGCAACCCATTGATCACGAGATCCCCGTCGCTATGAATGTCCTTGCCACCTCGATCCACGCCGCCCAGCAAATCAGCCCTCCTCGTCCACGCAGGAAGGTCACACGCGAAACCTGTTGCCGTGAGCTCACCCAGATGAGCGAGGGATTGGGGAAGGGGGGTGCCGGGGTTGAGGCGGGGGGCGTCGGGCAGCCGGTGGGCGTGCCGCGACCGCGAGGGCGAGCGCGGGAAGGAGAGCGGGAGGGGCGGGCGGGGAGGGTCGATGGAGGCGCGGGGGAGTCGGGAGGGTCGGTGGGGGGTGGGGTGGGGGTTAGCCGGCCCAGGGGTTGGCGCTGACGTCGACGAGGAGGGTGATGTCGGGGGCCTGGAAGGCGAGGCGTTCGGCGCCGCCGCCGCGGACGGCTTGCAGGCTGCAATCGCTGGTCTGGGTGATGCGCGGGGCGCTTAGGCGGCAGTCGAGACCGGCGTCGCAGAGGTTGGATTTGAAGTTGCCGACGACGATATTGACGAGTTCGCCGATGCCGTCGGCGATTTCGCCGGGGTGGGTGAGTTCGGAGGGGTCGAGTCCGAGGAGGCGGGAGGCGACGAGGCGGGCGGCGTGTTGGGGGAGGCGGAGGCGGACGACGCCGGAGGCTCTGCCGGAGAACTCGACGGCGCCGAGGATATGTTCGCCGAGGTCGGATTTGACGAGGGCAGGGTTGATGAGGTCGACCTTGAGGCCGAGCATGGTTTGGAAGGTTTTGGCGACGGCGCGGGTCAGGGGGTCGCCCATGGCGAGGAGGAGGACGCAGCCCATGCCGTTGCGCATGAGGGCTTGGTCGACGGAGGTGATATCGTAGTCGGCCTCGTCGGTGGCGCCGCGGTTGGCGGCCCGGAGGAGGCGGGCGGTGAGGACCTTGTCTTTCTCGATGACTTTGGCGATCTCGTCGATATCGGCGTCTTGGCTGGAGACGAGTTTAGTGAGGCGGGATACGCTTTCGGGGAGCGGTTCCAGGCCGTAGCGGCGCGCGACGTCTTCGTATTGTTCTTCGGGCACGGGCGGGGCGGGTTTAGGGGGCGGGGGCTTGGGGGGCAGCCTTTTTGACGAGGGCGACGACGCGCCCGGCCTTTTCGAGGAGTTGCTCTTCCTTGAAGGGTTTGACGAGGTAATCGCGGACGCCGAGTTTGGCGATATGGAGGACGTTTTCGCGGCCCGACTCGGCGGTGAGCATGATGACGGGGATGGTCTTGAGGTCGGGGTCTTCCTTGAGTTTGGTCAGCATGGTGACGCCGTCCATGACGGGCATGGTGATATCAAGGATGATGAGGTCGGGTCGTTCGCGGGCGGCGGCGGCGAGGCCTTCCTCGCCGTTGGAGGCCTCGATGACGGTGGCCTCAAAGGGGCGAAAGGCTTTGCCGACGATCATGCGGATCGTCTTACTATCATCGACGCTGAGAATTTTGGCGGGCATAAGCGCGAGGTCCAAGTCGGACGGGGTTCAATGTTGTGATTCGCGGGGGGGACGTCAATGAAACTTGATATGGACTTCGACCACGAGGCGGTTGCCTTGGCAGTCGTAGACGAGGCGTTCCTGGCGGACGTCGGGGACGGTTTCGATGACGAAGGAGTGGCCGCGGATGATGGCGGGGGTGGAGACGGCGCAGGTGGCGCCGGCGTCGCAGAGGGTGGATTTGAGGCCGCCGGCGACCATGTTGCACATTTCGCCGACGACGTCATTGACTTCGGCGTCGCTGATTTCTTCGGGGGCGAGGCCGAGCATGCCGGCGCAGATCTGGCGGGCGAAGTCGGCGCCGAAGTGGATATAGACGGCGCCGATGACCTTTTCGCCGCCGAAGCCGACGGAGCCGCTGACGTGTTCGGGGAACTGGACGGGGGGGCTGCCGGCAACGACTTGGAGGGGCAGGGAGAGCATGGTTTGGAAGACGCTGGCGATGGCGTCGCCGGCGAGGTGGGGGATATCGAGGGTTTGAGCGGGGTTAGTCATGGGTTTGGTGGTGGGGAGGGAGGAGGGGTTTGGTGGGGACGGGGGGTTAGGTTAGGCGGGGGAGCGGGCTTCTTGGGGTTGGGGTTGGGGGCGGCGGAGGTCGACGGCACGCAGGATGCCATCGGCGAGGCGGTCCAGGGGGAGGACGTGGGAGGCGGCCCCGGCTTCGATGGCGGCGCGGGGCATGCCGTAGACGACGCAGGTTTCCTCGTTTTGCGCGAGGGTGGTGGCGCCGAGGTCATGGAGTTTCTTCAGGCCGAGGGCGCCGTCGCGTCCCATGCCGGTGAGGACGGCGGCGGTGACGTGGCGGCCAGCGCATTCGGCGGCGCTGTTGAAGAGCACGTCCACGGAGGGGCGCGAGTGGTTGATCGGGGGGCCTTGGCGGAGGGAGACGACATACCGGTCGGAACGCCAGAGAAGGACGAGGTGGAAATCCCCGGGGGCCACGACGGCAAGGCCGGGGCGGAGTTCGTCGCCGTCGACGGCTTCGCGGACTTCGAAGGGGCAGAGTTCGTGGAGGCGATGGGCGAAGGCTTGGGAGAAGTAGGCGGGGATGTGTTGGACGATGCAGATGGGGGGGAGTCCGTCGGGGAGTTGGGTGAGGACGGTCTTGAGGGCTTCGGTGCCGCCGGTGGAGGCGCCGAGGAGGATGATTTGGCGGGGGTGAAAGCGGCCGCTGCATTTTGGGGGTGCCGGTGGGTGGGGGGAGGGAGGCGGGAGGCGGTGGCGGGCGGTGGCGGCACCTTTGACGCGGAGGGCGAGTTGTTCGCCCAGGTGGCCGATGGAGTAGGCGCTGGTCGGTTTGGCCAGGATATCGACGGCCCCGGCTTCGAGGGCGGCGAGGGCGGCTTGGGAGCCGGAGGTGGTGAGGGAACTGACGACCACGACGGGCATGGGGCGGTGCTTTTGGAGGATGCGGAGGAAGGTGATGCCGTCCATGCGGGGCATATCGACGTCGAGGGTGAGGACATCGGGGTTGAGTTCGAGGATTTTATCGCGGGCGACGTAGGGGTCGGGGGCGTTGCCGACGACTTCGATTTCGGGGTCGCGCGAGAGGGCTTCGGTGATCATTCTCCGGACGACGGCGGAGTCGTCGACCACGAGCACGCGGATTTTCCGGGGGAGGTTCATGGGAGGGAGAGGAACTGGCGGACTTGGGCCAAGGAGAGGTGGATTTGGATCATCAGGTGTTCGATGTCGGCGGGGCCGAGTCCGAGGCGTGGGGCGACGGATTCGTCGATGCGGACGGCGTAGCCTTCCCAGCCCGGGCTGGAGCCGGTGGCGTGGGCGAGGGAATTGGCGAGGTGGATGATGGCGGAGAGTGGGAGTGGGGATTGGGAAGGGGGCTGATGGTGGTGGGCGACGGCCTCGACGACCTCGGGGGGGAGGCGCCACTGGGCGAGGAGGGTGGCGCCGACTTCCGCGTGGTCGGTGCCGAGGAGGGCGCGTTCGGCTTCGGGTCGGGAGGCGTGGTGGTCCTGGATGTAGGAGCGGAGGGCGGTTTGAAGGGCGGGATCGAGGGCGCGGTTGAGGACGACCTTGCCGAGGTCGTGGAGGAGGCCGGCGGTGTAGGCGACGTGGGCTTCGTAGGGGGCGGGGAGGCCATGGTGGACGAGTTGGGCGGCGGCGAGGGCGGTGGTGAGGGCGTGTTGCCAGAGTTCTCGTTCGCCGACGGCGTAGCCATCGAGGGGGCGGGCGAGGGCGTCGCCGACGTTGAGGGCCAGGACCAGCCGGAGGGTTTCCTGCTGGCCAAGTTGGAGGACGGCCTGGTCAATGGAGGCGATGGGTTGGCGGCGGCCCTGGTAGGCGGAGTTGCAGGCGCGGAGGAGTCTGGCGGTGAGCATGGCGTCGACCTGGATGGCTTTGACAATGTCGGCGCCATCGTGGTCGGGGTTGCCGAGGAGGGTGAGCAGTTTGAGGGCGGCCTCGGAGATCGGGGGAAGCTCGGGGGCTTGGGCGATGATGTCGGCGGCCGTCATAGGGCGTAAGGGGCGAGCCCGGGGGAATGGACCATGAGTTGGCCGGTGGCGAGGTCAAGTCGGACGGTGCGGCAGGTGGTGCCCCCGATGTCTTCGGCGTGGGGGGACACGCCGTTGCGGGCAAGGATGGAGCGGAGGGCGGTGACGTTGCGCTGGCCGATATTGAAGATCTGCTTCTCGTCCAGGAACTGGGCGCCGCCGGCGACTTTGACGTGGAGTCGGGCCTTCTCGCCGCCGAGGGAGTAGACCGCGTGGAAGAGACGGGGCACGCCGGTATCGACGAACATGTAGGGGGCGGACTGGGCTTTGGCGGCGTCGATGTTCGAGTCAGGGAGCATGAGGTGAAGGAGTCCGCCGACTTTGCGGGTGGGGTCGTAGAGGACGACGCCGAGGCAGGAGCCCAGGGAGTAGGTGACGAGTTCGGAGTTGGCCTGGTTGCTGGCGATCATGTCGGCGACACCGACCACATAGGTTTTCTTGGGCGCCTGGATGACCCAGGGGGAGGAGGGAGGCATGGCCGGTGGGTTCAGGTTTCACGGCCGGCGAGCGTGCCGGCCTCGTCAAGGTGGCCGGTGGTGCGCAGGGGTTTGAAGAGTGGGGCGGCAGGGCGTGGGCGAGCAAGGTTGACGAACCAGGGTTGGCGTGGGGTGTCGGTGACGCTGGCCCGGTCGCGGAGGCGGAAGCGCCGGGGCGGGGGCGCCACGGGGGGGGGGGAGAAGGGTGTCATTCGAGGCGGTAGACACTGGGTTGGACACACTTGAGCCGATGCCGGATGCCAATGAGGCTCTCCGAGTGGCCGACGAAGAGGTGACCGCCAGGGGCGAGTTGGCGGCAAAGGCGATGGACCAGGGCCTCCTGAGTCTCGCGGTCGAAGTAGATCATCACGTTGCGGCAGAAAATGGCGTCGAGATCGTGAGGCACCGGGTAGGCGTTCTGGAACAGGTTGACGTGATGGAAGGCCACGCGGTCGCGGAGTTCCTTCTTGACCCGGTAGTAGCCCTCGGCCTCGCCGACGCCGCGCTGGAAATAGCGGGGGAGCCACTCGGGTGAGGGGAGGCGAACCCGTTCGGCGCGGTAGACGCCCCGAGCACCGTGTTCGAGCATGCGAGTGGAAATGTCGGAGGCGTCAACCTGCCACTGGGTGAAGGCCGGGTTGGCGCGGGCGAACTCGGCCAGCGTGATCGCAATCGTGTAGGGTTCCTCGCCGGAAGAACAGGCGGCGCTCCAGACCCGAAAGGAGGCCCGCGCGTGGGCAGTGGGACGGACGCAGCCCGGAAGGAGCCGTTCCCGCAGAAACTGAAAGTGCTGCGGCTCGCGGAAGAAGTCGGTGACGTTGGTGGAGATGACGTCGAGGAGGTCGGTCACCTCGTCCTGGCCGGCCGGGGAGCGCAGGAGATCGCAGTAGTCGTCGTAGCTGGCGAGGTGGAGGGCTTGCAGGCGCTTGTGGACGCGGCGGGCGACCAGTTCCTTCTTGTCGGCACCGAGGTTGATGCGGCTGCGTTCGTAGACCAGCCGACGGAGGAAGTCGTAGTTGGTTTCGTTGATGGCGACCATAGACGTCTGCTGGGCGCGAACTGCTCAGGGAGCATGTCGGCAAAGTGCGGGTCCGACTTAAGTTGGATCGCACTTGCGCCGACAAAACAGGAGGTCGGCTCGACGGTCGAGCCGCTGACAAGTCATGAATGCTGCACCCGTCATTACCACGGACGCCGCCCATCGCGCGCGGGCCACCAAATACCTCACCTTCGTCCTAGGCCAGGAATCCTACGGGGTCGATGTCCTCAAAATCCGCGAGATCATCCGGTTGGTCGATATCACGGCCGTCCCGCAAATGCCCGCTTACGTTCGGGGCGTGATCAACCTGCGGGGGAAGATCGTCCCGGTGGTCGACCTGCGGATCAAGTTCGGGCTGGAACATGCCGAAGCGACGGAGCGGACCTGTATCGTGGTCGTCCAAGTGAAGCTCCCGTCAGGGACGATCTCCTTGATGGGGCTCATCGTGGACGCGGTGGAAGAGGTGCTCAACATCACGGAGGGGGACATCGAGGAGACGCCGGACTTCGGGACGGCCATCGAGACGGATTACATCCTGGGAATGGCCAAGGTGAAGGGAGCCGTGAAGACCATTCTGGACATCGACCAGGTGGTGTCCGCCGACGTGATCGGACGGTTACATGCGGGGGGTGCCGCATGAATTCAGGGCGAACACGGCGAAACCGGGAACGGCTGTGAATTAGTCAGTATGTTGCGGGCGAGGGGAGACCTCATCGTTGCCCACCTCTCCCCTTCCCTCCCCCCCCCGCGGCGGGCGGGGAGGGAGATAAGAAAGGGTAAATGGAGCAGGCCACCTCCCTCACGACTCCCATGCAGGATCAGCGAAGCGATTCCTCCCTTTCATGACTCCCTCGCCTCCGTCGGACGGAGGAGAGGGACGGGGAGGCCACCCGCTAAGCGTCAGTGAAAGCAGGGCACACCCCATGCGTGGACGTTCCAGTCCCCCGTCCAGTCGTATGGCTTGCCGGTGAATGTCATCGTTGCCCACCTCTCCCCTTCCCTCCCCCCCCGCGGCGGGCGGGGAGGGAGACAAGAAAGGGTAAATGGAGCAGGCGACCTCACTCATGACTCCCATGCAGGGTCAGCGAAGCAATTCCTCCGCTTCATGACTCCCTCGCCTCCGTCGGACGGAGGAGAGGGACGGGGAGAGGAGGCTATCGGAGCCGGACACTGCGAGCATGGTGAACCTGGCACCCTATTTGTCCCTGTCGGGGAGAGCCGCATGCATTCGGGGCGAACATGAAGGGGGGACGGTCGCCTCACGGACCGGCAATTCATGCTCCGCCCTGAATGCATGCGGGGTCGGCCCCTACGTTCTCATCGCCCTTCAGGCATGGGGATGAAATGGTCGTCGTCCGCGGTTTGGGGGATGGGGAGGCGGCGTGGGGCCAAGGGGGCCGGGGAGGGTAAACGGGGGGGCGGAGGTGGGGGGGCGAGAGTGGGTTCCACAGGGCGTGGGGCTGTCGGGAGGGTGGCCGAGGCGGCGTGGGTTTGGCCGATGAGGGCGAGGAGGTCGGCGACCGCCTGGGTGAGGATGGTAGCCTGGCCGTTGAGTTCCTCGGCGGTGGCGGCGCTTTCCTCGGCGAGGGCGGCATTGGCTTGGGTGACGGTGTCCATTTGGCCGACGGCGCCGTTGAGTTGCTGGATGCCTTGGTGCTGTTCGCGGGAGGCGTGGTCGACCTCGGCGACGAGTTCGTTGACTTGACGCGCGTGGGTGGCGATTCGGGTGAGGGTCTCGGCGACGGCGGAAGTGAGGGTGACGCCTTCGCGGGTGCGGTGGAGGGATTCCTCGATGCGGGTGGCGGTTTCGCGCGCGGCGACGGCGCTGCGCTGGGCGAGGTTGCGGACTTCGTCGGCGACGACGGCGAAGCCCATGCCGGCTTCGCCGGCGCGGGCCGCCTCGACGGCGGCGTTGAGGGCGAGGATATTGGTTTGGAAAGCGATTTCGTCGATCGTCTTGAGGATTTTGGCGGTGTCATCGCCGGAGCGCTTGATGGCATCCATGGCCTGGGCCATGGCTTGCATCTGGTTTGCGCCGTGGTCGGCGGCTTGGTGGGTTTGGCGGGCGATGTCGTTGGCGGAATGGGAGCTGTCGGCGTTGCGACGAGTCATGGAGGAGAGCTCTTCGAGGGAAGCGCTGGTCTCCTCGAGGGCGGCGGCCTGGCGGCTGGAGCCTTGGGCGACGGTTTGGCTGCTGGCGGACACCTGACTGGCGATGCTCAGGAGGCGTGTGGATCCGGCCTGGAGGTGTTGCGCGATGCGGCGCAGCGAAGTGCCGACGAGACGGGCGAGGAACCAGGCGGTGCCCAGGGAGACGCAGGTGCCGAGGGCGCCAATGATAAGGATGGTCCAGGAGGCGGTGCGGGCGGAGGTGCGGATGGATGCGAGGGCGTCGTGGGAGGGCTGTGGGGGGGCGAGGGGGGGGGCAGAGGTTGTGGTCGAAGGGATGGACGCGGCAGGGGCGGGGGTGAGGACGTTGGCTTGGGGCTGCGCTTGA
>CAZVRY010000081.1:0-25345 GCA_964629545.1 uncultured Verrucomicrobiota bacterium | reverse complement strand
GGGCGGGTGGAGTCGTTCGAGAATGGGCGTGGGGTGACGTTGCGGGTGTTGCGGGCGGGGCGGCCGCGCACTAGGGGTTGAGGCGGGTGGCGGGGAGGGTGGGAGGTGGGTCTGGTTACCGGAAGAGGATGTAGAGGCCGGTCATGAGGGCGAAGACGAGGGCGGCGAGGACGCGATAATTGGCGAGGCCGGGCCAGCCTGGGGATTTGAGGGCGTCGAAGGGATGGGGCCAGGAGAGCTTTTCGGGGTCTTCGCTGGCGTGTTTGGGCCACCGCCAGGTGAGGCTTACTTGCAGGGCGACGCAGGCGACGAGCATATAGAAGGCCATCATCATGAAGGGGGTTTGGTAGACGAAGGGCGGGATCCAGGCGAAGGCGGTGGGGTTCCAGGTGTGGAGGGATTTGAGGGTATAGAGCGTGACGCCGAGGGCGGATCCCAGCCACATCGTCCATTTGGCGCTGAGGGCCGAGGCCGGTGGCCAGAAGATGCCGACGAGGAAGACTCCGGTGATGGGCGGGGCCATGTGGGCGATGATGTCGTTACAGGCGGCGAACACGCTTTCGTATTTGTCGATGAGGGGGACGATGCCGATGCCGATGAGGAAGGCGCAGGAGGTGGCCACTCGGCCGATGACGACGAGGCGTTCATCCGGGGTATGGGGTGCGAAGCGTTTCCAGAGATCGTAGCTGAAGAGGGTGGAGATGGAGTTGGCCGCGCTGGCCAGGTTGCCCATGAGGGCGGCCATGAGGGCGGCGGCCATGACTCCGAAGAGGCCGGGCGGGA
This sequence comes from uncultured Verrucomicrobiota bacterium, assembly GCA_964629545.1. Taxonomy (GTDB): domain Bacteria; phylum Verrucomicrobiota; class Verrucomicrobiia; order Limisphaerales; family CAZVRY01; genus CAZVRY01. The sequence continues at coordinate 24,562 of CAZVRY010000081.1, read as the reverse complement.
GGAGGCTTTTGATCATGACGCCGTAGACCTCTTTGCTGTTGGGCACGGCTACTCCCGGGAGGAGGTTTTGTTTGATGATGACGTAGAAGAGCAGTCCTGGGAGGACGAAGATGAAGACGGGGAGGATTTTGATGATAGCGCAGAAGAGGGGGCCGGTGCGGGCGTGGTTTTCGTCCCTGGCGCCCAGGACTCGTTGGACGATGGTCTGGTCGGCGCACCAATACCAGATGCCCAGCACGGGGTAGCCGAGCAGGATGGCGTACCAGGGGAACTCCTTTTCGACCTCCGGGGAGCGCAGCATGGAGAGCTTGACGAGGTCGCCGGACGCCTCCAAGCCGCGCACCATGCCTTCCCATCCCCCGACGTGGTTCCAGGCGAATCCGGTGATGACGCAGGCGCCGACGATGAGGACGAGGGCCTGGAGGGTTTCGGTCATGACCACGGCGGCCAGGCCTCCGAGGACGGTGTAGAGGGCGGTGAGGCCGCAGAGGGAGAGGATGCTGATCCATTTATCGATGCCGAAGATGCCGTGGAGGACGAGCCACCCGGTGGCGAGGGGGAAGGCGATATGGAAGATGATGGCGGCGACGACGGAGACGACGGCCAGCCAGTCGCGGCAGGGGCGGCCGTAGCGCTTTTCGAGGAAGTCGGGCAGGGTGGCCACTTTGGCGCGGATGTAGAAGGGGACGAAGAACAGCGAGAGCAGGATCAGGGTGTAGCCGGCCATCCACTCGAAGTTGCCGAGGAGCAGACCGTGGTCGTAGCCGGCCTGGGCGAGGCTGACCAGGTGGAAGCAGGAGATATTGGTGGCGAAGAGGGCCAGGCCGATGGAGGGCCAGCGGAGGGCGTGTCCGGCCAGGAAGTAGCGGTTGGCGCCTGACTCCCGGCGTTGTCGCAAGCCAGCGTAACAGCCTACGCCGACGATGCCTCCGAGGTAGAGGAGGATGACGATGAGATCGAGGGTGTTGACGTTCTTGAACATGGTGCGAAGCAACCGGAGCGGGTTTGTCCGGCGAGGTGCCGCCAGGGAGACGCGCAGAGCCAGGCTCGGGAGAAACCGGGGTCAACGGTCCCTGACGATGAGCGGGCGGTGGGGGGCGCGTCAATCGTCCGTTGCGGGCTGGGGGTTGAGGGAGGAGTGGAGCTATGGGTGCGTAGCGGTCGGGAGGTTAGCGGTTCGGCGTGGGGTTGGGCTTTTGGGCGGAGACAATGAGGGTGCGTCCGAGGAGGAGGGGGATGGAGTTCATGGCTTGGACGATGGGGGCATTTTCGGGTGTGATGGTATGGAAGCGGTGGATTTCCTTGCGGTAGGCGAGGGCTCCGAAGAGGCGGATGGGGAGGTAGCAGAGGGCGAGTTTGAGGATGGCGGAGCGTTGGTATTTGTCGATGGCGAAGCGGACGTCGTCGAGGCCGGCGTCGAGGAGGGCGTGGGCGAGGTAGAACCAGGAGACGGGGTTGATGTGGCCGCCGGTGGAGTAGAGGGCCTGGTGGCGGACGGGGAGGGGGCCGAAGAGGTTCCAGTAGCCGAACCAGAGGAAGCGGAGGCGGGAGTTGAGGTTGAGGATATTGGGGGTGGTGAGGATGCAGAGGCCGCCGGGCTTGAGGACGCGGGTGATTTCGCGGAGGACCTCGCGGTATTTCTCGAGGTGTTCGACGACCTCGGTGGCGGTGATCCAATCGAAGCTGGCGTCGGGGTAAGGGAGGGGTTGGCGGTTGAGGTCGACGAGGTCGACCTTCTCGCCGGGGAGTGTCATGAGTTCGGAGGTGTAATCGCAGGCGGTGGATTGGGTTTGGAAGCGCGCGCGGAAGCGTGCGATGAGTTCGCCGCGGCCGGCGCCCAGGTCGAGGTGGGTGGGGCGGGGGCGCTGCCCTTGGCGGTCGGCGGCGATTTGCACGACCGCTTGGTAGATACGTTCCGTGCTCATGCGGGGCGGCTGACACCACGGCGCGGAGGGCCAATGCCGGGTGAGGCTGGGGAAGGGGTTGGCGAACGGGGCAGTCGAGGAGAGGACGGCGGCGACAGGGGGTTACTGCAGGTTGACGGGCAGTTGGTTGAGGCGGTCGTAGAGTTGGGAGAGGATTTGGCCGGTGTGCTGGCCGCGGACGTCGCCTCCGAGTTCGATGGTGCGGCTGGGGGTAAGGCGGTTCAGGACCACGCAGTATTCGCGGTTGGCCATGATGCCGAGCAGTTCGCCGCTTTTGCTGAAGACGAGGTCGCCGCGGGAGGGGTTGAACTTGCCGAAGAGGCCGCGGATGAAGCTGCGATCGAGTTTGACGTAGCGGGGGGTGGCCGGTTCGATGCGGAATTGGCATTCGCCGTAATACTCCTCCGAGGCGCCGACGATGACGGCTTCCTGGAAGCGGGCGGGGTCGGCGGCGGTGGCGTAGACGTTGACCTTCCACTCGGTGGCTTTGGAGGCGTCGACGGGGATGACGACGACGCGGGGGTCTTCGGCGAGGAAGAGGAGGCGGGCGGCGTGGAAGGTGGAGGAGCCGCGGGCGAGGATCGCGATGAGGCGGGTCCAGTCGGTGCCTGGGTTCCAGAGGGTGAGGGGGGTATCGTCGACGTGGAGGAGCAAGTAGGTTTGGGGGCCTTTGCCGAAGAGGACGCCTTGGCTGGTTTTGTCGCGCGTGACTTCGCGGCCGAAGAGGCCGGCTTTGGCGGCGGCGAACTGGGCGGTGACGCGGTTGGTCAGGAACTGGCTGTAGACCTCGTTGGCGGTCCGGACGCGTTGGTCGCGGATTTCGCGGGTGAGTTCGACGGAGCGCTGGGCGATTTCGCCGGATTTCTGGGCGAGGGTGGCGAAGTTGGTGGCGAGGACGGTGGTGTAGGCCTGGATGCGGGCCTTTTCCTCGCGTTCGGTGGTGACGGTGTTCCGCAGTTCGGCCATTTGTTCGAGGGAGAGGCGTTTCTCGGTTTCCGAGACCTGCAATTGGGCCTGCAACTGTTGTTTTTCGGCGAGGGCGGCTTGGACGGAGCGTTCCGCGGTCGCGAGTTGTTGTTGGAGGGCCTGGGCTTCCTGTTCGCGCTTTTTGAGGTCGGCCTCGAGGCTGGCGACGACTTCGCGGGAGAGGAGGGATTCGGCCTGGGCGGCGGCGAGTTTACGTTGGGCTTCGGTGAGGCTGGATTGGGCGGCGAGGGACTGTTGGGCGATGGTGGTTCGTTCCTGCTCGATGGCGGCGGCCTGGGCCTCGGTGCGGCGGAGGTCTCGTTCGAGTTGGCGGAGGGTTTGTTCGCGTTCGGCCAAGGTGCGTTCGCGTTCGGCGAGGGCGCGTTCGGTGGTTTGGAGGTTGGCGGCGAGTTGGTCGCGCGACTGCTGTTCGTTTTCGAGGACGAGGCGGAGGGTGCCGACGAGGTCTTCGCGGGCCTGGGTGATGGGGGCTTCGGGGGCGGGGGCGAGTTCGGTGGGGGGGGCTTGCTCCGGTTCGAAGGTGGAGAAGGCCACCAGGGTGACCAGCAGGAAGTCGCAGAGGATGATGAGGATGGATCGGTTCATGACCGGGGATCAATGGCCTGGGCCGGCGATGGCGGTGGGCGTGTTATCGAGGGAGGCCTGATCGAGGGGGCCTCCTTCGGTATCGCTCTCGAGGATGAGTTGGCGGCGGAAGGGGCGGACGTGGAAGATTTTGAGGACGGAGACGAAGATGATGCCGAAGGAGGTGGAGGCGTAGGCCATCATGGAGACTTTGCCGAGGCCGAGGGACATGAGGATGAGGGAGAGGACGGAGCCGACGAAGCCGACATAGAGGCCGGCGTCGAAGAGGAGGTCTTCGTTCTCGATGAGTTTGAGTTTCATGCGGCAGCCGACGGGTTGGCGGCGGATTTCTGCCAGTTTGAGGAGGCAGAAGATGTAGATCGTGGCCTGGACCACGAAGAAGAAGACGAGGGAGGCGAGGGTGACTTGGTTCATATAGTATGGGGGGATGGGTGGGAGCTTGAGTCCAGCCGCGTTCGCGAGGCTTGGGAGCTGGAACAGGGCTGGAAATTGGGTGCGTTGTTCGGGCAGGCCGACGAAGGGTTCGATCGCGATGCCGACCACGAAGGTGAGGGCGAAGGCGAAGACGCCATCGGCGGCCAACCGCAGCCCGGAGCGGGGGCCGGGGGCGGAGGCGAGGAGGCTGAGGCCGCGGGCGAGGCAAAGGCCGGCGAGGAGGAAGAGGAGGTATTTGAGCGCGAGGGAGCCGAACTGGGTGGCGAGGGCGGCGGGGCGGAGGCCGGCGAAGACGCTGTAGAAGGGGTCATAGCCGGTGACGCGGTCGCGGAATCCGGCGTAATACACGCGTTGCTGTCGGTCGACGAGCAGGGTGACGGCCTGGCTGCCGAAGCGCAGGGCGAAGTTGAGGTCGTTGACCCCGGTTTTTGGGAATTGGCTGAGGTAGCGGGCGACCTTGAGGGGGCGCTCGGAAAGGAGGGTGGCGGCGTAGAGGGTGACGAGGGCGTCCTGGTGGGTGCGGCAGGCCTGGGCGCACTCGCGGAGGGTGGCGAGGGTGTCGATGTGTTTCATCAGTTCGGCCAGGGAGGTCCAATCGAGGCGGCGGCCGAGGGAGAGGAGGTCGAGGTAGACAAGTTCGAGGGATTCGGTGGGGTCGCCTTGGTTGGCGCGAAGGGCGAGCCATTCGAAGGCTTCGCGGAAGGTGGGGGTCAGGAAGTCGCCCTGATTGAGAAGGGCGGCGAGGAGGATGGCGGCTTCGAGGGGTTGGCCGGCGGCGGTGGTGGCGGCCGGGAAATGGATGGTGTTGGTGAGGTTGCGGTTGAGGAGGGTTTGCTGGACACCCGGGCGCCGGCTGGTCTGGAGGTGGAGCCGGACCGTTTCGCGGGCGGCCCGGCGGGCGAGGATCTCGATGATCGGGCTGGGCACGGTCGCGGAGCGGTCGTCGAGGGACAGGGTGTCGAGGACCGGAGAGGCGCCGCCGAGGGCGACTTGGGCGGGGTTATTGCGCGAGTATTGCGAGAGGAGGGTGCCCAGTTCATCGCTCCGCGGCAGGCTTTCGTTCTCGGCGGCCATCCAGAGGAAACGGGCCGGGCCGAGCTTCTCGGTGCTGAGGAAGGTGAGACTGGCTTCGAGGAGGGTGGGGGCGTTGGCGCCGGATGGTCGTGTGCTGGCGGCCTCGACGATGGAGGCGTCCACGGCACGGAGATGCGCCGGAACCAGCAGGGCGGCGATGCCGAGCTCGACCGCGATCACCAACCAGATGACGATCCAGAAAGCCTTCATCGAACTGCCAAGCTACCTTGGGTCCTTGCGTCGGATCGATGAAGGACGCGAAGGCAGCGTGCGACCTGGCGCTGCCACGATGCGCCAGCGTGCGTTGGCGAGGATATTCGGGGTCGGCGGAGGTGAATGCAATGAAAGAGTGCGGCGACCCGGGGCTGGGGGCGGGTCAGGCTGTGGGAGGGGCGGGTTGGCGGGGGAGGAGCAGGGTGAACTCGGTCCAGTCAGGGCGAGGGGCTCCCAGTTCGAGCTGCCCGCCGTGGGCACGGACGATCTCCCGGGCCAGGCTCAAGCCGAGGCCGAATCCCTCGGGTCGCGCCCCGCTCGGAGGCTGCACTCGATAGAAACGGTCGAAGATGCGAGGGCGATCCTCGGCGGGGATACCCGGGCCGGAGTTCCCGAGGGTGAGTCGGACCCAGTGGGGTTCAGGTTGGAGGAGGAGGGAGACGCGGCCGGGTTGGCCGGCGTATTTGATGGCGTTGTCGAGGAGGTTGAAGAGGGCGGTGAGGAGGAGGTTGGGATCGGCGGCCACGTAGATGTTGGGGGGCAGTTGGATTTCGAATTCGAGGTGGGAGGGTGCGGAGGAGAGGCGGAGGTCGTCGACCAGGGATTCGAGTTCTGCGGAGAGGTTGACGGAGGAGGGGGAGAGGGGGAGGCGGCCGGCGTCGGCTTGGGCCAGGAGGAGGAGGCTGCGGGTGATGGTTTTGAGGCGTTGGATTTGTTCGAGGAGGCTGGCGAGGGTTTCCTGGGAGGCTGGGGGGGCGTCGCGGAGGGCGGTTTCGATCTCGGCCTGCATTACGGCCAGGGGGGTTTTGAGTTCGTGGGAGGCGTCGGCGCTGAAGCGGGTAGCCTGGTGGAAGCTGGATTCGAGGCGATCCATCATCTGGTTGAGGACGGCGATGAGGCGGTGGATTTCGGGGGCTTGGTGGGAGGTGGGGATGCGTTGGTCGAGGCCGCGGGCGGTGATGCGTTCGGCGGTGGCGGCGATGGAGTGGAGGGGGCGGAGGGCTTTGCCGGCCACGATCCAGCCGCCCCATCCGATGAGGCAGAGCGCGAGGGGGAGGGCGAGGAGGAAGCCGCGGCGGGTTTGTTCGAGTTCCTGGTGGGTGGCGGCGACGTCGAGTCCGAGGACGAGGGTGGCGTCGGTGGTGCGGAAGAGGCCGAGGCGCCAGACTGCCTCCGGGCGCTGGACGGTGGCGAAGCGGGGCGTGGTGGTGAGCGCGATGGGGGGCGGGCCACCCCGTCCGGGACCCGGACCGCGACCGGTCCCGCCGCGACCTCCCCCGAATCCGGCGAAGGGCGGGGGGCCGCCTCCGCGTGGTTCGTCGCTGGCTGGGGGATGGGCGGAGGGGAGGGCCGGGGCGGCGGTTGGGGCCGGGGGCGCGGCTGGGGGAAGGAGGTCTGACTCGACGCGTTCGGGCCATTGGGGCGACTCGTAGAGAAGGCGGTTGCCCGAGTCACGGACTTGGAGGATGAGGCGGCCGGCGGAGGCGTCGCCGAAGATGAACTCGAGCGCGTTGGAGAGGCGGTCGTAGCCGCCCCGGTTGACGAACCAGCCCGGGTGGCGCATGGCGAGGGAGCGCAGTTCGCGGTCGAGTCCCTCGAGGCGGAGGCGCTGGATTTGCCACCAGGCGGCGGCGCCGAATCCGGTGAGGACGAGGCCGGAGATGAGGGTAGAGAGGAGGGCGATGCGGAGGCGGAAGGAGAGGGGCTTCATGGAGCGGGTTTAAGGCGGTAACCCACGCCGCGGACGGTGTCGATGAGTTTGAGTTCGGCGTTGCTATCGACCTTCTGCCGCAGGCGTTTCACGTAGACGTCCACGAGGTTGGTGCCGGGGTCGAAGTCGTAATGCCACACCTGTTCGCAGATTTGGACTCGGGTGAAGACGCGGCCCGGGGTTCGCAGGAGGAGTTCGAGGAGGGCGAACTCGCGGGCGGTGAGATCGACGGGGCGGCCGGCCCGTTTGACCTCGCGGGTGAGCAGGTTCATGGTCAGGTCGGCGGCGGTCAGGATGCTCTGACTTGACCCTGCGGCCCGGCGGGTGACGGCGTGGATCCGGGCGACCAGTTCTTCGATAAAGAAGGGTTTGCTGAGGTAGTCGTCGGCGCCGGCATGAAGCCCTTCCAGGCGTTCGTTCAGTTCGCTGCGGGCGGTGAGGAGGAGGACGGGAACGTTCATGCGGCGTTGGCGCAGATTGCGGAGGATGCTGAGACCATCGCGCCCTGGGAGCATGATATCGAGGACAATGGCGTCGTAGGGCCGCGTGGTGGCGAGGGTGTAGCCTTCGTCGCCGTGGTGGGAAACTTCAGTGACGAACCCCTGGGCTTCGAGTCCTTTGCGGATGAAGGAGGCCAGTTTTTTTTCGTCCTCGACGACCAGGATTTTCATCGGGGTCTGGGAGGGAGCCGGGGTTACTCGGCGCTCGTGCTGACGTCTACGACTTCGCCGCGGTCGCAGTGGACGGACACCTCCATGGGGCGGCAGCAGACTTCGCAGTCGGTGACGAACTGCTGGGAGGGGAGGGTGCAGTCGATTTCCAGGTCGGAGTATTGGCCGCAAAACGGGCAGCGGAGGGAGACGGAGGTCTGCATGGGGGTAGGATACACGCGGGAGCGCGAAGTGCGAGGTTGCGGCTGGATTCGCGGTTCGGCGGTGATGAACCACCGAGGCACGGAGGCACAGGGCGGCCGGTTGGGGAGCACGATGGTCCCACAGCTTCGCGATGTCTCCCCGGGGGTTGCTTCTCTGCGTCTGGGCGCCTCTGTGGTTCACCCCCCAGACGAGGCACCTTCCGCCTCGGCGGTGCTCGGCCGCCGGAGAACGCCGATCCAGGAACGCCGAACCGGGCACTGCGGCCAGCGCTGGGGGACGCCGCTTGGCGAGGTGGGGCCGCCCAGTCCGGCGTGGCGGACTTCTGCGGCAGGCAAGCGGGCACCCTTCTCCCCAACTTCCGGATCCCAGGGGGCTGGGGAGAGGAAGAAAGGGAGAAGGGGCATGGTGGCTGTGAACGATCCGGGTTAGCGGGCGGGTTGCGCGGGGAGGTTCGGGCAGGTGCCGTCTTGGCTGCGGGGTCCGGTGCCGTCGCGGAGGCCGCGGCGGTGGCCTTGGCCGCGCGGTCCGAGGCCCTGGCCGCCTTGGCCTTGGCCGCGGGGGCCGCGGGGGCCTTCGCCGAGGCAGGGGCCTTGGCCGCGATTGGGGTTGGGGCAGAGTTCGGGGTTGGGACATTGCTCGCGGCGGGCGGCGCGTTCTTCGGTCGAGCGGGGCGGGGCGGCGTAACCGCGGCCCTGGCGGCCGGGAGCGTTCTGGGCGAGGGCGGTGCCGGCGAGGAGGCTTCCGAGGAGGACGGCGATCCAGGCATGGGTGAGGAAGGTGCGTTTCATAGTATTCTGCGCGTTTGAGGTTGATGTGTTCGTTTGACTGCTTTGTTTTGGGACGGGCTTACGGAGCGTCGTTCCACCTAGAGCAGACCCTGGGAAGATGAAGGGGCCATTGCGGGTCAGATGACAGAATGTTCATGTTGGCTTAGGGCTGGAGAGTGACCCGCCGGCCGAGGTAGCCGTAGCCATAGCCTGCCTCGATGCGCGCGACGGGTGCGGCCTGTAAGATGCCATCGCCGGGCCGTGCGGCGGCGGTGGAGGCGAGGCGGAGGCGCCCGGTGAGCGTGCGCGCGTTGGGGGAATCCTTGGTGACGGCCACGATCTCCTGATCGCCGCTGGCGGTGTTTACCCAGACTTTGCCGGTTTCGACCTTGTCGTAGTCGAAGTTCAGGGTGCTTCGAGTTGGACGATGAGGTGGTTCCCGGCGGGGCGGAGTTCGAGGTGGGAATGGGCCCAGGCGAGGTAGGCGAGGCTGATGTTGAACGCGGTGTTGAACTGGACCCAACCTTCTGTCCAGCCGTAGTTGCCGCGTTCGGGATGGTAGGGGTAATGGCCGTCCTTGGGGCTGCCATCGATGACGAAGCGGGCGTCGGCGAGCCGCCCGATGCCGCCGGGGTAGAAGCTGAACCAGCCGTGCTCGACGCCTTCGATTTCACGGGGGGCGTCGTAGGAGACGTGGCGGCCCACGGGGTTGCGTCCGAAGCCGTGGTCGAAGTGCGACCAGACCAGGTGGGCGATCATCCATGCGGCCTGCTGGGCGGCGGCCTCGAGGTACCTTCCGGCGTCGCTGCGGTGTTCGCGTTGCGCGACCGCGTGAAGGAGGAGGTTGGGTTCGATCGAGAAACCGGGTGGCAACGCGCCTTTGGTGGAGCCGAGTTGGGTCTTCAGGGCCAGCAGATCGTGGCCTGAGCTTTCGTCGTACGGATAGGTGCGGTCGCAGGCGGCGTTGGTCCAGTGCTGGAAGGTGAAGTCGACGGCGTTTCGATAGCCCGAGTAGAGGTGGATTCCGGCGAGCTTCTGGGCCGGCCCCAGGTCGAGTTCGAGCCAGGCGGGTGAGGGTGAGGCCTGGCTGACCCAGCGGGAGTCGTCGCGAAGGATGCCGTCGATGGCCTTGTTCGCGGTGTGGTCGCCCAGGGTGGAACTGGCGCGGGCGGTTAGGACGTTGAGGGGGGATGCTGCGGCGCCGGTTTGGGCCGGGGCGGCGAGGAGCGGCAGGCTGGCGGTGAGGGCCAGGAGCGCGGCCAGGGCGGCTCGCTGAGGGGAGTGGGCGGAGGATGGAATCATCGTTGTGGGGAATGTGGGGCTGCGGTTGGAGCCACGGGCTCCGAGGCAGCCCGCCGGTAAAGCGAGTCGCGCGGGTGGTGGAGGTCGGGATCGCCCTTCTTCGGTTCGACCACCATCACGGCGCAAAGGTGGCGAACTGGCGGATGATCGGTTGGGGGCTCGTTCTCGTTTTCATAGGGCGGAGGGGCAGGTCGGCGTGGTGGATGGGGGATGATTCAGGGCGCCTCCGGCAGGAGGGTCCAGCGCTTGCCCTCGGGTGACGTGAGCAATCCGAAGGTGGTCTTTCCGGTTGCGCTCTCGCCCATGAGGATCATCAGCCACTGGTCGGCCTCGCGCCAGACGAACGGCGCGCCGTGTTTGCGCAGCATCCACTGTTGCCGCGGCAGCTCGATCGGACCTCCGGGCTTCCAGTCGCGCAGGTCGGTGGAGGTGGCTAGCGCGAGGTGCTGGTGGGCGAGGCCCTCGCTGTAGATCATGGTCCAGTGGTCGCCCGTGCGAAGAACCATGACGTTCTCGACGCCGTCCGGGGCGCGCTCGGAAACTCCCAGCAAGGGTGCCTGGGTGGAGAGGATGTCCCATCGTTGCAGTGTGGGATCGCGCGTGAGCGCGTGGCCGAGGAGGTTGGCTCGCAGCGCTTTGCCGGCGGCGTTGGTGACCTGCGTGCTGCCCACGAAAAAGCAATGCAGCGTCTCGCCGTCGCGCACCAGGGTGGGATCGATGACGCGTCCCAGGGTATTCCACGGCAGGAAGCGCGCCTCGGTCAGGAAGGGTGTGGGCGCCGACCACACCTGGGCGGCGGGCGACTCGCTGAAGCAGAGCTGGGTGGGATGGGCCGGGTAGCTTTGGTAGGGAAGAATGAGGCGTCCGTGCCAGAGGACCACATCGCCCGGCGACGCGTGGCCTTTGGGGGAGACATCGTGGACGTGTTCGAAGCGGACGAAGTCCCGGGTGAACGCGGAGGCGACGCTCCAGTTGGCGGGAGACGCCCAGTTCGTGCCGGTCAGCCGCGAGTAGAACAGGAGGTAGCCATCGGGCCGTCGCAGGACCGACGGATCTCGGAGGTTGTCGGCGGAAGTCCACACCGGATTCGTCAATCGGGACAGGTCGAGCGGAGGCGCGGCCGCGCTGGTTGCCCTGGGAAGGGGCGGGGCCTCGGTTGCGGACGCCGCTCCGCTCGCGGGTTGGAGGGGGATCTGGATGTTGAAGCTGCCGACCCGATCTTTCGTATCCGAGGCGGCGCAGAGGAGGGCGATGGGGAGGCCGTGGTCGAACAGGAGTTGCGGGCGTTCGAGGGTGTTGAGCTTGACGTTCCGGCCGTCGGCCCAGCGGATGGTGGACGGATTCGCCACGAAGGCGTGTTTCGATAGTTTCCAGTCGAAGCCATCCGCTGATTCCCAGAGGGCGAGCGAATAGCCCCGCTGGGTGAAGTGGCCGTCGTTGTCTTTCACCACCGCCCAGTAGCGATCCGGGCCGCGCCAGATGAACGGGTCTTCGGCGGCGAATGGCACCCCGACTTTCACGAAGATGGGATGGGGGTGTTTTCTGAATGGGCCGGTCGGGCGATCGCTGGTGGCGACGCCATGCAACACCGGACCGCCGAAGGGCAGTTTGCCCTGGTCGCCCACGGCCTTGTAGACCATGAGGCAACCGCCCTCGGGTCGCACGGCCACGCTCGGATTGTTGCAGCAAAGCGCGTCGTGGAATCCGGGGGTCGTGTCCACGAGCGGCTGGTCGAACCGCTGCCAGGGGCCGTTGGGCGAGTCGGCCACGGCGACGCCGATGCGCTGGCGGTTACGATGGTCCCAGTTCAGCGGAGACCGCGCGACGCCGTCGCCGTAGTTGCCCATGTAATAGAGGTAGAACTTGCCGGCCTGGCGGAGCACGGTTGGGTTGTGCGTGCAGGAGCCGTCCCAATAGTTGGTTCCGCGCGGAGGCAAGGCCACGTCGCGATGCCGCCAGGGGCCGAAGGGAGAATCGCTGACGGCGTGGGCCACTGCGGAGTGAGTTACCCAGGCGTGGTGGCCGAGCGCGCGCGGCCAGCGGGAGTAAAAGAGGTGATATTGGCCGTCGTCGCCCTTCACCGCGGAGCCGCACCAGATGTTATAGTCGGGGTCGGAGAATATCGCCGTAGCCGGCACCGGCTGGAGCTGGGCGGCGAAGTCGTATTCCATGGCGTTGGTGGCGGCCTGTCCGAGAGGCGACGAGGAGACGAACGCCGCGAGGCAGAGCGTCCCCGCCCGCGAGCGCCACGGGCGGTTCCCGCCGACGCCGGCCGCCGCCACGCGGACGTTCCGTGCCCCTGTCCTTGCTCCGTGCCGCTCAGCCGGGTCGTATGCTTTCATGTCCCTGATTCACTTCCGATGATTCAGTCGTATTCGAACTGGGCGGTGGCCGTGGTGTTTGCGGAGGCGGAGACGCGCAGCCAGTAGGCGCCGAACGCGTCGGGGAAGGGGTATTGGGCGGTGGCCTGCGGCGGCACGTCGATGACGGCCACGTGGCTCCAGGTCCCGGTGCCGGTGAAGTCGGCCTGAAGGGTGAAGGTGACGGTGGTTGGGCCGCGATGGGAGAGGGTCAGGCGCTTCCGGTCGTAGCCGGTGGCGAGGTAGGCATCGCTGGGCTGGGCGGCCTTGACCTCGGTCTCGAGCCAGGGTCCGCCGCGTCCTCGGGGTTTGCCGAACTGCCAGAGGTCGTCCACGACCCCGACCCAGAGCGCGCACTGGCCGTCGTCACCGCGGATGATGCGCTCGCCGGTGGCGTCGTGGGCGAGGCCGCTGAGGACGAGCATGCCCCGGTAGCTGGCGAAGTCGTGGAGGCGGCGGTTGTGGGTGGCGATGGGGCGGATCTTGATGAAGCCGCCGGCGTTTTGGGCGGGCAGCTCGTAGAACGTGCCGCCGACATTGAGGAGGTTGCGTTCGGTGACGACTTCGCGGCAGAGCCGCGCGGGTCCGAGGGGGCCGGGTGAGTCGAGGGCGGGATCGCCCTTGGGCAGGCGCCAGCGTTGGCCGCGGTCGTCCACGTAGAGGTAGGAAGCGGCGTCCGCGGTGATGAGCGGGGGGGCGATGGCGACGGCCTGTGCGGTCCACGCCACGCCCTCCGGGTCGTCGACGCGCCGGAGGTTCAACTCGCCGTCCAGATCGTAACCGGCGAGGTCGCCGTCGGGGCGGCGCGCGACGAAGCGAAGCGTCTTGAAATCGGCGCCGCGGGCGTGGAGGACTCCGCCGTGGACGGACTTTTGGCCTGGGGCGGCGAGGCCGTGGAGGAGGGGGGCGGGGTGCGCGGTGCGCGGGTCGTGGGCCCGACAGTGAAAGAACGCGGTCGCGCCGGGGGCCGTTTGGGCGGGGGTGAGGCGGATCCAGGCCCCTTGCTGGTGCGGGGGGAATTCGAGCCAGAGACTGCCGTGGGGCGGGACGGTGACTTGGCGCAGTGGGGTCCAGCGGCCGTGACCGTCGGCGTCCACTTCCAGGGCAAAGTCGACGGGGTGGGGGGCCGCGTGGGCGAGGTGCAGGGAGCGATGGGCGAAGCCGGAGAAGAGGAACGGTTCGCTGGGCGCGCCGGCGGGCACGTGGTCGTTCAGCCAGACGGCGCCACGCCCGAGGGCTGGGCCGAAGCGGTCCACTTGGGGCGGGTCGACGAACCAGAGGTTGGACTGGGACTTGCCCGGCCCGGCCAGGTTGCCCTTGAGCCGGTCCTTGTTGAGGAACTCGCTTTGGGCGGTGTCGTCGCAACCGAACACGATCCGGTCCTGCCAGCGGCAGAAATCGCCGATGACTTTCAGATAGGTCGAGCGGGGTGCGAGGCCGGCGGAGCGGGAGGGGGAGAAGGTCTTGGGAAACCGCCAGAAGCTTCCGTGCATGGTCATGAGGAGGGCGTCCTCGTCGATATCCCGGATGCGCGGCCATTCGGTGTTCCAACCGTGGGCGCCGTCGTAGCAGTGCGAGGCCTTGGGCAGCCGAAACGGATGCCACTTGCCGCGGTCGAGGACCATGAGGATGAGGGAGCGATGATCCCAGCCGATGCTCCAGAGGGGATCGGTGGCGGGATGGGCGTTCCCGTAGATGCCGCCCGGTCCGGTGACGTCGGTGAACTGGTGGCGGCGGACGAGGGTCCACGCGTCGGCCTGGCCGTCCCACTGGGCGAGGACACCGGAGGGGACCTCGGGGCGTTGCTGCGCTTCGGCGCCGTGTTCGCCGTTGTTGGCGTACACGAGCAGGCCTTGGCCGGAGTAGAATCCCTTGCCGTGGTAGCCGGGGAAATCGGCGAAGCGGCCCTGTTTTTTCGGCAGGTTTTGCCAGCGGGAGTTCGGGTTGAGGTGTTCATCGCCCCACAACTCCGTCACGGCCAGGGTCTTCACGTCCACCTCGTAGATGCCTTCCTCCATGGAGGCGTAGTAGATCTTGTTGGCCGGGTCGGTCAGGTGGCGCGCGTTGCCGGTGGGCCGTCCGAACATGTTCGTGTAGGGGATGACGCGGACGGAGCGGTCGGCGCCGATGGCATAGGGTCCGATGAAGAGCTGTTGGGATTCGCGGTGGATCATGCGGTTGGCGGGGGTGCCGCCGACGCTTTCGGGACGGATGATCTGTTCCAAGGCGGGCGTGATTTCGTAGAGTTTGTCGGAGGATCCGAGGGGCCGGTGGGGCGCGTAGGTGACGGTCCAGAGGCGGTTCGCCCAAGGCACGACGGCGCCGGTGCCGCATTCGCCCTCCTGGTTGAACATGGCGAGATGCGGGTAGATGCCGGAGACGCTGCGGGGTGGCGCGGAGGCGGCCAGCGCGGTCCAGGCGGAGACGAGCACGAACAACCAGCGGTTCATAGCGATGATGCGTTGCTTAAGCGGCGCCCGTGGTCCGGCCGGAGAAGCGGCCCTCTGGGGGGGGCGTCCTGTCCCGCGGGACCGGCCGCGCCCCGTGGAGGCGGGCCCGGCGGGCGAATGACCAGGGCGCAACGCGACGGGAAACGGAGCCCGGCTTTCTCGGCCGGCGCTGACGAAAGTAGCCTTCCTGGCGCGGCCGAATCAACGCGCGTTTGCGGCATGATTTATAGCAATTGCGCCGCGGCGAGCTGTCCGGTGGCGTCCGGAGGAGAACGGCTGGGGGGACCGATTGGGCACTTGCCTGGAGGGAGCGGCGGGTCGTAGCCTGTGGGAGCGCGCATGCCTTCCGGTTCCAGATCCCCGGGGTTTTCCCTTGGGGCGAGGCTTGCCCCGCTGTTTGCGGGGGGGTTCTTTCGTCCTTTGGCGCGCCCATCGGCCGCCGTTTACGTGGACTGTGCGGAGCGGTTGGCGGAGGCGTCCGACGAGGGGGGGCAAGTGCCGCATGACGAGGCGCGGCTTCTGATTCGGGAGGTGCTGGGCCAGCATCCGGACGTGCAACTGGACGAGGATGAAGGGGGGCAGTTTCGGGATCTGAACCAGCGGGCCAGCCAGTTCTTCAACAAGTTGATCGAGGTGCATTGGATCCAGGCCCGGCGCCTGAGCCTGGACGAGCATCACGTGTTCATCGCGCCGGCGCTGCGTCGTCTGCTGCGACTTCTCCGCGATCTGGCCGAGGATCGTCCCGCCGAGTTGAAGGACTTTGCGGCCACGCTGCGTTCGCTGTGCCGGGACTTGCTGGTCGAGGGGGCGCTGGATCCCAACCGGCTGGGGCCGGAGGAGATGCGGCAGACGGTGAAGGACATGCTGGATCGGGGAGGGCGGGCGGACGATCAGATGCACGCGGTGGAGACGCTGATTTTGCGGCACGAAACGGCCCAGCGCGCGAGCGAGTCGCCGCAGGCGACGCTGGAGCGGTTCCTGGTTGATTTCCACGCCGGGGAGCACATGGTCTGTTACGATGCGCTGCAGGAGGCGGGGTTGCTGCCGCGGCTGAACCAGGCCCGCTCGGTCGTCCAGGAGGCGCTCTACGATCCGTTTACCAAGCAGCGGCTGGCTGAGGGGCTGGCCCGGCACCTGGACGTGGACGCCACCGCGGCCTACCAGGAGGCCGAGCGCTGGCTGGTCCGGCTGGAACGTCAACTCGCCGCCATTCCCGTCAAGCAACGGCTGATCGACGCGCGCATCGCGGACTTCAGCCGGTTGTCGGAGGCCCGCTATCGGTATCAGACCGAGATGCGCGGGCATCGACCGGAGCAGGTGAAGGCCTACCTCGCGGAAGCGGCGAGCCGGCACGCGGGCCAGTCCTTCTCCGAGCTTGCCCACCAACCCGGTCTTCCGTTGCTGTCTCCGGCCGTGGAGGTGTTTTTCGGGCTCGACTCCCTGGCGCGGCCGCGACGCCCCAGGGCAGCGGTGGATTTGGCGGTCGACGCCCCTCCGGCCGAGCCCGACGCCGAGGCGGCCAAGGACGAGATCCGGCGGCGGAATCTGAACACCCTCACGCCGCAGCGGGCCGCCCGGTTTGTGGCCAAGCATCTTCCGGCCAAGGGGGCGCAGCTTTCGACGGAGGACCTTCACCTGGTGATCGAGGACGATCTGCTCGACCTGCTGGCGGTGTTGTCGTTCGATCGTGGCCACGCGGTGGGCGTGTCCCGGCCGCTGCGGTGGCGGCTGCGGACGGTGCGCGCCGATTTCCCGACGGAGCCGGAGCGGATTCCGCGGGATCTGCAGGCGGGCCGTCGGTTGGAACGGTTCACGATCGAGCGTACTGCGTGACATGCCTTTGCCCTGGCCCAGTTTTTGGAATCACGTTCGGCCGGAGGATCGTCCGGCGCTTTCGGACGTGCTGACCGAGTTGTTGGCCCACGGGGCCTTGTTGGGCGACGCCGGGCGCGACCGCGAGCTTTACTTGTTGGCGCGGGAGTATCAGCGGGAGGTGGGCGAGTACCTCGCGCCCTTGAATCTGGAGCTGGTGCCCGACCCCGACCGGCCGTTATTTCAGCTTCGACCGGTGCCTGGCGATTGCGGTTTGGTGCAGCGTTTCAACAAGGCGGAGACGCTGGTCGTGCTCACGCTGTGGCGGATGTACCATGACGCCCGGCTGGAAGGGCCGGTGGCGACGGTGATTGTCACGGCCAACGACCTGTGGCAGCGGCTGCGCCTATATTTTGAAGGGGTGGATCTCCCGAAGGAGGCGCAGCTGCGCGAGATCCTGGCGCGCCTTCGTCACCGGCGGCTGGTCCGGGTGCAGTGGCACGAGGATGCGGAACGCTTTGGCGAATCGCAGGTGGAGATATTGCCGACGCTGCCGCGGGTGATTCCGTTCGAGGACGCCGCGGCGTGGGAACAGCAAGCGGGGCTGTACCAGCAGCCTCCGGCGGCGAGCGAGGCCGAGCCATGAGCCAGCGCATTTCCCTCACCCGCATCGTGGCCATTCATTGGTATGGCTTTCGCCAGATCTTTGACGTGGACGACAACGTGCTGATTTCGGGCGCTTTTGGCACGGGCAAGTCGGCGTTACTGGACCTGGTGCAGTATGTGATTCTGGGCGAGCACTGGCGGGCGAACCGCGCCGCGGCGGGGACAGGCGCCTATCGGGCCTCGGGCGAGCGCGCCTCGCGCGGGCGCGATTTGGCTGGCTACTGCCTGGGCGACACCAACCAGATCCGGAACGGCGAGCGGCATTTCCTGCGTCGCAGCGGCGTCACGCTCATTGCCCTGGAGTTTACCTGGCCGGATCTGCGGGGGCGCTCGGAGCCGAGGCGGGAGACCTGGGGGATACGGCTCGAGTTCGCCAGCCCGGAGGCGGCTCCCAAGCATACCTACTTCTTTCTGCCCGACCGCCTCGAGTTCGCGGCGGTGGCGCCGGGGAGCCAACTGTTATCGGACGACGCCTTTCGGACCTGGCTCCGGCGCGAGTATGGGAACGAATGTTTGTTTGCGCGGCAGCGCGATTATCTGGAGGAGATGGCCGCTCCGCGCCATCTGAACTTCGACGTGGAGGCCTTCCAGCGCACGTTTCCCAAGGCCATTGCCTTCGAGCCTGAGGAGAACGTGGAGAGGTTCATTCGCGAGTTCATTCTCGAGGAGAGTCCGCTCGAGGTGCGGGACGTGCGGGCGTCGTTGCGGGCTTACGACGACACCCGGCGCCGGCTGGAGAAGCAGGAGGACGAAGCGGGCTGCTTGCGGCGCATTCGCGAGTTCCACCTTACCTATGCCGGGGCCCGCCGCGAGGAGGCGGTGCTGCAGCACACCAGCCAGGCGCTAAAACTCCAGCAGGCCGAGGAACGCCGCGACCGCCACGCGGCCGAGCTCCGGCGCCTCGAAGACGCCCATGCCGAGGATCTGCGTTCGCTCGACACCACCCGGACCGAGGCGGCCGCAGTCGAGCGTCTGCTCGGCGACGTGCGCTTCGAGATCGGCCAGGATCCCGATGCGGTCAAGATCGCCGGACTCGAGAGCCGGCGCCAGGAGTTGCACGCCACCGTGGAGGTGCTCCGGGAGGCCCGCCGTTCCGCGCGGGAACGCTGCGAGGATCGCCATCGCCGCTGGATGGACTGGCTGAAGCACGGGGCCGCGCTGCCGCTGCCCGGGTTGGCGGAGGCCTTAGTGGTGGACGACACCCTGCTCGCTCGCCTGCGCGCCGGCACGGAGGCCGAGAGGCTTGACGCCCTGCCGCGCCTGGCCGCGCGATTCAACGAGCTCTGGCTGGTGATGCGGGATTTGGTCCGGCCGTGGGAGGAGGAGATCAAGGGCGTGCGGGGGCGGTTGCAGCAGGTCGAGGCGGACTTGGAACATCTGGCGCGCGGGCAGGCGCCGGGTTCGTTTCCGCTGTTCCAGGCCTTGCGGCAGAAATTGGGGACGCGCGTCGAGCAACTGGGCCGCCTGGTCGAGGTCAAGCCGGAGGCCGAACGCTGGTGGCCCGCCCTTGAACTCGCCCTGGGTCCGGCACGCTGGACCCTGGTGGTGCAAACGGCCGCCGACTACCGCGAAGCCCTCGAGGTGCTCCGCAAGACGGCGCCGGGGCGCGAACCCGAAGCACTCCTCCATCCGGGCGAAGTCCGGCTTCTCGCCTCGACGCCGATGCCGGATTCGCTGTTCGCGAAGATCGAGACGCTGCACCCGGTCGTCCGCCCGTACCTCGAGCACCTCCTCGGTTCCATTCAATGCGTTGAATCGGCCGACGACCTTGAGCGAACCGAGGCGGCGGAAGCGGTCACGCCGGACGGCCTGTTCAAGCGCGCCCCGCTTCGACGTCGCCTCAAGCCGGCGGGCGGGGTCGAACTCACGCTAGGCCGGCAGGGCCTGGAACGGATGCGGGCGGCCAAGCGGAAGGAGCAAGTCGAGGCTCGCCAGGAACTGGAGGTTCGCCAGCGTCAACTCGCGGACGTGCAGACCTGGCTGGATCACGGGCGCAAGACTGGTTTGGCGGACGCCGCCCTGCCCGACCGCGCCGCCGAACTCCCCCGACTGCCTCCGCTCGAAGCCGAACTCGCCCGCGTGCAGGAAACCGTGAAGCTCCTCCTGACGCCCGAGCGGGAGGCGCGCCAGCGCCAACTCGAGGACTTGGAGAAGCGTCACCAGGAGGCGCTGGCGCGCATCGCCGTGCTCCTGGACCGGCACCATCGTTTCGAGCTCACGACCCGCCCCGAGCGCGAAGGGCTGGCGCGGGCGGAGGAAGACGTTCTTGCCAGCCGTTTGGAGGTCGAAGGCAGTCGGGTTCAGCTCGCCCGCGCTTTTTCGGGGCTGCTGGACGCGGAGTTGGAGGAATGCGGGGCCGAGTTTCGGGCTGCGCACCCCCGGTGGACCGATTGTTTCGAGGCGGTGTTGGCGGCGTCCAAGGCGGCGGCCGGCCGCGCGATCGAGGCGCGGGCGCAGCGCCACAGCGAGCGGGTTCTCCTGGCCACCACGCGGGACGAACACGGCCATCTGCGTCATCCCGAGTATCAGCACGAGTTTCCGGCGGAGGACGAATCGAACGAGCTGTGGGACGCCCGGTTGCTCGTGCTCGAGTCGGTGGAACTCGAGCGCTCGCGGCAGCTCGCGGCCGATCGGAAACGCGATTGGGAACGGCGTCTCGAGGAGAGCGTCCTCAACGAACTGAACCGACGCCTGACCGAGGCGCAGAACACCGTGCGCCTGCTCGACCGGTATTTGTCCCAGCCCATCGGCCGGTTTCGGTATCGCATCAGCCAGCGCCGCGACCAAGCCGGGTATGGTCCGATTTGGCGCCTGCTCGACTCGGGCTTGGAGCCGACGGATCCCCTGGCGGCCGCCCTCCAAGGACCCGAGATTCAGAAGGCCAAGGAGGAACTCATGCGGGCGGTGGATGCGCCGGAGCAGGGGGACGACCGGCTCCGGCGTCTGCTCGATTACCGCAACTACCACCATTACGACCTCGAGATGGTGCCGGCGGACAAGCCGGACGCGCCGCCCATTTCGCTGGGACGCAGCGGGCGCAACCTTTCGGGCGGCGAAAACCAGGCGCCGTTCTTCATCTCGATGCTGGCGGCGTTTCGGCGCGTTTACGACCGGGGCGACCGCAGTTCGGTGCGTTCGCGGCAGCTCGGGCTGGTCGTCATGGACGAGGCCTTCTCGAAGTTGTCCGGCGATGGCATCGAGGATTGTCTGGCCCTGGCGCGCAGTTTCCAACTGCAACTGGTGATGGCCTTTCCGCCCGAACGCCTGGGCGTCATGGTGCCGCACGCCCAAACCGTGGTGATGTGTCAGAAGGAGGTCGAGCGGGACGCGGACGGCTACGTCACGCGCATCACCACCATCCCGCTCCTCACCACGATGGCGGAGGCAATGGAAGCGCTGTCCTAACGGCTGCATGCAACCGCCCGAAATCCCGTTCGCCCGCGCCTTGTTTGCCCAGTGGTGTCGCGCCCGGGGAACCAGTCTGGAGCCCAGGTCGCGTCCGTTCACGCGCGGCTGGGAGGCGTTGCTCGAGGAGGCCGGGATTGTGTCCAGTCTGGACCGCGGCGAGGCCGTGCGGGATGCGCAGGCCTTGGCGGCGGGCGGGTGGGTGGAACTCCGAACCGCCCGCTACCGTCCCCGGCAGGTCGAGCGCATCGCCATTCCCCTGGCCGCCGAACCGCGTTGGCGCGAGGCCTTCGGGTTCGTTCCCGACACGGATGACGAGGCGGCGCGAATTCGGGCCTACCCTTGGGGGGCGCGCCTCGGGTTTCTCCGGGAGATGCGGGTTGGCCTTGCTTTCGAGGACCTGCAGCGGATCGACGCGTTCCTGCTCGAGGACGGCCCGGCGCGGCCGCTGGTTCCGATCAAGGAGCGGTCGCTGGGGCTGTTTGGCGATGAGAAGCGGTTGGATGCGCTGCTCGGTTCGGCTCTGTTTGCCCCTGGGCGTCTCACCTTGGCCGATCTCCGCTGCTTCTTGGCGTCCGAGCCGCTGGCTTGGGTGCGGGGCCCGGCGGCGGCGGCGTCCGGACCGGTCCTGGTGCTGGAGAACGCGGCGACGTGGCACAGCTATGTGCGCTGGAACCGGGGTGCGCCGCGGTTCAGCGCGGTCGTCTATGGCGGCGGGAACCGGTTCGCCGACGGGGTGTCGTTTCTCGAAGAGATTTTCCGCGAGTTGGGGGGGGCGCGCCGGGTGTGGTATTTCGGGGATTTGGATCCGCAGGGGTTGCGCATTCCGCAGTGGGCGTCGGTGACGGCGTCGGCCATCGGACTGCCGGGCATTGAGCCTCACCTGTGGAGTTACGAGCGGTTGCTCGCGCTTGGTGTTGGGCGGGAGCAGCCTTGCGAGGACGACACGCCCGTGGCCGAACTCGAGCGTCTGGCAGCTTGGCTCGGCGAGTTGGCCGCGCCCGCCCTGGCCGTGCTCACGACCGGACATCGGTTGGCGCAGGAACACGTGGGCTGGGAACAGTTGGTCGGCTGTCCGTGAACCTGGGCAGTGGGGCGGGGCGAGCACAGTCGCGAGCCGTCCAGGGCGTACGACACGACGGCTCGCCAGGAACCTCTCCCCAACCCCCTCCATCGCTTCGCTTTCAAGGGTTGGGGAGAGAACGGCGTGGGCTCAGTTGACAACGGGGCGATCCGCCGTTAACTGTGCAGGCCATGAAACCGGCCGGATCCGGCCATAACTCGATTAAGCGCCAGTTTATGCTTTTCACACCACGTTTCCTTGGTTCCGTCACGGGCATCATCGTGCTGGGCGGTTTGGCCTCCTCGTCGTCGTCGGCAGGGGATTGGCCACGCTGGCGGGGTCCGGCGTTGAACGGGATTTCGACGGAGACAGGGTGGCGGTCGAGTTGGGGTGGGGCGGCGCCCAAGGAATTATGGCGGGCGTCGGTGGGCACCGGGTTCGCGTCGTTCAGTGTGGCACAGGACCGGGTCTACACGGTGGGCAACCAGGAGGATCAGGACACGATTTACTGTTTCGACGCGGCGACGGGGAAGGTGCTTTGGAAGCACGCTTACGAGCATCCGCTGGATCCCAAGTATTACGAGGGCGGGCCGAGCGCGACGCCGACGGTGGACGGCGACCGGGTGTACATGCTGAGCAAGCGGGGGCATTTGATGTGCCTGGACGCCGCGAAGGGGACGGTCATTTGGTCGAAGCAACTGGCGGAGGAGTTGGGGGCGAAGATGCCAGAGTGGGGATTTGCGAGTTCGCCGCTGGTCGAGGGGGATTGGCTGATTCTGAATGTGGGGAGCGCGGGGACGGCGGTCGAGAAGGCGACGGGCAAGGTGGTATGGACCTCGGGGAAGGAGGCGGCGGGGTATGCGACGGCGGTGCCTTACGAGGTGGGGGGCGAGCGGTTGGTGGCCTTGTTTTGCGCGAAGCACCTGGTGGCGGTGCGGGTAAAGGATGGGCAGCAGGTCTGGAGCCAGGCCTGGAAAACCAGTTACGATGTCAACGCGGCGGATCCGATCATCGACGGAAACCGGTTTTTCATCTCGTCGGGTTACAATCGCGGGGGCGGCTTGGTGAAGGTGGAGGGCAACCTCCCGAGCCTGGTGTGGGAGAACAAGAACATGCGGAACCACTTCAACAGTTGTGTGCTGAAGGATGGCTTCTTGTACGGGGTAGATGAGAATCAACTGCGGTGTTTGTCGCTGGCGACGGGCGAGGTCAAGTGGACGGAGAAGTCATTTGGGAAGGGCTCTCTCATGATGGCGGACGGCAAGTTGGTGGCGTTGTCCGAAAAAGGGGAGCTGATCATCGCGGAGACCACGCCGGAGTCGTTCAAGGTGCTGTCGCGGGCGCAAATCCTGGGGGGCAAATGCTGGACGACGCCCGTGTTGGCCAACGGCCGGGTCTACGCTCGGAATGCCAAGGGCGACGTGGTCTGTGTGGACGTGAAGGGGTAGCCCGCAAGTTCCGCCGCCAGCATACCCCCTCTCCCTTTCTCCCTCCCGAGCCTGATCGTCTCGCCGCCGATCACCTCCAGCCACTCCGGCATCAGCGCGTCCCAGTGCAGCGTCCGCGCGAACTCCAGGCCGGCCTGAGACATCGCCACCACCTCGTCCATGTCCCGGAGCAACCCCTCCCACGGCGGATAGAACGGGGCCGCATCCAACGGCACATAGGCGACCCACTTGAATCGGGGCCGACACGGATGCTGCGGCAACCAGTCGATCATCAGGATGCTATCTCCAGGCCCCATGGTGATCTCCGGTTTCACCACGAAAAGCTCTTTCACGCCAAGCGACTTGTCCTTCACCGCCACGCGCCGAGGTCCCGCCGCGCCGCTCGGGTCCAAAAACACATTGACCGTGCCGGCGGTCCCGGTCGTGGCCACGCGGAGGTTGCTCACCACGGCGCTCACCGACGGCGTGTACACCGTGGTCGTGGCATGGGCGGTCGTGGCCATCGCCCTTAACAGTTGAATGATGAGGGCCATAGGGTGCTGCTCGTTTGACGGTTTGCCGATCGGGCTGGCTTGCGGTTCCAAAGCGGGTCCATGCAGGATCCTCCCCTGAAAAACCGCGCTTCAACAAAGGCTACGCAGGAAAAGGTCCTCCGCCTTCGTCCGGAGCTCGGGGGTGTGCACATTCGGATCGACATCCCACTTCAACGCGTAGAGCGGCTGGCCCGCGAACGTGAGGTTGTTGAACGCCTTCACTTTCCCGCAGTGGTAGTGGCGCACCGCCCAGTCGGCGCTTTCAACCCCGATCAGGTTCGATTCCACAATCAGGCCCCGACAGCAGCTTACATCAACCCCTCGCGATTTGCCTGGTGGGGCCGGATCGACCACCCCGCCGAAATGCCGGATCAGATTGCCCCTCCCCAACGCGTTGCGGATCATCGGCAGACCGTTGAAGGCGGCCGGTGCCGTCAGCCGGATTCCGCTCGGTCCTACGTGGCTCTGCGGCCACGCCGGATACAACGCCAACTCGATGATGTTGTCCTCGATCCAGAGCTGGCCAACAGTATACGCGCGCGCCGCCTTGTAGGTTACCGAAGGGACTTCGTCCTCTTCCGTGAACGTAAAGGAGTTGGCCGCCGTTCCGGTCACTTCATAGTTGCCCAACAACGCGCCATCCGCGGCCTTCGTGATCTGCACCACCTCGCCCACGGCGAAGGGATTGGCGACGCCGCCGGAGAAGTTGAACGTGCAGATGGACCCGTCTTGCGAGATCGTCCCGTCAAGCTTCCCGATGCTCGTGGTCCCCAGGTTCTCGTAGATCCCTGCCAGGGTCACCAACGCGTTGGGCGCCTTGCCCAGCCAAATCTCCCCTCCGGCACTCGCGCTGGCCGGCGGACTGTCCATGACGTAGGTCAGCGACTTGCCATCCTGCGACACCGACGCGACTTGGAACGACCCGTTCCAGACGGCTGTGAGGCCAAGCTG
>CAZVRY010000080.1:10308-25665 GCA_964629545.1 uncultured Verrucomicrobiota bacterium | reverse complement strand
GAGCACGAATTCTGCCTCTTGCACTCTGCCTTCTGCCTTTCCGGTTCATGGGTAGCCTCCAAGTCGAACGAACCGACGCGCATGGGGACCATGAACCCGAAATGCGCAAGGGCTTGGAAATCAACGAACGCATGTTCCGGTTCATGGAGAGGGACGCGATTACATTGTTGCGGGCGAAAATGCATGAAGAAATGTTGTACTTTTTCAGGCACTCTTGCTCTTGCTCTTGCTCTTGCTCTTGCTCTCCCAAATTTCAAATATCTTTGGCTAGAATCCTTGCCGCCCAGAACTTGATCAAATCAAGTCAAGTTCTCGTCCCGTCCCTCCTGCCGGCAAGGATTCTACAGAGCGAGGCGTGGAGATTAGGGTCCAGACGGCGAAGGCGCGTTGCACGAAAATGGGGGCCGGAGCGGGTCTGAGGTCACGCCTCGCTAGGATTACGATTAGGATTACGAATAGGATTACGATTACGAATAGGATTACGATTACGAATAGGATTACGATTAGGATTAGGATTAGGATTACGATTAGGATTAGGATTACGAGTTGGAGCGAGGATTCAGCCTTTAGCCTTTCCGGTTCATGGAGAGCTTCCAAGTCGAACGAACCGACGCGCATGGGGACCATGAACCTGAAATGCGCAAGTGCTTGGAAATCAACGAACGCATGTTCCGGTTCATGGAGAGCGCGACGGATCCGACTGCATGGATGCGGCTGAGCCGCGCCTCGCTCGCATTTGCCTTTGAGTTTTCGGGGGCCACCGGGTTTGATGCCCCCCGCGCAATGTTCGAGATTGAGCCCATCGATTCGTTCCAGCGACCGGACCTCCAACCCTATGCCACGATGCGCCGCCCCTTGGCCCACCGCGAGCAGGGCATTTTCGTGGCTGAGGGCACCAAGGTCGTCCGCCGACTCCTCGAAAGCTCGTTCGAGGTCGTTTCCGTGGTCCTGCCCTCTAAATGGCTGCCCGAATACGAACCCCTGCTCCGCGCTCGACCCGAGCGCTTGCGCGTCTACCTGGCTGAGAAATCTCTCCTCGAACAACTCACCGGCTACTCCATGTTCCAGGGCGTCCTCGCCATCGCCAAAGTCCCTCCGCCGTTGACCCTCGACCAGGCCCTCGCACAAACGCCTTCACCCCGATTGCTGGTCGCCACCGAGGCCGTGGCCAACGCCGAGAACGTCGGCGTGCTGGTGCGGAATTGCGCCGCGTTCGGAGCCGGCCTCCTCATCGTCGGCGAAACCTGCGCCAGCCCCTTCCTGCGACGGGCCGTGCGCAACTCCATGGGCACTCTCTTCCGCCAGCCCGTCCTGGAATCCCCTGACCTGATCCATACCCTCTTCCACCTGCGCCGAATGGGCATCCGCTGCCTGGCCGCTCACCCGCACTCCCCGGAAGCCACCTTGAGCCGCGCTAACCTGCGGGGCGACTGCTGCCTCCTGTTCGGAAGCGAAGGCGACGGCCTCAGTGCCCGCGCCCGCGCCGCCTGCGACGACGCCGTCATGATCCCCATGGCGACCGGAATCGACTCCCTCAACGTCAGCAACGCCGTCGCCGTCTTCCTCTACGAAGCCACCCGGCAACGCGGCCGGATGTAACTAGCCCGAATGTTCCCCAGCTAGCATGTCCCCTCTCCCTTTCTCCCTCTCCCCAACCCCCTAAAAAGGTCCGTGGCAGGGGGCTTGGGAAAGGGTAAGGGGTGAGGGGTACGGTCGGGTCGATCGACAGACCGTGACTGGCTCCTAGTGGGCGTGAAATATGCGGGCTAGCGGCCTTCGTAGACGCTCGAAGGCAACCCCGACTCCCAACTGCGCGGCGCGTTCCACGGGCGAGCCGACATGTTGTCGGCATCCGGCGTGGAACAACCGACGCTCAGGGCCATCAGCCCCAAGACCACCCCCAGCCAACCCCAGCGAACCGCCCATCCAATCCGACTCATGTCAGTTCAAAATCTGATCGCCCTCCATCACATCGGCCTGCTTCCACTGCGGCAAGATGTTGGCAATGCAACGCTTGGGCTCGACGCGAAGAATCCGAATCTTGGCCACCAGCTTCCCGTCCCGATTCACCAGCAACTCGCCCCGGGGCACGATCCCATGCTCCTCGCCCAGGTCGACGACCACGAAATCATACTTGGGATCGACCGCCAGCACCTTGCCCTTCAGCCCGGCCGGCAGCGGAGGCACCGAGTCCTCCCCCACCGTGTATTTCTCCAACTCCGCCCGCAGGGTGTTGTTGTTGCGGACGAGGACCTTCTTCTCCTCGTTCGCCATGTCGATGCTCTCCCGAGCCAGGCGAAGGTCATTCTGAATCCCACGCACCTGCTCGGGGGTCACGCCCAGAACCTCCCATTGCGTCAACTTCTGCTCCGCCACATTCTTGGCCTTGGTCGTCGTGTCCAGATTCGTCGCCAACTCGTCCGCCCGCTTGCGCTGCACCCCGAGGTCCGTGCGCGCCGTCTGCAACGATTCCTGGGCCTCCCCCAACTGCCGGCTGGTCGTGTCCAACTCCGCCCGCACCTTCTTCGCGTCCGCCCGGGCCTTGGCCTCCTGACTGGTCATTTGCTCCAAGTTGCCCCTGGTCGTGTCGAGGTCGGTGGTCAGAACGTTGATGCGCTCCTTCACCTTCAACTCACCCACCACAAAAGTCGCGATGCTCGCAATAATCGCAACGACCAGGCTCAGTCTTAGCAACAACATGATCTTGAGAAATTTAGTTCTTCTGACCGACAAACGAAGCTAAGTCAAGGCCGCCGAGCCTGTCAATCCCTCCTTCCACCCTCACCGCGTCCCCGGCGCCCGCGTAAACGCGTTCACCGTCTTGATCCGCGCCGCCTTCGCCGCATCCATCACCCTCACAATCTGACCGAACGGCGCCGCCGCATCGGCCCGAATCGCCAAGGCCACCTGCGGGTTCTGCGCCGCCCGCACCGCCAGCTCCCGCTCCAATTCGGCCAACGTCACCGGCTGCGCCCCCAGATACAGATGCGGCGCGCTCGGCCCCACCGTCACCACCAACTGAGCCTCCGATGCCCCTTCCCGCGGCTGATTCGATTCCGGCAACGCCAACTTCAACGCCGGCTGCTGCTTGAACGTGGTCGTCACCATCAGGAAAATTAACAGCACGATCAAAATGTCGATGAGCGAGACAATAATCACCGACGGCGGCTGACGATGCTTGCGAGTCAGAAACTGCATGAGACGCCCCCCCTCACTTGCCCTTGCCCTGACGATACATGCGCTTCAACAACTCGTCACACAGCGTCTCCATCTCCACCGCAAACGTCTCCACTTTCTTCGAGTAATAACTCCACGCCACAATCGATGGGATCGCAATCAGCAACCCCGTCAGGGTGGTGTTGAGGGCAATGCTGATCCCCCGCGCCAACGCCGCGTTGTCCCCCAACCCCACCTTGCTCAAATCGCCGAAGAGCGTGATCAACCCGTGAATCGTCCCCACCAACCCCAGCAGCGGCGCAATCCCCACAATGATCTCCAACACCACCAACCCCCGCTCCAACTGGGCCACCTCATGCCGCGCCCGCGTCTGCAACGTGTCAATCGTCTCCGCCTTCGGCCAGTCCAAATGCTCCATGGCCACCAACAACACCCGACTCGTCGGCGAAACCTGCTGCACGCAGACGGTCCGCAGCATCTCCAAATCGCTCTTCGACCGACACCGCGTCACCGCGTCCTCCACCGGCCGCGGAATCACCTTCGACCACCGCAACGCCAAGCCACGCTCAATGATGAACGCCACCGCCACCACCGAGGTCAACACCAACAACCACATGAAGGGCCCGCCGGCCCGCAAGAACTCAAACATAAACTCAATGTCTCTCCACCGACGCCCCGGCCACCCTCCTCCCGGCCACTCAGTTGTAATGGAAGGTGAACCGTACGTTGCGGTAGTCGCCCAGTTCAAGGCGCATCTGACGCGGCCAAACCCCAAACGGCGACGGATCGGCAATGGCCTTCTGGCACACAACCGACCATAACTCGCCCACCTCGCTCTCCACGACCTCCAGGTTGTGAATCGACCCGTCGTGCTTCATCCGAAACGTAATCACGACCTTGCCGCTCCGATCCAACGAGTAACCCCGCTCGTCCAGCAACCCATACCAACGCTGCTGAATCGCCGCAATCACCGCCGCATCATACGCCCCATAGGTCGTCGAACGGGCGTCCAGGCTCGATTCCACCCCAAACCGCTTCACCCCGCCAGCCTGCTTCATCTTCTCCCCCACGATCGGCGACGTCCTCTCCCCTGGACGCGCCTGGGCGAACGTCCGCGGACGCTCCGGCCGCGCCGCCGCCGGAGCCTCCTCCCGACCCCCTGCCTGGCCCTCGATGCTCCGCGCGTCCGGCGCCGGCCGCGCCACCAGCAAATCACCCGGCTTGAGCGCGGTCTCCGCGGGATCGGTCGTCCGCACCCGCGGTTGCGGGGCTTCCCGCTTCGGGGTCAGCGCCACCAGCGGCGGCGCCGCCTCCACCGGCTGCAGCGGCGCCGGCTGAACAACCGTCGGCGTCACCACCGTCGTCGTCCGGGGCACTCGATCCTGCAAGCCATCTACCCGCGGCGTCGCCGTATCCACGGTCGGATCCGGATTGGCCGCGCGCGAATTCAGCGCCCCGTAATAGGTGGCCTGCTCGGGAGCCTCCGCCGTGGCCTGGCTGGGATCCACCTCCAAAAACACTAAGGGCGTGTCCTCGCGCTGGCGGGCCTCCGCCTGAGCCCGGGCCTCCGCCAGCGCGGCGGCCTGCTCCCCACTCAGGGACGTCACCAACCAGTCCTGCAGAAATCGGTGTTGCCACCACCCCAATCGCCCCCCCACCTCCGCGATCATCAACAACAACAGATGCACCAGAATCGACAACAACAACGCCCCGCGGATCCCCGCGGACACCCAGCGCAGCCTCGCCATCCATTCTGCCGGTTCGATCAGCACCGCGCCACTCTAGTGCCCTCCCCTCGAATTGGCTATACCTTCGCAGCACACCCACGCCCAAACCCTCGCTTAGGGCCTGTGCAAAAATGACTTCCGATTCTGCCGGCGGGGAATCCCAGCCGGGATTCCGGGGTTGCTTTCCTCCCCACCCACGCCAAACTGCCGGAGTTCACCCAACCCTATGCCCGCTCCCTCGCTGCCCCCAGCCCCACGGCGGACCCACGCCACCTCCCCCACTACCCCCAGCTATCCGCGGCGACGCTTCCTCCGCCAAACGGCCCTGGCCGGAGCCACGTTCACGTTCGCCCGCCGGTTGCTGCCCGCCCGAGCCGCCGACTCCGCCGCGCCGTTGCCCACTCGCGTCCTCGGCCGAACCGGGGTCAATGTCACCATCCTAGGCCTCGGCACCGCCCCCATTGGCGAAGCCCGCACCGAACCCAAAGAGGCCGCCCGCATCTTCGGGGAGGTCATGGACCGCGGGGTCACCTACATCGATACCGCCCGCATCTACGGCAACGCCGAAGAGGTCCTCGGCACCCTCATGCCAGGCCGCCGCGAGCGCCTGTTCCTCGTCACCAAAGTCTGGACGGAGTCGGGAACGGAAGCCCGCAAGTCCCTCGAGGAGTCCCTCCTGAAACTCCAGGTCGATCACGTGGACCTCGTTCATATCCATCATATCGGCGGGAAAAACCTCGACAAGGTCCTCGCCGAGGACGGCGTCCTGGCCGAACTCCAACGCCAGAAACAGGCCGGTAAACTCCGGTTCATCGGTATGTCGGGACACGCCTCCCCTCCGCGCTTCCTCCGCATGCTCGAAACCACCCAGATCGACGTGGTCATGGCGGTCATGAACTACGCCGACCGCAATATCTACGACTTCGAAGGCAAAGTGCTCCCCGAA
Organism: uncultured Verrucomicrobiota bacterium; assembly: GCA_964629545.1. Taxonomy (GTDB): domain Bacteria; phylum Verrucomicrobiota; class Verrucomicrobiia; order Limisphaerales; family CAZVRY01; genus CAZVRY01. The sequence continues at coordinate 19,815 of CAZVRY010000080.1, read as the reverse complement.
TGCCGGAGGCAAAACGTCGGGGTTGTCGCCATGAAGGTCTATGCAGGCATCAAGGGCGGCTTCCCCAACCACCGCAAAGCCTGGGTCGGCTGCAATACTCCCCCGGAACGATTGCCCCAGGCCCTCGCCTATGCCCTCGACCTCGAAGGCGTCAGCTCAGCCATCGTGGGCCCCTTCACTTACCAACAGGCCATCCACAACGTCGACCTCGCCCGCGCTTACCACCCCTTGACCCCCTCCCAACGCGACGACTTGCTCGCTTACGGCAAGGAACTCGCGACCACCCTGGGGCCCCGCTACGGCCCCGTCGCCTGACCGCCCCCCCCAGCCCCTCACGCCTGCTGCAACCGACGGTTCACCTCCGCCATCACCGCAAACGCATCCGCCACATAGAGCACGTCCGCCTTGCCCCGGGCCCACCCACAATTCGGGTCCAAACTGATCGCCCGACGCTCGTTGATAAACCGCCACCCCACCGTGTGCGGCTCCTCCCCGTGACAGCACGTGGACAGACCCTTGGCGTGACGCGGCGTCGCGCCGGTCTGGCCAATCTGATTCAAGTGCGTCAGGAAAGGCAGCACCGCCTGCCCCTCCCCGCCCAAATCCACCAACGACTTGCTGCTCCCTAACGACGCCCGCGCCAACCGGAGAAAATCGAGGATCAACCCCGCGGCCTCCTTCACTTTCACCTGACCATCCGGCTGCTTCTTCGTCCAACCCGCCCCCGCCACCAGCAAGACCTCCGCCTCGGGCCGGATCGTCTGCTGATCCGCCGCCGGCGCCTGCGTCCCCAGCACCTCGGTCCGCAGGTCGCTGGGTAACGCCACCTCCACCGCCTCCGGCACCAGGGCTCCCGGTCCCCCAGACCACCCAGGCGCCACCCCCGATTCCACCGCCAAAAACCACGGGCGCTGCGTCCGCGTCAAGACCGCCTCCATCCGCTGCCGATAATACCACCGCGTCACCCGCACCACGCCGTCCACCCCCTTCAGCCCCGTCACGTGCGTCTCCGCCCGCCCCCCTAAACGATGCGCGGCGCCCGCCACCACCCGGTTCCAACGGGCGGTCGCCGGCACGATCACCACCGCCGCTGCCACCGCCTTCGCCGCTGCCACCGCCGCAGCGACATCGCTGGCGTATCGCGGTTGGGCGAAGGCCGCCCCCTCCACCGCTAACAACCGCTGCGCCCCACATCCGCTCAGGGCGCCAGCCGCCACGCTCGCCCGCTCGCCAATCACCCCCACGCTCAGCGTCGCCTCCTGCAAGGTCCCGCACAGCGCTAAGGCCGCCCCCAAGGCTTCCCGCGCAGGCTTTCCCACCGTCCCGTCGGGCTCGGCATGAGCCAGCAACAAAATCGTCGTCATAAGCAATGAACCGCCGCCGTCGTCCGGTTAGACCGGTTTCCCCGTCATCCAAGCCACCAACTCCTGGGCGATCGCCTCGGCCGGCAAATCTCGCACCACCCGCGTCTCGCGCATCTGCTTGGGCAGACTCACGCTGGTATAGGTCACCCCCTCCGCCCCAACCTTCACCGCCCTCGCTCGCTGCAACGCAGGCATCGCCGTGCGCATGTTCGCCATCCCCACCTGCGGGTTGTTGCGCGGCTCGGGCAAGTTGCCCGTCGCCCACCCCAACACCGCCGGAGGACCCGCGCACCTCGACACTTGGTGCCGCCCGCCCTCGATCCGCTCAAAAACCTCCAGTGACCCATCCTCGTTGACCTTCAATTCATCAACCCCTTGGAACTGATCGCTCAGCCCGAGTAACTCGCCCACCATCTGCAAGGTGATCCCCGCCCCCCGCGAAGCCGATTCCCAACCTCCAAACACCAGCAAGCGCGACCGGTCCAATCCCGGCAGTCCCTCGATCGCTGCCGCCAGGGCCGCCGCCGTCTCGGCCGCGTCCGCAAATCCACTGGCCGATCCGTCAAGCGCCAACAACTCGAACGGCACCTTCTGCGCCACCGTCATCATCACCTGCTGCAGCTTCGCCTTCGGCCCCACACTCACCAGCCAGACCTTGCTCCCAGGAAAACGCTGGACCAAATGCGCCGCCTCATACAACGCATGCCCCGCCCAAGGATCCAACCACGCGGGTAACATCATCTCGTTCCGCAAGGCCGGCCCCCCCGGACCGACCACCGGCTCCAAGGTCTGCAACGGATCGGGAACCACGCTCCCGCAAACGATCACCTGATAGGTCTGACTCATAAAACCTGCGGCCGCTTGGCCCAATAGCCCACCAACACCGGCTCCCGGGCCCCCCTCACGGCAAATCCACACTCCTCTCTAACCGACCCCCCTTCGCCGACTCGTAGGTGACGTTCACCCGCCCCGAACCGCGCACCAGGAACTGCACCCGGCGCTCCCCCATGCCCGGCACCGCGTCCAACTCCACCCGCGCCGGACGCCGCTTCACCGCCTCCACCCGGCGCCAAAACCGATCCAGCACCCGCCCCGCCGTCAACACCGTCACCCCCGAACCCTCTAACCTCACCACATCCGGAGACCCGATCCTGGCCTGGATGTCCTGGGCCGTCCGCGTGGGAATCATCCGGTCGTTGCTCAACGTGAGCCGCACCCGGTAAAGACGCTCATCCAACTTCTCCGCGGTGAGATCCTCCACCTGCACCCGCGGCATCTGGTCCGCATGGTAAAGCGTAAAGGCCATGTTGCGGTGGCATTCCTCCTCCAGCAGAAAAGAAGGCGGCGTGCGGCCCCAGGTCTTCGCATTGCCCCCAATCTCGATCCACCCATACTCGGGATGCTCGAACGCCTGCCACCGCGTCACCCCTTCGTTCAACATCACTAACTTCAAAAACGCCGCATCCTCGTCGCTGCCCCCAGGTCCGCCCCGACCCGAACGCGCCGCCGCCGGCGCCTCTCGAAAGAGGTTCTGCCGCGTCCACAGCTCCGTCGTGAACGTCAGGATGCCCCTCCCGCTGTAAAACCAGTCCACCTCCCCACCCCACACCGTGTAAAGATCCTTCCAAATCACGATCGACCGGTAATAGGGAATGATCCTCTCCCCTCGCTGCCCAATCGCCTGCATGGTCTCGTCATCCCCAGGCCGCATGTTCCCACCCTCCCGACCCGGACTCCGCAAAATCGCCCCCATCGCATTGTGATACGACTGCGCCCCCGCAATGTTCGGACGAGCCGAGACGAAGTCCGCAACCGCCCGCGTCTCCGGAAGCGAAAAAGGATACTCGCGCGCCCCGCGCTGGATGTAATCCGGCTGCCAATCCCATCCCCAGTCCCGATTCATGTCGTAGCCGCCAGGAGGATCCTCGTTGATCCGACCGTCCCCGTCGTTGTCGATGCCCTCGGTGCCCAGCAGGCTGAACTCTCCAAACTCGTCCGGCCCCGCCGCCACCATGAGGGTGTCCGGAAACTCCGGATGCCGCTTGAACCGCCCGCGCGGATCGCGCACCCGCATCATCGTGATCGCCCCGTCCCCGTTCAAATCGTCATAACCGTCCTCGTCCGCCACCCCGTCCTCGTCGTCATCCTCAGGCTTGAGCCCAGACCGCGAGGTGCTCGCATTCCCAGGCTGCTGCAGCCAGTGGTCCCGGCCGTCCGGATTGATCGTCGGGATCAAGTAAAACACGCAGCGATCGAGCAGTTCGGTGACCTGTTCGACGCGGCCGTATTGGTGACAGAGATACCACGCCGTGTAGGCCACCACCTCAGACCCCTGCACCTCGTTGCCGTGGATGTTCCCGTCAATATACATGCCCGGCTTCCGCAGGGGATCCCCCCGGCGAAACGCCGTCACTTCCAGGCACCACAGTTCGCGCCCCTGCACCGACCTCCCGATGGAATACAGGCGGGTCAGATCCGGAAACGCGGCGTGCAGGTTCGCCAGAATCCTGCCCAACCCTTCCGTGTCGTAAAACCGGTTCCAGGCCACCTCCACCCGCCGCTCCGCCGGCATGCCCAACGCCGGAAAGGCATGCGGCGTCGGGTCCCCGGCCGCCGGACGACGGTCGGCCACCTCCGCCCCCAACACCCCCACCGCCACCCCAACCCACCCCAGCGCCACCAGCCCAATGCCGCGCGCGGCCCCAGGGCCCCGCCGCCCTATCCCTACCCCCGCTGACCTCACCGCCCACTCCCAACCCCAACCCAACCAAGACGAAACAACAGTATCTCTGCGCACAATCTTCATCGGACCTCCGGGAGTTCAATGGTGACCTGGGCCGAACCGCCAAGCGTCGATACCACCTCGGCCCGAATCGCTGACCTCCCCTTCACGCGGACGACCCACCGCGTCTCCACCATGCCCCCACTGCCCTCGATGGGCCCGAGCAGGGTTCGCCGGCTCCCCGCCACGAGGTCCTTGTCCTCCAGCCCGAGAAGCAGCCGCGTCGCATCGACTTCCCCACTCACCGCCCCCTGCGCCATCGCGGTCGGCAAATACCCCTGATTCTCAACCTGCACCACAATCTCGTACACCCATTCCCCCAAGTGCCGCGCCTCCGCCTTGCGAAAGCCAACCCGCGGCAACCGGCCCGCCAGCGCCGTCAGAAATCCCCCCTGCCGCACCGCCAAATCCTCCAGCAACGCCAGCGGCGGATTGCTGCGCGCAAACGGCGCCTCTCCCCCAACCTCAACCTTCCGCCCGGGAAAATCCGGGTGCTCGATCTCCTTCCACGGCACAAAACCCTCCGGATAATGCTTGTCCGCCCACTGCAACCAGGCCCGATCCTCCTCCACCCGGCCCTCCCCCGACGCCTTGGCCGGCTCCGCCCGACCCGGCGGACCCCGCCGCCCTCCCGGCCCCCGCCCGGCCGGCGGTCCCGCAGCCGGCGTCGCCGACCCTTCCGCAGGCGCCGCCCCCACTCCCCCGCCCGTCCCCACCCCCGCCCCCGGCGCCGCCTCCCCAGCCTCACCCCCAGGCCCCTCCGCCTTCGCCGCCTCGGGTTGCCCCGCCTTCCCCAACTCCACCTGCAGCGCGCTACTCCACGGACGCGCCGCCAAGGCAAGCCGCCCGCGATGGAAATACACCCAATCGGCAAACGTGCCGCCGACACCCAATCCCGGCAGTTCCTTCTTCAACCCGAGCGCCTCCCGCCACCCCTTGCCCAATTCCCTCCAGATCGGCAGATCCCCCTCATGAACCGCCGTCGGAGGCCGCCTCCCCCCAGGCTCCGCCTTTGGGGTCTGCGTCAAGTTCTCCCCCGCCCCATACGCGAACACCACCCCAATCGATGGATGCGCCACCACGAAATCTGCCAAGGCCCGCGTCTCCACCTCGCTCACCGGATGCCTTCCCGTGTCCGCCTCGAAAAACCGATAACCGAACGGGAAGTTCCGGTTGAAGTTCACCCCGCCCAGGTCATCCTCGTTCCACCCCTCGTCGTGGTCGTTGTCTCGGCCCTCCACCAGCAAACGCCAGCCCCCCCGCTCCCCCTTGGCCCGGTCCGCCTTCACCAGCAAACGCGCGTCCGTGCCATCCAACCGCAGCTCGCCCTCGGGATCCTCCACCCGCATCCACGTGATCAAGCCGTCCCCGTTCATATCCTCCGGTCCATCCTCATCGACCAAACCATCCCGGTCGCCATCAAAAGGCTGAAGCGAGACGCTCCGCTCCACCCGAGGCTGCGCGAAAAAAGACTCGGCGGCGTCCACATTGAGCCGCGGAATCACATGCAGGGTCGTCGTCTCCAGCAACCGACGGGTCGCTTCGTTGGTAGACGCCGAGGCCAGCAATCCCTCCGCCCAATGCAGCAAGATGGTCGGACCCGCCAAATCGTTCCCCTCCAAACCGCCCACCGCCAGCATGGCGGGCCGGTTCGTCGACGCCCCGGCGGACCCGGCCCCCAATTCGAGGCGCCATACCGCCCGGTCACCGATCGAGGTCGCCAACGCCTCCATCCGCGCCCAAGCCGGATGGCGTCCGACCACGTCGCGGAGGCGGGCAGTGAGCTCGGCGTGCGGAAGATACCCAGCCCCTTGAGCGGATCCGCACAGCCAGCTCAGGCCGAACACCGCCACCCAAATGGCACCACGCGTCCCGCTCAGCGGCCAACGCGGCAATAGCGCTTTCGTCTTGCTCATGGCAGGGAGTCGCTCCGGAAGGCCCCATCCATCGGCAACACCCGGCTACCCCGAAGGTGCTCTCCGGCGAGAACGACCGGAGCATGGACACTCCGACCCCCGATGGCAAGAAAGCGGTTCGGCCAAACAAAAGCCGCCTACCCCGAAGGATAGGCGGCTGCGAATCCAAACCCCGCGCTCCGCGCCGGCTACTCGTAGATCAGCGTGACCACGGACCCGCTCACGCTGATCGACTTGATCCGGGCGGTGACGCCCTGGAGCCGATAGAAGCGCGCCTCCCCGCTGGCGTTCACGGTGATTGTCTTGGTCCCCAGGTTCACGTTGGCAGAGGCATCCACGGCGTAGCCGGCGTTCACCGCCGCCGAGGACTCCAATTGCACCGGCGGCGCCGCCGTGGCGTCCTCAAACGCCAACACCGCCCCCGGCTTGGTCGAGTCGTTGATCAACGTCCGCTCGCCCGTGGTCAGGTTCACCGAAAACCACTCCCCGTGAGCCCCGCCCCCACGCTCATACCAAATCATCCGAAACGGATAAAACCCATCCGCCGGCGCCACGAAATCGAAGGTCTCGTCGGCCGGCCCGCCATTGTGGAAGGCCACAATCGGTTCCTTGCTGCCGGGAGTGGCGCCCGACGACACCTTGTAACCGTCGTCACTCATTACCCCAAAGCGGTGGATCCCCGCCGACAACTGCAGCCAGGCCTGCACCTCCACCACGAAGTCGTCCGTCCCATTCATGAACTCGTCCAACCCGGGCACGACCGCGTCGGGATAGCCGTTGGCCGCCGTGAAATGCCCCGCTGGCTGATCGTTCTGCGTCTGGTTCACCACCGACACCGAGAAGTTCGCGTCAATCAACGCCGGAATACTCGAGTTCGGCCGCAACTGCTCCTCCGCCCGCGCCAGGTCGTTGTCCAGATTCGAGCCCAGGGGCGCCTGCACCATGCGCCCGCGGAACCCGCGCGTCACCCCCGGACCCGGTCGCGCATTCGCAGGATCCAACCGATGATAGGCCAAGGTGAAACTCCACGACGCCACCACTTCCTCTCCGTCGCTGTCCTGGAAGGTCACCTGGCAGTTGATGACCGAATTCGGCGCCGGCAGCGGCGACAAGGCATACGACACACTCGCCCCATCCGCCGTCGGCGTCACCGTCGCCCCCACCGGGGCATCGTTCACGCGCAGCACCACCGTCCCCACATTCACCGTCGTCTCCCGATTCAGAATCGTCGCCGTCACCATCGGTTGAACCGAATGGTAGACCGCGTTGTTGGCCGGGGACACCGAGGACACGGTCGCCCGCTGCTTCCCACCGCCCGCCACCGGCACGAAAACCAGGTAATTGAAATACCGATTCCCACCTCCCCCGTCCGCCGTCACCTGCCGCAACCGGAACGTCTTCGTCCCCGAGAGGTTCAACACCACCTTGTTCAAGCCCGTCCCGTCGGTCAGGGGATTGTTCCGGAAGGTGTAGCCCGTCGAATCGCCAAAGAAACTCCCCAGCACGCTCACCGTCTGACCGGGCTGCGTCGGGTCGCTCGTCACCAGTTCCAACACGCTCTCCGAGGCCGTGAGGTTGACCACCGCCTCGCGCAAATAGACCTCGTAGGAACCCGTCGTGAACGTCCGGGTGTAGTTCAGCCATTCCCCCGCCGCCACGTCGCCCACGTCGTAATCGTAAACGAATTGCGCGTTGTCGAACACCGGCCGCTGCAGATCGATCGAATGCTGCATCCGCACCGGATCCCACGTCCGATACATCGTGTCCGTGCCGTTCGGATTCGCCCGCGTGTCCGAGTAATCCACCCCCGACGTGCCAATCCGATCCGTGAACGAATTCTCCCCTCCGGAATACTCCGGCGTCCGCACCGGATTGTTGAAGAACCCGCCCGACTCGAAGTTGTAATCCTCCACCTCCACCACCTTGGCCGCCGCCGTCAGCGTGTCAAACCACCAGAGCGCCTCCCGCGTCACCCCGTCCGCATCCGTCACCGACAACACCGCATTGTAGACCTGCTCCGCCGCCAAACCTCCCAACGTCGCCGTCCGGCTCGTGGTGCTCCCGCTCAACTGCAAACCGTTCGCCGTCGTGTACACCGTCCCGTTCATCGTCACCTTGATCCCCTCGTCCGGCAATGGCTTGTCGTCGCTCGCCTTGAAGCTCAGTTGCGCCGGCGCCGCCAGAAAATTGGCCCCTTTCAACGGCGATACGTCCCCAATGATCGGCGCCTCATTGCCCACCGCCGGCGGCGCACTCGCCCAGAGGTTGTCGTAGACCACCGCATACCCCGACGGATCCGTCCCCTCGTCCGCATACAGATACAACACCACATTCCCCGACGTAATAAACGGCGCCGGCGGCGTGTCGCTGCCATCCGAGAAGATGTCCGCCGCCGACGTGTCCACAAACGTCCGCTCCCAAATCACCGCCTCCCCGTCATCCTTGTCCAACACCTGCCCCGTGATGTAAACATTGCCCCCGCGCGTCAGGAGACTCAACACCAACGCCATATTGCTGTTCTTCCGCGGCTCCGTGTCGTCGTCGATGAAGTAATTCCCGATCCCTTTCGTGATCAGGATGTCCGTCTCCGACTTCGCAATCCCATACCCCGCCAGGGTGTTCGCCCCCGTGGCCGTCGGGATGAACGCCAACACCGCATACGAATCCGGCCCCTGCGCCCCCACCAGGTCCACCCGAAACTCGTGCCGCGTCCCCTCCGCCAACTCGTAAGTCTTGGTCGTCTTCGTGCTCGCCACAAAATACGCCTGCCCCAACGCCGGCAACCCAAACGTAAACTGCCCGCCCGCCTGCTGCCCCCCGGGCAACGGCAGGTTGATCGGATTCGAATCCGTCCACCCTTGCCGCTCGGCCGCGTTGAAATCATCCAACACCGCCGTGTCCATCTCGAACACCTCCAGGTTGTCATACGTCACCTGGTAACCACCAGGATCCGTCCCCTCGTCCGCATACAAATACAACACGACATTGCCCGACGTGATGAACGGCGCCGGCGGAGTGTCCGAACCGTCCGAAAACACGTCCGCCGCCGGGGTGTCCACGAAATTCCGCTCCCAAATCACCTTGTTCCCGTCCTCCTTGTCCAACACCTGCCCCTTGATGTAGACGTTCCCGCCCCTCGCCGTCAACCGCAGCACCAACACCACGTTCTCGTTATCCACCCGCCCCGTGTCGTCATCGATGAAGTAATTCCCAATCCCCTTCGTGATCAACACGTCCGTCGGCGACTTCGCAATCCCATACCCCCCAAGCGAGTTCGCCCCGGTCGCCGTGGGAATGAACGCCAACACCGCATACGAGTCGTCGTTCAACCCCCCAACCAAATCCACCCGATACTCGATCGTCCGCCCCTCCTTCAACTCGAACGTCTCCGTCGTCTTCGTGCTCGCCACAAAATACGCCTGCCCCAACGCCGGCAACCCAAACG